>CACMRY010000007.1 GCA_902616205.1 uncultured Pelagibacteraceae bacterium
GTTCTAAAAAAAATAATTGTTGGTGTTTATAATAATCTTCACTGCATGTTGAAATTTCTCTGTCCCAATCAATTGAAAGACCTAATTTTTTTAATTGAGATTTCATTACAGAAATATTTTTTTCTGTCCAATCCTTTGGGTCTAAATTATTTTGTTTAGCAGCATTTTCTGCGGGTAAACCAAATGAATCCCAGCCCATTGGATGTAAAACGTTATAACCCTGAAGTGATTTATATCGAGAAAGAACATCTCCTATTGTATAGTTTCTAACGTGTCCCATGTGAATTTTTCCTGATGGATATGGGAACATTTCAAGACAGTAAAATTTTTTTTTACTTTTATCTAAAGTAGTTTTAAAAGTTTTATTTTTCTCCCACAAACTTTGCCACTTATCTTCTACAATCTTAAAATTATATCGATTATTTTGTTCCACTAATAATTTTATTATTTAGTTGGTAGTTGCTTTACCTTTATAAGGCTTAAAATTTTTAACCTTAGTCTCTTTTTCGTATACAGCAGCTTTAGTTAATATTTTTTTTGTTAACTCTTTTTTTATATTTTCTGATTTTTCAATTATCTTACAATTTTCATTAGAAGCACATTTTTTATAAAATACTTTTATATCAAGCGCATTAGAGACTATCTCATTTGTAAGAAATCTTATTGATATTTTTATAGACTCTGCGGATCCTATATCGCTTGAATACCAATCTGTTATTATTATTCCACCGCTATAATTCGCTGAAGCCAATGGCATAAAATCAATTGTATCAAGAGATGCCCTCCATAAACTATTTGAGCTCGCAAAATCAAAATTTCCAGAACCACCTTTTTTATCATCATCAAACATTCTAAATCCACGTCCTTCCTCGATATTTTTCTTAACTCTTGACTCTGCATCTGGGGGGAATTGTCTAGCATCTGCTCCCATTCCGCATGCATTTAGAAATGCGAATAAGGAGCTTAAAATAAGAATTTTTTTGAGATTTTTGTTCATTTTTTAAATTTTATGTTTTTATTTATTATTAATCATAAATAGTCAATTTTTACTGAAAAATCCCAAAATGATGCAAAAATGCAACAGTTATCAAAATAACCCACAAAATGATGAAAATTTGAGATTCAACAACTTTATACCTGATAAAAGACCTTTGTTTAATATTAATATTAACAATTTAATAAAGGAGTAATTAATATGAACAATCTTAAAAAAATAGGATTGACTGCATTAGGTACTGCTCTTGTATCATCTTCAGCTGTTGCTGGATCATTAGATGTTACTGGTACTGCTGGTATTACATATGTAGGAAATTCTGGAATTGACAACGGTGGTTCCAAATTAGCTCAAAAAACTACTATCTCTTTCACAGGTTCTGCTGAGTTAGATAACGGTTTTACAGTTAGCTACTATAACAACGTTGTTGGTAGATCAATGACTAATGGTAACTCTCACTTCGATGTTGATATGGGAGATATGGGTAAACTTAGATTCGCAGGAAATGGTGTATCTGGAAATGGTGCAGTAGGATCTTGGGATGATAAAACTCCAGCTGCTAACGAAGAGTCTTGGGACATCAAAGGTGGCGGTGGAGAAACTGGACCTGTCAACCAACAAACTGGTGACGATTCGTTTATCTACACAAACAGCTCAATAGATGGTGTAACAGTTATTTTAAACTATAAACCAGCTGAAACAACATATGACAGTACAACAGGCGGTGGTATTCAGTTTACTGGTATGGAAGGTTTAGAAGTTGGTGCTGCAATGGAAGATAACAACACAACTGATGGCGCAGTAGTAGAAAATACTGTTTTCTATGCAAAATATGCAATGGATGCGTTTACAGTTGGATTCCAAGCAAACGAATCTGACAGCCAAACAGCTAACTCAGATACTGAGTTTGAAGCTTGGGGTGTTTCTTATGCAGTAAGCGAAGATATTTCAATCTCATACGGTTCTTCAACTGTTGAATTTGAGTCAGGTGCAAGTAAATCTGACCAAGAAGCAGACGCTCTTGGTGTATCTTGGACAAATGGTTCAATGTCAGTAACTGCTTCACGTCACTCAATTGATAACGTAGCAGGTACAGCTACAGATGATAGAGACGTAACAGAAGTTAACTTAACTTTTGCATTCTAATTATTTGATATAATTAAATTTAAGGCCCCTTTTTAGGGGCCTTTTTTTTACAAAATCTACTTAAAATAACTTATTCCAGCAAAACCAAAACAATTTGTTAAGAATAATATTTTGATATTCTTCTTGCTAACACCACCAAGAGCAATCACTTTTTTATTGGTTAGTTTTTTCAAATTTATAAATTTATGAAATCCTAAATGGTTTTTATTTTTTTTAAAAATTGACGATATGAATATAAATTCAACATTTTGAGCTTCCTTACATCTTATTTCTTTTATGTTATGCGCTGATCCTAATATTTTGAAGTTTTTTTTAAGTTTAAAATTTAAATGTCTGAAATTTTTATTAAATGAAGGAATATAAGCGCCATCAAAGCTAAGTCTTAAAGCAAGCTTAAAGTGATTCGATAAGTAAATCTTTATATTTCTCTTTTTACAGAATCTTTTTATCTCTAAAAGTTCCTCAATTTTAGGGTTTTTTTCATAGTTTCTTAATATTATAGCTGTATTTGAGTTTAATTTTCTGAGTTCTGTAGTATTAAAGTTTTTAATAAAGTAGTATTTTTTAGGCAAACTATGCATAAATCAGTCATAAATCTTAACAAGATTCAAAGTTTAATAAAGGCAAATCAAGAAAAAAAAAATAATAAAAATAATGTCAAAATTATCGCTGTTTCGAAAACATTTGAAATAAGCCATATAATTCCTTTAATAGAGTATGGTCATACAGATTTTGGAGAAAATAAAGTTCAAGAAGCTATTCAAAAGTGGACAAATATTAAAATAAAAAAAAATAATTTATCTATTCATTTAGTTGGAAAATTACAATCTAACAAAACCAAATTAGCTTTAAAAATATTTGATTACATTCATTCACTAGATAGTGAAAAACTTGCTAATAAAATTTCCGAAGAACAAAAAAAAATAGAGAAAAAACCCAAGTTGTTTATTCAAGTAAATATTGGAAATGAAGTTCAAAAAAGTGGGGTCGATCCACACAATTTAAAGTCATTTTACAAACATTGCTTAGATAAAGATTTAAATGTAGTTGGAACTATGTGCTTACCGCCTATTTCAGAAGATCCAGAAAAATATTTTATGAGGATGAACTATTTAAACAAGGATTTAGGGTTAAATGAACTAAGTATGGGCATGTCGGCTGATTATATCCCTGCGATAAAGAACAATGCTACTTTTATAAGAGTAGGTTCTAAAATATTCGGTGAAAGAAGAAAGAAAGCTTAAACCATGAGTATGAGCAATGATTTAAAGAATAGTTTAAATTTTGCTAATAAATTTTTTAAAAATAAAAATTTTGAAAAAGCTGAAAAATTATACAAAAAGATACTCAAAAAATTTCCTACCAATTTTGATGCAAATTATTATTTGGCTTCAATCAAAGCTCAGAATAACAACTTTCATGACGCTAAAGATTATATGGAAACAGCAATTTCTATAAGACCTAATTCGCCTGAATTAAACAATAATTTAGGGTTGGTTTATTTAAATTTAAATGAGGTTGAGAAATCTCTAAAATATTTTCAAAAAGCAATCAGTTTAGATAAAGATTACGTAATAGCTTATACTAATCTTGGTATGGCTTATGTAAGTATTAAAAAAGTTCCCGAGGCTAAAAAAAATTATCTGAAGGCGATCGAAATTGATCCAGAAAATCTTTTAGCGAATTATAATTTAGCAAACCTTCTTAAAAGATTAGGTGACCATAAAAATTCAGAAAAATTTTATAAAAAAGCCATAGAAATTAACCCAAATCATTTGCCCTCTTATAATAATATGATGGATTTATATGATAAATCAAATCAAAACGACAAACTAAGTAATTTGATTAATGGTGCTGAAATAATTTTTAAAAACGATCAAGTGATTAAATCTTTTAAAGCAAAGCTCCTTTTTAAAAATAAAAATTATAAAGAAGTAGTGAGTCTACTGGAAAAGACTGAATATTTACCAGAACAAATAATTCAAAAGCAGGCTAGTTATGAGGTTTTAGCTAAAAGCTATGACAAAGTTGGAGACTATGATAACGCTTTTAAATTATTTCAAATGTTAAATAATATAATGGATCAATACAAAGATCCAACTGTTGATAAAAAAATATATTTAAACACAACGAAAGAAAGATTAGATTTTTTTAGCAATCCAAAAATATCTGATTGGCATTTACCGGAAGTAATAGATAACAAGAAAGATCCTCATTTTTTGATAGGTTTTCCAAGATCTGGAACAACTTTGTTAGATACAATTTTAAGAAGCCACCCATCCATAGAAGTTTTGGAGGAAATACCAATAATAAATAGATTTATAGATCATCTTTATATTAACAAAAGTTTTTCTTTGGAAGATTTGGAAAAAGCCAATCCTGATTTGATTACAGAAATGAGAAATTACTACTTTGATCAAATTGAAAAGTATAAGAAAAATAAGGATAAAAAAATCACAATAGATAAAATGCCTCTAAATATTGTGCACGTTGGTGAAATCTTAAGATTCTTCCCAAATGCTAAATTTATATTAGCCTTAAGACATCCCTATGATTGTGTCTTGAGCTGCTTCATGCAAAATTTTATGCTAAACCATGCTATGGCCAGTTTCTTAAATTTAGAAGATGCATCAAAACTTTATGATCTTACAATGTCACTTTGGAAAAAATATATTAAGGTTTTTAAAATCGATTATCACATTATTAGGTATGAAGACGTGATTTTAAATTTTGAAGTTACAATCAAAGCTCTTCTGAGCTTTCTAAACGTTCCATGGTCTGAGAACGTTAAAGAATTTTACAAAACTGCAGAAAAAAGAGGTATAATTAACACTCCAAGTTACAACCAGGTAAATCAACCAATATATTTAGACTCCATATATAGATGGAAAAATTATGAAAAAGAGTTTGTGAAATCTAAAAAATCATTAGATAAATGGGTAAAAGAATTTAGTTATTTATAGAAATTATTTTAATATTTTTATTTTCGTATTTTTATTAATAAGCTTAAGTAAAATTAAAAAATCTTTTTTTGACAAAGCAATACATCCTACTGTTGGTTTATATTTTTTGGTTAAATGAATAAAGATAGCACTTCCTCTGTTGGGTATAACTTTTTTGTAATTATATTTAATTGGTACGAGTAAATCATATTTGTAATCATTTCGAAATAATTTCTCATGACCAATTTTTTTTTTTATTTTGACTAATTTGTTATATTTTTTATTGTTAATATCATTACACCAACCCATATTTTTATTAATCTTATAAGTTTTCAGATTTGTAGATGGCTTTTTAAATCTGTCAGCTCTATAATAAAGATCCCCAAGATCAAATATCCCGATTGGAGTTTTCTTATCTCCCTCAGTTTTTTTTTTTGAAAATTTATTTTTACCAACACAACATCTAAATTGAAATTCTTTAAATAAGAGAGTATGTTTATCTTTGACAATAATCGTCATAAATACAATATATACTATGAGTAAAAAATTGATAATTTTTCAATATAAAGAATTGTTCAAAATCCTTAAAGAAATTAATGAAAATTTTGAATTTAAATTAGAATTTTGTGAGAAAGAAAAGGATCTTGAATATCTAGAAAATGAAAATTCAAAAGATTATTTGATAATCAGCAAAAAAAAATTATTAAATTTAAGTAACCAGATTAGGATTGATACTTTTCCAATAAATATTAAAGAATTAAATCAAATTTTAAATGTTAATTTTTTGAAATCAAAATTTACTGAACAATCTAAAATAAGTTTAGGAAATTACAATTTAGATCTTAACTCAAGGATATTAAAAAATAATTCTAAGAATCTTGAACTCACCGAAAAAGAATGCTCTGTTCTAGTTTTTTTAAGAAAATCCAAGCAACCAGTAAAAATTAATGTACTTCAAGAAAAGGTTTGGGGATATAATTCTAAACTAGAAACACATACAGTTGAAACACATATTTACCGCCTTAGAAAAAAAATAAGCGATAAATTTTTTGACAACGAAATTATTATTAGTGACCAAAAAGGTTACTTTTTAAATGAAAAAAAAAAATAATTTAGCAAAAGAACTTTTTTCTCGAAAGTACAAGCCACGAATTGTTAAACCTAAAAAAGGAAAAGGTAGTTTTAAAAGAAAAAAATAATATTCATAGCCTAGCACCAATTTGTTGGATAACTTTAGATGACATTTCAGTCCCTTTTTCTAAACTATCTTTCAATGACATATTATTTACCTGTCCATGTAGAAAACCTCCTGCGAAAAGATCTCCAGCACCAGTTAAATCAACAATTTTTAAACCTTCTTTTACGCCACATTCAACAACTTCATTACCGTTAACTGCTACAGCTCCCTTTTCTCCTCGTGTTACTACGATTATTTTTTTAAGAGACTTTGAAAATGTTATTACTTCATCAAAATTTTTTGCATCAATAAGCGAAGTTATTTCCTGCTCATTTGCAAATGTAATATCTAACTTGTTTTTAATTAGTTCTAAAAAATGTGGTTTGTGTCTATCTACACAAAATTGGTCAGATAGAGACATTGCAACCTTGTTTGCATTATTAATAGCTTTTTCAAATGCTTTTTTTGGATCTCCCTCATCCCAAAGATAACCCTCAAGAAGAATAATTTCACTTTTCTTAATTGCCTCTAGACTTACATCATTCTCATTGATCTTTCCTGCAGTTCCTAAAAACGTACACATCGTTCTTTCTGAATCTGGTGTTACCAAAATTAAACAAGTTCCTGTAGGTAGCCCTTCTTTTTTCTTATTATAAAAATATTCAACATTTTCTTTCTTTAAACCCTCCTCATATTTTCCACCCAATTCATCATCACTTATTTTACCTATAAATCCCACTCGATTTCCAAGTTGTGATAAACCAACAATAGAATTTGCTACAGAACCTCCAGAGACAGTCTTTTCAATTGTAAGATTTTTTAATAAGCTTTGAAATTCACTTTCCTCAAAAATTAATTTCATTGTACTTTTCGTTAAGTTATTTTTTGATATAAAATCATCATCAACTTTGCAAATAACGTCTACTATTGCGTTTCCAATTCCTAATATTTTCATTTTATGCTTTCTTTGTTTTAAGAGGTTTTTTTCTATTAGGATAGCAAGTAGTACAAATTTTACAAGAAATTCCGTAACATTCTCTTGCCTTACAATATTCACGACCATAATAAATTATTTGAAGATGTAATTTGTTCCAATATTTTTTAGGAAATAATCTTTTCAGGTCCTTTTCAGTTTGCACAACGTTTTTTCCATTAGTAAGCCCCCATCTTTGAGCTAATCTATGGATATGGGTATCTATTGGGAAAGCAGGAAATCCAAATCCTTGTGACATGACTACACTCGCAGTTTTATGCCCAACACCAGGAAGTTTTTCTAAATCTTCGAAAGATTTTGGTACTCTTCCATTGTAATTTTCTACTAACATTTTCGATAAAATATAAATACTTTTTGCTTTAATTCTAAAAATTCCTATTTTCTTAATTAGTTTTTCAATTTTTTTTCTACCCAGTTTAACAAAATGTTCGGGTTTATAATATTTTGGATAAATACCTTTAGTAACATTATTTACAATTTTATCAGTACATTGTGCAGATAAAAGCACTGAAATAAGTAAAGTAAAAATATTTTTATGTTTTAATGGAATTGGAGTTTTAGGATAAAATTTATTAAGTTTTTTTAAAACTATTTTAGCCCTTTGGACTTCATTCATTATTCAAAATTTAATACATCTCTCATTGAATAAAGTCCTGGTTTTTTTGATTTAAGCCACTTTGCAGCTGTAATTGCTCCTTCTGAATAAAGAGCTCTATCAAAAGCTTCATGGTTGAGTGTAATTATCTCTTTACCACTGGAAAATTTAACATCATGTTCCCCGATAATTTCACCCTTCCTAATCGAATTAAAATTTATCTTTTTGCTATATGGAAATACTTTTTTATTTAGAAATTTTTTTCCAATCAATCTATAAAAATCTTTATTTTTACCAACTGCTATACCTTTTCCAAGCATTAAAGCGGTTCCAGATGGAAAATCTTTTTTATGTTTGTGGTGAACCTCAAAAATCTTACTTAAATATTTATCCCCAAGTGCTTTTGATGCTATTTCAGTTAAATACATTAAAAGATTTATTCCAAGACTCATATTTCCAGCCTTTAAAATAGGGATTTTTTTCGAAATTTTTTTAATCTTATTCTCTTCAGTTTTAGTAAAACCAGTGGTTCCAATAACAACTTTTTTCTTTAATTTTGAAGCTATTTTCAAAACTTCAAAGGTGCACTTAGGTACTGTAAAATCTATTATTACATCTGTTTTTTTAAACACATTATCACTATTAAATTGTGGTTTTATTCCACCTATCTTTTTTTTTATTAATATATTTTCAGTTAAACCAACAAGTTTTGTTGCTCTATCAGCTTTTATAGATTTTATCAGCTGTTGACCCATTCTCCCCATGCACCCAGTTATTACTAAATTTATTTTTTTCATTTAAAAATTTAAAGATAACTTAGATTAGCATTAACCTTTAGTTTTGCCAGAAACTTTTAGCCTTTTGAAAGAATTTTTTAATACTTGGGTTTGATTTCTCGTTTTCAATTTCTCTAAATTTTTCCAGTAGTTCTTTTTGCTCTTTATTTAATGAAACAGGTACTTCAGTATTTACTTGTACATAAAGATCACCATAATCTCCACCCCTCATGTAAGGCATTCCTTTTGCTCTTAACCTGAATTGTTTACCACTCTGTGTTCCTGCTGGAATCTTAATTTTAGCTTTTCCTCCATCAATAGTTGGAATTTCGATAGAAGTTCCCAATGCTGCATCAGCAATAGAAATTGGACACTCAAAAAACAAGTTTTCGTCTGAGCGTTTAAATAATTCATGAGAATGAACATTTACGAATAAATATAAGTCTCCATTACTCCCTCCTCTTGATCCAGCTTCACCTTTACCAGATAATCTAATTCTTGTTCCATCATCTACACCTTTTGGAATTGTAACTGATAGTCTTTTTGATGCTTGTTTTTTTCCTTGTCCGCCACAACTTCCACATGGATGAGTAATCATCTCACCAGAACCTGAGCACTGTGGGCAGGTTTGTTGAACAGTAAAAAATCCCTGGCTAGATCTTACTTGACCATGACCTCCACACATATTACACGAACCAGCACTATGTCCTGGTTTAGAACCTGAGCCAACACATGTGCCGCATTTTTCCGTTGTTGAAAACTTAATGTCTTGTTTTTTTCCAGAAAAAGCCTCTTCTAAAGTTATTGATAAATCATATCTTAAGTCTGAACCTCTATTATTTGATCTTCTAGATCTTCTTCCACCTCCTCCAAAACCTTCACCAAAAAAGTCCTCAAAGATGTCTGAAAAAGAGCCAGAAAAGTCAAAGTTTCCAAAACCACCTCTTCCTCCACCACCATTTTCAAAAGCAGCGTGTCCAAAATTATCATAGTTTTGTTTTCTCTCTGAATTCGATAAAACATGGTAAGCCTCTGAAGCCTCTTTAAATTTTTCCTCAGCTGCTTTATCGCCTTTATTTTTGTCTGGATGAAATTTTACTGCTAATTTTCTGTAGGCTGACTTAATTTGATCGGCTGAAGCACCTTTGTTAACACCCAAGACATCATAATAATCTCTTTTTGCCATAACTAATTATAGACAAATAGTTGCTAGTCTAGGCGCTTTTTTCTTTATTTTCGTCTTTTACTTCTTCAAAGTCAGCATCAACAACATTATCGTCTTTTTTATCTTGTCCTTTAGAGTCATCTTTTGGAGCATCACCTGGCTTAGCACCTTGTTGTGATTTGTAAATTGCTTCACCAAGTTTCATGGATGCTTGAACTAGGTCTTGAGTTTTCTTTTTTATTTCTTCTAAATCAGTTCCTTTAAGTGCATTTCTTAGATTTGCAGATGCATCTTCTATAGCTTTTTTATCAGCATCAGAAACTTTACTTCCATGCTCTTTTAAATTTTTTTCAGTTGAATGTAATAAAGTATCAGCTTGGTTTCTTGCATCAACTGCATCTCTTTTTTTCTTGTCAGCTTCCTTATTGCTTTCAGCGTCTTTTACCATTTGGCTAATTTCCTCTTCACTCAAACCACCAGAAGCTTGAATTTGAATTTTTTGCTCTTTACCAGTACCTTTATCCTTAGCTGAAACGTTAACTATACCATTAGCATCAATATCAAATGTAACTTCAATCTGAGGAACTCCTCGTGGAGCCGGTGCAATTCCAATTAGCTCAAAGTTTCCTAGAACTTTGTTATCTGTTGCCATCTCTCTTTCACCTTGTAATACTCTTATAGAAACTGCTGGCTGATTATCCTCTGCGGTCGAAAAAACTTGGCTTTTCTTTGTAGGAATAGTCGTATTCTTTTCAATTAGTTTTGTTGATACACCACCTAATGTTTCAATTCCAAGTGATAATGGAGTTACATCTAACAATAATACATCTTTAACATCACCCTGTAATACACCTGCTTGAATAGCGGCACCCATTGCAACAACCTCATCTGGGTTCACAGATTTGTTTGGATCTTTACCGAAAAAATTTTTAACTTCCTCAACTACTTTAGGCATTCTTGTCATACCACCAACTAAAACAATCTCGTCTATTTCGCTTGCCGAAAGACCAGCATCTTTTAATGCAGTTTGACAAGGCGGTATTGTTCTTGAAATTAAATCTTCAACAAGAGCCTCCAATTTTGCTCTAGTCATTTTTAAGTTTATATGTTTTGGACCTGTTTTGTCAGCTGTTATAAATGGTAAATTTATTTCAGTTTGCGCAGCAGATGATAATTCAATTTTTGCCTTTTCAGCGGCTTCTTTTAGTCTTTGAAGGGCAAGCTTATCTGATTTCAAATCTATACCATTTTCTTTTTTAAATTCTGATAGTAGATATTCAACAATCGTATTATCAAAGTCTTCACCACCTAAGAATGTATCTCCATTGGTAGATTTTACTTCGAAGACACCGTCACCTAATTCAAGAATTGAAACATCAAATGTTCCACCACCTAAATCATAAACTGCAATTTTTTTGTTTGTCTTTTTATCCAAACCATATGCAAGCGACGCAGCAGTTGGCTCATTTATAATTCTTAAGACTTCAAGGCCGGCTATTTTTCCTGCATCTTTTGTTGCTTGTCTTTGTGCATCATTAAAATATGCTGGAACAGTTATCACGGCTTGTTTTACTTCTTGGCCTAAATATTTTTCTGCTGTCTCCTTCATTTTTTGAAGTGTGAATGCTGATATTTGAGATGGTGAATACTTTGTGCCTTTAGCTTCTATCCAAGCATCACCTTTATCTGAATTAACTATTTTAAATGGAGCCGTCTCAACATCTTTTTTAACAGTTGGATCTTCAAAATTTCTGCCGATTAATCTTTTAACTGCAAATATAGTATTTTCAGGATTTGTTACTGCTTGTCTTTTTGCTGGTTGTCCAACTAATTTTTCATCTCCATCAGTAAACGCTACAACAGATGGAGTAGTTCTCGCACCCTCCGCATTTTCTAAAACTTTTGCTTGTGTACCCTCCATTACAGCTACACAAGAATTAGTTGTTCCTAAATCAATTCCAATTACTTTGCTCATATTAATTTCCTTTGCTTCATATAAGTGTTAATTTTACAACTACAAGCATCCATTAAGATTAATTTTTATCCATTTCTGACTGATTTTCTTGAGTTTTTTGCTCATCTTTTGATTGCTCTTCTGTCTTTCTTTTTGCGACCCCAACTAATGCCGGTCGTAATAATCGATCTTTCATCATAAATCCTTTTTGAATTTCCTGAACTATTGTTCCTGGTTCTTTGGAGTCATCTTCTATTTCCATCATTGCTTGATGAAGATTTGGGTCTAGCTTTTCATTTATAGACTTAATTGGCTCTATATTATTTTTCTTAAATATTGATAGCAAATCTTTATTAATAATTTCAAAATGTTCCAGAACTTTTTTTAAAGTGTCAGTATTTTTAATAGTCTCATCATTTTCTAATGAAATCTTTGATCTTTCAAGATTATCTAAAAGATTTAGTGATTCTCTTGCAAAAGAAAAACCACCGTATTCGAAAGCATCTTCTTTTTCTTTTTCATACCTTCTTCTTTGATTTTCCATCTCAGCAAAAGTTCTTGCAAGCTTGTCTTTAATGTTAACCAATTCTTCTTCAGGAGTTAATTTTTCTTCAGTTTTTTCCTCAACTTCTTTAATATCCTTAGTCTTTTCTGATTTTGATTCTTCAATTTCTGTTTGATCTTTTTCAGTATTATTTTCTATTGATTCTTCTTTTTCCATTAAGACGTATATGGTAAGTAAACCTAATTTTTCTAGATGCTTAAAAAAAAAATCGAAAAAATTGTTATAGGTTCTAATAATAAGGGTAAAATCAAAGAAATAAGAGATTTGATCCCAAAAAAGTATAGAATTTTCACCCCTAGTCAATTTAAATTAAAGAGCCCTGTCGAAAATGGAAAGTCGTTTAAAGAAAATTCTCTAATCAAAGCAAAAAATTTTTCACTAAAAACTAATATGGTTTGTATAGCTGATGACTCAGGACTTGAAATTGACTTGTTAAATAAAAAACCAGGAATTTATTCAGCAAGATGGGGAGGTCCAAAAGGAGACTTTAATTTAGCAATTAAAAAAGTGTTTCAAGCTTTAGATAAAAAGAAAAAAAATTGGAAAGAAGGAAAAATCTCAGCAAGGTTTATTTGTGCATTGACAATTTTTGGTCTTAAAAAGAAACCTATTTTTTCAGTTGGCAAAATTGAGGGATATATATCTAATGAGCAGAGGGGTTTAAAAGGCTTTGGTTATGATCCTATTTTTATACCTAAAGGAAAAAAAAAAACTTTTGGTGAGATGGATCCAAAAAAAAAATATAAAATTGACCACAGATACAAAGCTTTTAAAAAAATTAGAAAATTTTTATAAACTTTTCGTTATTTACACTGTAAAAATTTAATTGGTGTGTAATTGTGTTCTTGTCAATTTCAAAAACACCTATTTTTCCTTTAAATTTATTTTTTTCATAAAATATTTTTTTATCTTGATCAAAATTATTACTATAAATTAAAAAGTAAACTAAACCGACAAGGTCATAACTTAGAAAGGAGAGTTGATTAGCCTTTTTTTTGTAAGCATTATCATACTCAACACTAAATAGTTCAAAATTTTCTTTATTAATTGATGGAAAATAAATTGGTTGAAGTGAGTTTTCTTTTAAAAGTGAATTATCAAACCACTGATTTAAAGTAATGTAAAAAATTCTTTTTGAAGAAACATCTGTATATAAAAGAGATGTAGCTACACTTTTCAAACTTTCTCCAAAATCAGCAATAATAACTGAGTCAAAGTTTATCCCACCCAGAGTATCTTTTTTATTTAGTTCCTCTAATTTTTTTTCTTTATTTATTATAGATGAGTTTTCAATCCTTTCAATTTCATTAAGTAAATTTTGTTTCCTTTCAGGGTATCTTGTAACTTTTTCGATTTGGGAAGTTAGCAATGTAGGGTCCATATCGTAAAAATATTTATCTTTTAATTTTAATTTTGTTTTTTTGATAGCCTGTTCAACTTCCTTTCTATAGTCACTTTTAGGAACTAAAATAATAGTCCTTTGGATCTCATTTAAATTCCTAAATTTATCAATTGTTTGAAATTGTGAAATTGCATTAACGCCTGCACTTATTACATTTGGAGGATTTCCATAAATTTTGTTTGTGAATGATATAAAGGTTACATCATTTAATTCATCAAGATACTTTGTACTTTCGTTAAAAACTGGACCAATAATAATTTTAATACCTTGATCATATAGGGCTTTTGACGCTTTTAATGCATCAATTGGATTGGCTTTAGTATCTCCTGGCACAATTTCAAATTTTTCATCATTAATTTTATTGAGTGCAAGTCTTGTCGATTTAATAATTGAGTCCCCAATAGTTGAATATTCACCACTTAATGGTACCACAAGACCAATTCTAATTTTGCCTTCTGCAAATATTTTGCTTGAAGGCAATAAGCATATGAAGATTAATATTAATATTTTTTTAAATAAAGATTCCATTTAAATATTAATAATATAATTTAAATTATGCATCACGATAAAATCTTAGATAATCTTAAACCTGGGCTATATTGTGTTGCAACACCTATTGGAAATCTTGGGGATATTACTTTAAGAGCATTAGAAGCACTTAAAAAATGTGATCTAATTTTGTGTGAAGACACACGAGTTTCAAAAAAATTGTTAAATCATTTTAACATTAAAAAACGTCTTATTTCATACCATAAATTCAATGAGAGAGAAAAAATTAGAGAAATAATAGAAAAGCTCAAACAAGACAAAATTATCTGTTTGATATCTGATGCTGGAACTCCTGCTATATCAGATCCAGGACAATTACTTATTAAAGAATGTATAGAGCATTCGATCAATATCTTTCCTGTACCCGGCGCATCATCAGTTAGTGCAGGTATTTCTATAAGTGGTTTTTCAGATAGATACTTGTTTCTTGGTTTTTTACCTGAAAAAAAAAAAGACCTTGATTTAAAACTTGAAAAAGCATCAAACTTTGGATGTTCAGTTGTTTTTTTTATATCACCAAACAAACTTTATAAAATTATTAATAATTTAAAAATTCATTTTCTAAAAAGAGATATATTAATTTGTAGAGAAATTACGAAGTTTCATGAGCAGTATATAAGAATTACTTCAGATAAATTAGATAATTTAAACATATCGAAAAAAGGAGAAGTAACAGTAATAATTTCTGAGAATAAAAATATTCAAAAAAAGTTAATTGAATTAGACGAATCAGATAAAGAGGAAATTAAGCAATTATTAAAAACTAAAACAGTTAAAAACGTAGTGAAATTAATTTGTAGTAAAAAAAATTTTCAAAAAAAAGTTATATATAATTACTGCTTAGAAATTAAGAATGATAAAAAATAAACTTTACTTTTTAATATTATTAATAATTTTAAACGGGTGTGTGGGTGCTTCATCAACAGGTGTTCTTGGCACTGGAGTATCAATTGCAACAGATCCAAGAACTATAGGAACTCAGATTGATGATAATATAATGCAAAAAAATTTGAGTGCTAAAATCATAAATATGGATGGAAAGTACTTTTTGTCTGTAAAACCAAAAGTTATAGATGGAAGAATTTTTATAACTGGTAAAGTTGAAACAATTGAGGAAAAATTAAAAATTACAAAGTTAGCTTGGGAAATAAAAGGTGCGAGATCGGTTAAAAATGATCTTAAGATAAAAGAAAAATTTAATATTCAACAAACTGCAAAAGATCTATTGATTACCTCACAATTACGAACTGCTATGATCGCTAGTAAAAAAATAAAATCTTCTAATTATAATATAGATACTTACAAAAAAAAAATTTATATTTATGGTATTGCTGAAAATGAAGAAGAGAGAGCTAAAGTGATCAATGAAGCGAAACAAATTCTCGATGTTGAAGATGTAATTTCAAGTATATTACTTGTAGAAGATCTAAGAATATTAAAAAATTAATTTGGTTTTTTATAATTAATTACTCCCGCAGAATACGCCGCTACAGAAGCTAAATTTAATATATCTGAAGTAGAGGATCTTAATGGAGCAATTTCAATTGGTTGCCCCAAACCAATTAACAAAGGACCAATGACCTTAGCGCCACTCAAAGACTTCATCATCTTATGAGAAATAGTTGCACTATGTTGTCCTGGCATAATTAATATATTCGCTTTACCGACAATTTCTGAAAAAGGGTAAAGATCTGCATATTCATTATTTAAAGCTACATCTGGCTGCATGTCTCCATCAAATTTAAAATCAACTTTTTTATTTTTTAAAATTTCAACTGCATCTCTAATGTGTTTTGTTCTACTAGTTAATGGTTGACCAAAAGTTGAATGAGAAAGGAAGGCAATTTTAGGATCGAAACCAAAAAGTCTTACTACCCTTGCAGCTGAAATCGCTATTTCAGCCAACTGTTCCGATGTCGGATACTCATGTACGCTAGTATCTCCAATAAACACAGTTTTCCCTTTATTTACAACCATATTTAACCCAAACATTATTTCACCAGGCCTTGGTTCAACAACTTTTTTAATCTTTTGAAGAGACTGGGCATATCTTCTTGTATTTCCAGTTACCATTGCATCTGCATCTCCACATGCCACCATACAAGAACCCCATATTACTCTATCATTTCTTACTAATCGATCACAATCTCTCTCTAATAAACCTTCTTCTCTTTGCAATTTTTTAAACAAAAAGTTTACATATTTTTCTCTTTTGTCTTTTTTAGTTGAATTGACAATTTCAATGTCAAAATTTTCTCCATATCCAATTTCTTTTAACCTCTCTTTGACAACTTTTTCTTTCGCAACGATGATTGGTGTTCCTAGATTACTATTTTTAAAAGCTATTGCAGCTTTAAGTGTATTTTCATCTTCCCCATCTGCAAATACAACTCTTTTTTTATTTTTTTTAATTTTTGAGTTAATTCCTTGCATAATAGTTACAGATGGATCCAATCTTTGTTTAAGTTGTTCTGAATATATATCAAAATTTTCAATATTCTTTCTTGCAACTCCACTTGACATCGCAGCTCTTGCTACAGCAACTGGAATAACACTAATTAAACGTGGATCAAATGTAGAAGGTATAATGTATTCTTTTCCATAAGAAGGTGTTTCTCCTCCCATAGCTGCAGCCACTTCGTCAGGCACAATTTCTCTTGCAAGTTTTGCAATTGCGTCTGCTGCGGCAGTTTTCATTTCCTCATTAATTGTCTTTGCTCTCACATCTAATGCACCCCTAAATATATAAGGAAAACCGATTAAGTTATTTACTTGGTTGGGATAGTCTGATCTACCTGTAGCAATTATTGCATCATTTCTAACTTCTTCCACTTGTTCCGGGGTAATTTCTGGATCTGGGTTAGCGCATGCAAAAATTATAGGGTTTTTTGACATTTTTTTAACCATCTCTTTTTTAAGAGCGCCTGCAGCAGATAATCCTAAAAAAACGTCTGCACTATCAATTGCGTCAGTCAACGTTCTATTTTTCGTTTCAACTGCATGAGCTGATTTCCATTGATTTAGATTATCTCTTCCCCTGTAAATCACTCCTTTTCTGTCTAACATAGTAATATTTTTTTGAGGAACACCTGAACTTTTAAATAAATTAGCACAAGCCATAGCTGCAGCACCTGCTCCATTGATTACAATTTTAATTTTTTTTAAATCCTTTTTTGCAATGTCCACTGCATTTATTAGTGCTGCAGTTGTAATAATTGCAGTGCCATGTTGATCATCATGAAAAACAGGAATATCTAAAATTTCTTTTAGTTTTTCTTCAATGACGAAACAGTCTGGAGCAGCGATATCTTCCAAGTTAATACCTCCAAAACTTTTTGAAAAATTCTTAATTGAATTTATAATTTCGTTAGTGTCGTTTGAGTCTATTTCTAAATCTATAGAATCAATGTCTGCAAATCTTTTAAATAAAACTGCTTTTCCCTCCATTACTGGTTTAGAAGCAACAGCTCCTAAATTACCAAGACCAAGAATTGCAGATCCATTGCTAATTACAGCAACCAAATTACCTTTAGTAGTATATTCATAAGCAAGTTCAGGATTTTCTGCGATAGCTTTAACTGGAGCAGCAACACCTGGAGAATAAGCGAGAGCCAAGTCTCTTTTAGTAGTCATCGGTTTTGACGAATTTATTTCAATTTTTCCGGATTTTTCATTGGTATGAAAATCAAGAGCTTCTTTATCAGAATAATGTTCTATTTTAACTTTCTTCATTTTGGATATTTAAATATACAATTAGATCTAAATTAAGACTAATATGATTTATGAACATAATTAAGTCAACTGGCACATTTAGTTTTTTTGTTTTGATAAGTAGAGTGCTTGGTTATGTAAGAGATTTTTTTATCGCTCTTTATTTAGGTTCTGGGCCATTAGCTGATGCTTTTTTTGTAGCATTTAGGATTCCAAACACTTTTAGAAGGTTATTTTCCGAAGGAACATTTAACGCAGCTTTTGTTCCATCTTATTCAAGCGAACTTATCAAAGGAAAAGATAAAGCCAAAGAGTTTGCTAATTCAGTTTTTAATTTATTAGTTTTCTTTCTTTTAGTTACTACCATTTTAATTGAAATTTTCATGCCAGGATTTGTGAAAATTATAGCTCCTGGATTCAGTGATGATGAAGAAAAAATGCAATTAGCTATAAATTTAACAAGACTTACTTTTCCTTTTTTACTTTTTATTTCCCTTGCTTCTTTTTTATCAGCAATTTTAAATTCTCATAACAAATTTGCAGCCGCTGCTGCCGCGCCAATAATTTTAAATATTTTATTAATTCTGTGTTTAATCTTCGCTAATAAGTTTGGAGACACATTAGTTTATTATTTATCATACACAGTATCTGTTGCAGGATTAGTACAGTTTTTATTTCTTATTTTTTTTGTAAGAAAATTTTATTTTCCTAATTTTAATTTAAAAATTAAAATTAATGATAATATAAAATTATTCTTTAAAAAACTTTTGCCGAGTGTATTTGCTTCAGGAGTAACTCAAATAAATATCTTAGTTGGTACTATTATTGCTTCATTTCAAGCAAGTGCAGTGTCTTATTTATATTATGCAGATAGAATTTATCAGATAAATCTTGCAATAGCAGGAATAGCAATAGGTACAGTCATACTTCCAAATTTAAGCAAATATGTACAAACAGAAGATAAATTAAAAATTTCAGAAATACAAAATAAGGCTTTAGAATTAAGTTTATTTCTAAGTTTACCAGCATCATTTGCTTTGATTTTTGCTTCAGAGGAAATAACTTCCTCACTATTTGGATACGGATCATTTGATATTGAAAGTGTAAAAAATTCAGCTAGAGCGTTATTTTATTTTTCTCTTGGCTTACCTGCATTTTCATTAATAAAGATATTCTCCAGTTTTTTGTTTGCCAGAAATGACACCAATACTCCATTTAAAATTTCCTTGTTATCAGTAGCAGTTAATATTTTTATTAGTGTTATTTTCTTTAATGAAATTGGGTTTATAATTATTCCAATTGCAACAACAATATCTTCTTGGTTAAATGGCATAATTTTGATGATTATAGTCATCAACAAAAGTTATTTTAAATTTTCAAGTAATTTCCATTTTTCAATGCTGAAAATACTTTTTTCTAATTTTATTACCTTGAGTATATTTATATATTTAATTAAGTTATTTTCCGAATACTTGACTTATGAGAATAATTATAAATTTTTATGCATTATTGTTTTAGTAATCATAACGTTTGTAATATATATTTTAATATCTATCGTCACTAAAGCTTTCAAATTATCAGATATTAAAATAAAATATTAACTTTATGGCTAAAAAAATTTTTTCAGGAGTCCAACCAACAGGAAATCTACATTTAGGAAATTATTTAGGTGCTATAAAAAATTTTGTAGAACTGCAGAATGAAAAGGATAATAATTGCATATATTGTGTAGTTGACTTGCATGCAATTACTTTGAAACAGGATCCAAAAGAACTAAAAAATAATATTAGAGAAACTGCTGCAACATTTATTGCAAGTGGACTTAATCCAAACAAAAGCATTTTGTTCAATCAATCTTTAGTTCCCGCACACTCAGAGGGTTCTTGGATATTGAGTTGTATTGCCAAAATGGGTTGGCTTAATAGAATGACACAGTTTAAGGAAAAAGCAGGAAAAGATAAGGAGAAAGCAAGCGTAGGCCTTTACATCTATCCTATTCTTATGGCTGCAGATATTATGTTGTATGATGCAACACATGTACCAGTTGGTGATGATCAGAAGCAACATTTAGAACTGTGTCGCGATATTGCTCAAAAATTCAATAAAGATTATAATATTGAGGATTTCCTAGTTCCTCCTGAGCCATTAATACAAAAACAATTTTCCAGAATTATGAGCTTAAAGGATGGTTCAAAAAAAATGAGTAAATCAGACGTGTCAGATTTAAGTAGAATAAACTTAAAAGATAGTAAAGATTTAATAATTAATAAAATTAAAAAAGCAAAAACAGATCCACATCCTATACCTAATATTATTGAAGAATTAGAAAACAGGCCTGAGGCAGAAAATTTACTTGGAATATATTCAAGTTTAAAAAATCAAAATATTAACACCACTTTGAAGGAGTTTGGTGGTAAAAATTTCTCTGAGTTTAAAACAAGTCTTTCTGAACAATTAATTGATAAAATTTCTCCAATGGCAAAAGAAATAAATAAATTATTAAATGATCCTGGTTATCTGGACAAAATTTTATTAGCCGGAGCAGAAAAAGCAAATGATATTGCTGAAAATAAAGTTAGAGAAATGAAGAAAATAATTGGTTTTTAGCTATTTAAAATGTTTTTTTAGTTATTATATTAATTGAATGTTCGTACAAACTCAAAAAACACCAAACCCTAACTCATTAAAGTTTATACCAGGACGCCCAGTTTCAAATAATGGACCTTTCGAGATCGTTAATAAAGAAGATACAAAAAATACTTTACTGAGAAATATTCTATCAATAAATGGTGTAACCGGCATTTTTTTAGGTGAAGATTTTTTATCAGTTAACAAGATAGATGAAAATAATTGGGATGATATACAGCATATAATTATATCTTATATAAATGAGTATTATGCTGAGGGCAATAAGTGCATCCTTGATAAATTAGGTCAAAATGAGACTGATAAAAATTTAAATGAAATTGAAAAAAAAATAATTCACATTTTAGAAACAAAAGTTAGACCTGCAGTTGCAAAAGATGGTGGAGATATAAAATTTAAAGAGTTTATAGACGGCAAAGTCAAAGTGGAATTACAAGGGAGCTGCTCAGGCTGCCCATCTTCAACTATGACGTTAAAACAAGGGGTTCAAAATTTACTCACACATTATATTCCTGAAGTTAAAGAAGTTTTAGCAGTTTAAAATAATAAATTATTTTTATATAATCATTAAACTTACTTTATGTCTAAAAAAAATAGAAATGAGTCAATTTTTATAAAACCAAACTCAATTAAATTAAAAAGTGTTAAAAAGAAAAATAAAAAAACTCTTTTTAAAAAAGATTATAAGAGTTTATCTAAGTTTTCTTTAGCAAGTGGTATTGTTATTTTAATTTTTTTTGGTCTACCTGTCATGACTAATTTTATAAGCGAAAACTTTAGAGACTATATCGAAGTATCGAATATATCAAAAAAAAATTTTGATTTAACGCTTAATAATAAAGAAATTTTTAAAAAAGAAAAAGTCGATGATGAAACTAATTTGGAAAATGTATTTGATGACATAGACGTATTCAACTCTGATGAAAATAATTTAAATACTTCTAGATTAAGCGCGTCTACTATCGAACAATTGTTTAAGGACACAAAGTATAATCTTCAAAAAGTTAAAGAAACAAAACTAGTAAACATAGGAAATACTATTGATCATTTGCCTAAAGAAATGAAAAAAATAGAAAACACCAAAAAAAGAAAGAATTTATTCATACAAATTGTACTTCCTTTGATAATTGAGGAGAATACAAAAATTCGTTTAGATAGGAAGAAGCTATTCGCTATTTTAAATAAAAATAATAATTCAAAAACAGAAAAAGAGTGGTTATCTAAAAAATTTAAGCAATATGGTGTCAAAAGTAATGATTTTTCAACGTTAAAAATAAGAATGGATGAAATACCAGTTTCATTAGCAATTGCTCAAGCAGCCAAAGAGACTGGATGGGGAACATCAAGATTTGCACAAGAAGGAAATGCACTTTTTGGACAATGGACTTGGTCTGGTGAAGGAATCAAACCAGCTGGAGCAGACGGAGATTCAAAGCATAAGGTTGCAAAGTTTAAAGTCTTAAAGGCGTCAGTGAAGGCATATCAAAGAAATTTAAATACACATTCGGGATATAAAGAATTTAGACGTGAGAGAGCAATACAAAGAGATAATGAAGGAAAATTAAACAGCCTACTACTTGTAAATTATTTGGATAAATATGCTGAAACTGGCATTGAATACATAAAAATATTAAAAAAAATTATTGAGCAAAATTCTCTAACTGAATTTGACGATGTTAAAATTCTGCCAACAACAAAAAAATTGAAAAACTTAATTTAAATCTACTGAAAATTGGCTACCTAGCCACCTCCAGCCATCTACATCGTTTAAGGAACAGTTAATTCTTCCTCTTCTAAAATTAAACTTTTCCCTAAAGGAAATTGTAAGTTTGTTTTTATTTAAATTTATGTTTGAATTATCCCAAGAACCCCCTTCATCAGAAAAACAATTTATTTGTCCTAAATTTTTTTGCTCCTTAAAAAACTCTACAGTCATCTCTGGGGGGTTATTGCTGGTAATCAATTTATCTTCCGGAGAGAGTTTATTGTACTGAAGTGGAAGTAAATCTATTAAAAACTTAAATCTTTTAAGGTCACCATACTTTTCATTAATAGGGAATCTTGGCAATTCATATGGATCTTTATTAAGATCAATGACACCCGAGTGCTGCCCAAATGCAAATTTAAATTTTGATGAAATAAATTTTTTTTGTTCTAAACTATATTCACCAAAAGGATATGAAAAAAAAATTGGATTATAATTAAATTGAGCATTAAATATTTCAATAGATTTATTTATATCTTTTGTATACTTCTCAAAATCAAATTCTACCATGTAATCATGAGAGTGAGAGTGATTTCCTAAATATGCAAAGCTATGAGATTCAACTTCCTTTAATTGATCCATAGTCATATAACCTTTATTCCCTATAGTCTGAGTGGACGTAAACAAAATAAAAGGAATATGATTTTCCTTAAGAAAGGGCCAAGCAATGTTATAGAAAGATAAAAAAGCATCATCTATGGTAATAAGAATTTTTTTATTAATTTTAGCATTATAAAATTCTTTCTCAAAATCTTTTGGATCAAAAAATTCGAAATTTTTATTTTTGATTATTTCCATATGTTTTTTGAACACATCCATTTTAATATTAGTTGATGGATACTTATTTTCTTCAAATCTATGGTACATGAGTGATAAAATTCCTTTTTCATCTTTATGGTATTTTTTTTCAGTTGCATAAAGGTTTGTTTGCAATAGAAATAAATTGATTATGACTAATTTAGTAATTGATGCTGCAAGTGATAAAATTTTTTTTTCAATCATCAAAGATAATAAATCTTATACCACTGAGCATTCAAACAGTAGAGAAAATTTTGATAAAATAGTGTCTCTATTAAATAAATTCTTAAGTGAAAAACATACAAACATTAATCAAATTAAAAAAATATATATCAATAAAGGACCAGGAAAATTTTCAAGTTTAAGAACTTCAATTTCAGTTGCTAAAGCTTTATCTTTAGCCAATAAAATTGAATTATTAGGATTTACTTCAATGGATATAAAAAACATAAATGACTATAAAAATTTAATTAAATTAGATAACGAAGATAAGCTAACAAAAGATTTGATAAATCCAATTTATTCGAGTTAAATAAGGTATGTCTGAAACAATAGAACAAAAATGTATTTCAAAAGGAGTAAAATTAACAGATCAAAGACGCATAATTGCAAAAGTTATGAGTGAATCTCAAGATCACCCAGATGTTGATGAGCTCTATAACAGGGTCTCAGAAATTGATTCAAAAATTAGTATAGCTACAGTCTACAGAACCGTTAAATTATTTGAAGAGGCAGGCATAGTTGCAAAGCATGATTTCAAGGGCGGAAAAGCAAGATATGAGCAACTTAGCGAAAGTCATCATGATCATTTAATTGACATCAAAACAGGTGAAATAATCGAATTTGTTGATGATGAGATTGAGAAATTGCAAAAAAAAGTAGCTGAAAAATATGGTTATGAATTAGTTGACCACAAATTAGAACTTTACGGTATCAAGAAAAATAAATAATGCAAAAAAAAGTTTTTATCAAAACTTTTGGTTGTCAGATGAATGAATATGACTCTAATCGTATCTATGACACTGTTAAAAATATTGGATACATTAGAAATAAAGATCAAAACGATGTTGATTGTTATATATTAAATACTTGCCATATTCGAGATAAAGCAAAAGAGAAGGTCTACCATGAAATAGGTAGAGTTAAAAAAAGTTTCAAAGGAAAAAAAAAACCAATTGTAGTAGTTGCTGGGTGCGTTGCTCAAGCTGAGAATGAGGAAATGCTAAAACGAGAACCTTATATAGATATAGTAATTGGCCCTCAGGCTTATCATAAAATTAATAATTTAATTTTAAATCAGTATAAAAACAAAAAAATAGATGAAACAGATTTTGATACCGTAACAAAGTTCAATTATTTTGACGATATTAAAAATGAGAATAGTAAAATTTCAGCTTTCTTAACAATCCAAGAGGGATGTGATAAGTTTTGTCATTTTTGTGTAGTCCCTTATACCAGAGGTCCTGAGTATTCTAGGCCTTTTGAACAAATAATCAAGGAAGCTGAGGAATTGATTAAAAATGGTGTAAGAGAAATTACTCTATTAGGTCAGAATGTAAATGCATACTCTTACTCTGAAAAGGGCAAAGTGTACAGAATTTCTGACTTGATAAAAAAATTAGATCAGTATTCTGAATTAAAAAGACTAAGATATACAACATCCCATCCAAGAGACATGACTGATGACCTAATAGATTGTTATTCTTCAAGTAAAAAGTTAATGCCATTTGTGCATTTACCAATTCAAAGTGGTTCAGATAAAATATTACATTTGATGAATAGAAAGCATAAAGTTGAGGATTATTTAAAAGTTTATGAAAAATTAATAAATATTAATAATGATATTAAATTCTCCAGTGATTTTATAATTGGATATCCTGGCGAAACTGAAAATGATTTTAACGATACTCTTAAATTACTAGATAAAATAAACTTTATTAACTCTTTTTCTTTTATTTTTAGTCCAAGGCCAGGCACAACGGCTTCAAATTATGAGTTAATTGATAATGAAATTTCTAAAGAAAGATTAATTATTATTCAAAAAAAATTATTCACTAATCAAATACAAATTAATAAATCTATGGAAAAAAAATTTGTAGAAGTTTTAGTAGAAAATAAATTAAAAAATCAAAACAAATATTTTGGAAGAAATAAATATTTGTCCTCGGTTATCTTTGATGGATCAGAGCATATCATCGGAAAGTTGGTACAAGTTAAAATTGAAAACTCTAATCAGAACAGTTTATTTGGAAAATTAGATAACAAAATGGTAGCAGCTTAATTTGAAAAATCTTAAACAAAATAATTTTAAATCAGAGCTGAAATTCGTCTATTCAGATAATAATTCATTAAGCATAATTTTCCAAGATAATGATCTGCTATTAGGCGTTGTTGGAGAATTTAATAACAACTTAAAAGAGCTAGAAAAGTTAACAAATACCAATATATATTCAAGAGGGAACTCAATTCTTATAAAAAGCGATCCAAAAAAAAATAATTTAGTAAAAAATGCTATTCAATTTTTAACTAATCAATTTATAACAAATAGAAATATAGAAAAAAAAGATATAATTTCATCAGTTAATAAATTTATGATTGAGGAAAATAATAATAATAATAATACGAATAAAAATATTGAATATATTATTAAGACACCAAAAAAATCTGTCATTCCTAGATCAGAAAAACAAAAAAACTATGTTAGAGCGTTAAGGGAGAGTGATATAGTTATTTCAGCAGGACCTGCGGGCACAGGTAAAACCTTTTTAGCTGTTGCTGTTGGCCTTACTATGCTCTTGGAAAAGAAAATTGAGAGAATAATTTTATCAAGACCTGCTGTGGAAGCAGGTGAAAGACTAGGTTTTTTACCTGGTGACATGAGAGAAAAAGTAGATCCGTACCTAAGGCCATTGTATGACTCACTTTATGATCTTTTAGATTTTGAAAAAATACAAAAAAAAATAGAAATTGGAGACATAGAGATAGCACCTTTAGCCTTTATGAGGGGTAGAACTCTAAAAAATTCATTTGCAATTTTGGATGAAGCTCAAAATGCAACTGATACTCAAATAAAAATGTTTTTAACTAGAATTGGAGAAAATTCAAAGATTGTAATAAATGGAGATCCATCTCAAATAGATCTTCCAAATAAAAATTCATCAGGTTTGAATAGATCAAAAAAAATATTAGGTAATTTAAGTGAAATATCAATTATAGATTTTGATCATTCGGATGTTGTCAGACACCCTTTAGTATCTAAAATAGTTAAGGCTTATTCTGATATAAATAATGATTAGTGTAAATGTTCTCGTTGATCATAAGAAATGGAAAAAAAGTTTAAACAAACCACAATTATTTTTTGACAAAATCTTAAGGCGATTTCCAAAAAAATATTTTTACTCTAATAAAAAAGTAAATTTTACTTTATTACTCTCAAATAATACAAATATTAAAAAACTAAATTATAAATTTAGAAAAAAAAATAATCATACAGATGTATTGTCATTTCCTTCGTTTATAAAAACAGATTTAAAAAAAGAATTAAAAAAAAAGGAAATTTATCTCGGAGATATAATTATCAGTTATCAATATATTTTTCCAAATAAAAAAAATTTTATTTTAGAAATGACTTTTATCCATGGATTTTTGCATCTTCTAGGTTTTGATCATAAAAGAATAAAAGATTTCAAAATAATGAATAAAGAAGAAAATAAAATATTAAACTCAATAAGTTAAACTTTTGACAAAATCTGATAAACTAAATTTTTTAATTTTATTTTTACTTGGTGGCGTTTCATCATTTAGTTTACCTCCATATAATTTTTTTTTTATAAATTTTATATCCTTTACATTTTTATTTTTATTTTTAGTTGAAGCTAAAAATTCAAATAAATCCAAATTAATTTTTTTTCTTTATGGATGGTTTTTTGGGTTTGGATATTTTATTTGCAGTTTATATTGGATATCAATTTCTCTTACATTTGATAATAATTTTAAATTTTTAATACCGATATCAATTATTTGTATTCCAGCATTCATCTCAATTTTTTTTGGTATTGCAACCTTGATAACAAAATTTTTTCTAAGTCAAAAAAAAATTATTTCTTCAGTTCTTATATTTTCACTTGTTTTAAGTATTATTGAATATTTTCGTGGAATTGTACTTTCTGGTTTCCCATGGAACTTAATAGCTTATAGTTTTTCAAATCAAATAGAGTTCATTCAAATCAATTCTTTAGTAGGAATTAATGGATTTAATCTGTTATGTATTACTTTATTCACAATCCCAGCTATATGGTTCATCCATAAGTCAAAAAAAAAAATTTATTGTATTCTCATCATTGGGATATTAATAATATCTAACTTGATTTACGGCTATATCAGCCTAAATAATTTGAGTACAAAAAATTATAAAAATCAAATAAATATTGTCACTATTTCTACTAAAGTATCTTTAGAAAGATTTTACTCATCCAATGTTGATGAATATTCATTAATTCAAAATTTAGTTAATCTAAGTGATCCAAAAAGATATTTTGGAAAAAAAACAATTTTTATCTGGCCAGAAGGTGTTTTACCCTCAACCCATATGAGTAATATTAATTCATACAAAGAAATTTTTAGTAATAATTTTGATAAAGATCATTTTGTTTTGCTAGGTTTAAATAGGAAGGTGAATTTAAAAGGTAAAACTGAGTATTTTAACTCTATTGCAGTTATTGATAATCAATCAAATGTAATCGATTATTACGATAAGAGGAAATTGGTTCCATTTGGTGAGTTTTTGCCTTTAGAGAATGTTTTGTCTTTGATAGGTCTTAAAAGTTTAACCAATAATTATCAATCCTACACTAAAGGAAAAGATAAAAAAGCAATTTTAAACATTGAAGATATTAATTTAAAACTATTAGCTACAATTTGTTATGAAATAATTTATACAGGGTCATTCAATAATAATTTAGATTATGATTTAATAATTAATATTTCTGAGGATGGTTGGTTTGGAAATTCAATAGGGCCATACCAACACTATGCTCACTCCAGGTTTAGATCCATTGAGCAAGGCAAAACCCTAATAAGATCTGCAAACAATGGTATTTCTGCAATTATAAATCCAAGTGGTAAAATCAAATCATTAATAGATTTAGAGGAAACTGGTTCGATTTATACAAACGAAATAAAGCATAAATTTACATTTTTTAGTAAATTTGGAAATAAAATGTATTATGGATTAATTTTTATCTATATTTTTATATTATTTTCTATTAGAAGTTTTGATCATGAATAATCTTAAAAATTTCCTTTTTACTAGTGAATCTGTATCAGAAGGTCACCCTGATAAAGTATCAGATAGAATTTCAGATATGGTAGTTGATAATTATTTAGCAAATGACCCTCAGTCTAGAGTAGCGTGTGAAACACTAACAACAACTAATAAAGTTGTTTTGGCAGGTGAGGTTAGAGGTCCAGAAATCAAAAAAGATGAATTGATTTCAAAAGTCAGAGATTGCATTAAAGATATTGGATATGATCAAGATGGTTTTTCATACAAAGAAGCTACAAAAATCGAAAGCCATTTACATTCACAATCAGCAGATATTGCAATGGGTGTTGATGCATCTGGAAATAAGGATGAAGGTGCCGGAGATCAAGGTATTATGTTTGGCTATGCATGTGATGAAACAGATGTATTAATGCCAGCTCCTATTCACTATTCACATAAAATTTTAAGATTAATGGCTGAAGATAGAAAATCAGGGAAATTAAAAAGCATTGAACCAGATTCAAAAAGTCAAATAACAATAGAGTATAAAGATGGAAAACCCGCAGCTGTTAAATCAGTAGTAATATCAACACAACATTCTGCAGATGTAAACCAAGCTGACGTTAGAGAATTAGTTAAACCTTACATTGAAAAATCTGTACCTAAAAACCTATTATCAGATCTTAGTGAAGATGAAATTTATGTAAATCCTACTGGAAATTTTGTTATTGGTGGACCAGACGGAGATGCAGGCTTGACTGGAAGAAAAATTATAGTTGATACTTATGGTGGTGCCGCACCTCACGGTGGTGGAGCATTCTCTGGAAAAGATCCTACAAAAGTTGATAGATCAGCAGCTTATGCTTCTAGATATTTAGCAAAAAATATAGTTGCATCAAAAATTTCCGATAGATGTTTGATACAGCTTGCGTACGCTATTGGGGTCTCCAAACCACTTTCTATTTATGTTAATCTTTTCAATAATGATGAAGAACAAAATAGACATGTTGAAAAATTAATAAGAGAAAACTTTGACTTAAGTCCTAGAGGAATTAGAGAAATGTTGAGTTTAAATAAACCTATTTATCAAAAAACCGCTGCATATGGTCATTTTGGAAGAGAGCCAGAGTCAGATGGATCATTTTCATGGGAAAAAACAGATAAATCAAACATATTTAACAGTTAAATAAAGTTGAATATTTAAAAAAAGCCAATATATTCCATTCACATTATTGAAATTTCAAAATGGGCCTCGGCCCATTTTTTTTTGGATAAAACTAAAATGTTAAACAGAAGAGCAGATAAACTTGAATTATTACGAATTGCAGAGGCAGTAGCTTTAGAAAAATCAATTGATAAAGAATTAATAATTGACTCAATGGAAAACGGTATTGCTAAAGCTGCAAAATCAAAGTTTGGCTCTGAAAATGAGATTAAAGTAGAGATAAATCGTGACAACGGTGACATAGGAATTTTTAGAAAACTACAAATTGTTGATAGCCCAGAAAATTCAAATTTAGAGATTAGTTTAGATGATGCAATCAAACTTAATGAAAACAATAAAGACAAGAAAGTTGGAGATGAAGTTTTACAACCTTTGCCATCATTTGATTTTGGAAGAATTGCTGCTCAAACTGCAAAACAAGTAATAAGCTTTAATGTTAGAGAGGCAGAGAGAGAAAGACAATTTAACGATTTTATAGACAAAAAAGATTCAATATTAAGTGGAATTGTCAAAAGATTAGAATTTGGAAACATAATTGTAGATCTAGGTAGAACTGAAGCAATTATTCAAAAAAACGAATTGATACCCAGAGAAAATGTTAAGGCAGGAGATAGAATTAAAGCTTACTGCTTAGATGTCAGAAGAGAGCCAAGAGGACAGCAGATATTTTTATCTAGAGCACACCCTAAATTTATGGAAAAATTATTTATCCAAGAAGTTCCAGAGATTTATGATGGACTAATTGAGATAAAATCTTCCTCTAGAGATCCAGGAAGTAGAGCAAAAATTTGTGTTAAAGCAATTGATACTTCATTAGATCCCGTTGGTGCTTGCGTTGGAATGAGAGGTAGTAGAGTTCAAGCAGTTGTTAATGAACTTCAAGGTGAGAAAATTGATATTGTAAATTGGTCAGAAGATCCAGCAGTAGTAGTAGCAAATGCGTTATCACCAGCAGAGGTACAAAGAGTTAACGTTGATAATGATGCAAAGAAATTGGACGTGATCCTTACTGAAGAAAATTTAAGTAAAGCTATAGGTAGAAGAGGTCAAAATGTTAGATTGGCAACTAAACTTCTGAACTATGAGATTAACATAATGACTGATCAGGAAGACTCAGAGAGAAGGCAAATAGAATTTAAAGAAAAAACTGATAATTTTGTAAAAAATTTAGAATTAGATGAAACTCTTGGTCAATTACTGGTAGCTGAAGGCTTTTCAACAATTGATGATATTAAGGATAGTGAGCCTGAGGCCTTAACAAAAATTGAAGGCATAGAGGAAGATACTGCAAAAGAACTTATTGAAAGAGCAAAAGAGTTTTATCAAAAAGACCAAGAGGAAATTGCGAAAAGAGTAAAAGATTTAGGTCTAGAAAATGAACTTATTAGTCATGAAGGTTTAACGCCAGGTATGTTGGTTACATTAGGAGAACAAAATATTTTAACGTTAACTGACTTTGCAGATTTAGCATCTGACGAACTTACAGGTGGTTATGATGTGGTTAAAGGTGAGAGAGTAAAAATCAAAGGGTATTTAGAAGATTTTGCTTTATCAAAACAAGAGGCAGATAATTTAATTATGTCTGCTCGTGATAAAGTTTATAAAGATTGAGAGATGAAAGATGGAAAAGAAAAAATTAAAGTTATCGATTTCAGGAAGTTCCAAAAAAACTATAAACAGCATAGAGCAAGCTAAATCACAGTCAAAAAATACTGTTGTTATTGAAAAAAAACCTAGATTTGGAACCAAACCAAACTACTCAAGACCAAATACATCAAATGAAAGACCCAAAGGGAGCGCACCTTTTGTTCCTAGAAATAACACTTTTTCTAAACCAAATACTTCCCCTAGTTCAGATTTTGAAAGACGAAAGTTAGCAGAGCAAAGAGCAACAAGAAGATTAAAAGGAGAAACAACTTTAAGCAAAGATACAAAAACTGGAAAAGGAACTTCAAAAAGAAGAGAATTAAAATTAACAGTGTCTAGAGCACTTAGCGATGAGGATTTTATAGGAAAAGGAAGAAGTTTAGCATCATTAAAAAGAGCAAAACAGAAAGAGAATAGACTTCTAAATCAAGAAGACGATAAAGACAGTTTAAAACCAGTCAAAAGAGACGTTAAAATACCAGAGGTAGTGACCATCAGAGAACTTGCAAATAGAATGGCTGAACAGTCAAGCAATATTATAAAACATTTATTAGGCATGGGAGTTACAGTAACCATTAACCATACGATCGACTCTGATACTGCTGAATATTTAGTAAAAGAATTTGGACATAATCCAATAAGAGAAGAAAAGGCAGAGGAAATAATTGAAAAAATAAAAGAAGTTAAAGCAGAGAACTTAAAAAGTAGAGCTCCAATTGTTACAGTAATGGGACATGTGGATCATGGAAAAACGTCAGTTCTAGACGTTTTAAGAAAAGCAAATGTGGTATCAGGAGAGTTTGGTGGAATTACTCAACATATTGGTGCTTACCAAATTATACATCATTCTAATAAAATTACTTTTATAGATACACCTGGTCACGCAGCATTTACAGAAATGAGGGCAAGAGGATCGAAGTTGACAGATTTAGTAATTTTAGTTGTAGCAGCGGACGATGGAGTGAAACCTCAAACAATAGAGTCTATAAAACATGCAAAAGCAGCAAAAGTTCCAATTGTTGTTGCAATAAATAAATGTGATTTGCCAGAGGCTGATCCACAAAAAATTAAGAATCAATTGTTAGAATATGAATTAATTGCCGAAGACTTATCTGGAGATACTTTGATGGTTGAAATTTCAACTAAGACAAAGCAGAATTTAGATAAATTAGTTGAGAGTGTAATTTTACAAGCTGAACTTTTAGATTTAAAAACTGATTTTGAAACAGAGGCTAAAGGTATTGTTTTAGAGTCTAAAATTGATATTGGAAGAGGTCCTATTGCAAATGTTATTGTGACTGCTGGTACTTTAAAAAAAGGAGATTTTTTTGTAAGTGGTTTAAAATGGGGAAAAGTTAGAGCAATAATTAATGACAAAGGAAAAAATATAGAACAAGCAGAACCAGCAACACCGGTTGAAATTCTAGGTATAAATGGTGCAGCAAAAGCAGGAGACGATTTTATAGTCCTTGAAAGTGAAAAAGAGGCAAAATCACTGTGTGATGCTAGAATTCAAGAGTCTAAGGATGGCAAAAATTCATTAACTTTTGTAACCCAAGACTCTGCATTTAAAGATGCTGCATCAGAGGAATTAAACATCATTGTGAAATCTGATGTTCATGGATCGTCGGAGGCGATCAAAAATGCAATTAATCAAATAAAGCATGATGAAGTTAAACCTAAGATTCTATTATCAGACATTGGGATGGTGACTGAAACAGATGTAACTCTAGCAAAAGCTTCAAATGCAGTTTTGATAGCATTTAATGTTAAACCAAGCAAAGAGGCAAAGAAAAGAGCTGAGCAAGAAAAAATTGTTATATCATCTTACAACATCATTTATGAGGTATTAGATTTTATAAAGAGTAAGATGTCAGGTTTATTAACCCCCGAAGTTGATGAAAAAATAATCGGGACTGCAGAAATATTGGAAATATTCAAAGTATCAAAGGTTGGAAAAGTTGCAGGTTCCAAAGTCACAGACGGTGAAATTACACAAGACTCGAATGCAAGAGTAATTAGAGATGGAGCAATTATATTTAATGGTAAAATAGGCTCTTTATTTAGAGAAAAAAATCAAACTAAACAGGTTTCTGCTGGTCTAGAGTGTGGAATTACCCTGAAAGATTTTGGAGATTTTCAAAAAAAAGATATCATTGAAGTTTATAATTCAACTGTAACAGAGAGAACAATTTAATGACGAGTTTGGGTAAACCAGTAACACAAAGACAGTTAAGAGTTGGTGAGATGATAAAACAAGCTTTAGGAATGTTATTTATCAGAGATGAGGCAAAGCTACCTTTATCAACAAAAGAAATTACAGTAACTGAAGTGAGAATGTCTCCAGATTTAAAAACAGCAAAAATATTTGTAATGCCTTTAGGTGGAAGAGAGGCCGATGATGTTGTTGCAAAATTAAAAGAATTTTCATTTGTAATTAGAAAAGTACTTTCTAAGAAAATAGTTATGAAATTTTTACCAAAGCTATATTTCGTAAAGGATGACTCATT
>CACMRY010000008.1 GCA_902616205.1 uncultured Pelagibacteraceae bacterium
TTCTAAAACTTTCGGTGTTACATCTGGATCTGGTTCTCTACACTCAGTACAAGTTTTTCGAGCCAATCTTTGTGCAAGAACTAATGAACAGGCAGCTGAAATTAAATAATCAGGCGTTCCCATATTTTGTAATCTGGTAATAGAACTGGGTGCATCATTTGTATGCAGTGTACTAAATACTAAGTGACCCGTTAATGCAGCTTTCAATCCAATATCTACTGTTTCTTTGTCCCGCATCTCTCCAACTAGAATTATCTCTGGGTCTTGTCTTAAAAAAGATCTAAGCGCTCTATTAAAGTCATAACCAATATCATCTTTAATTTGAACTTGTCCTACACCATCTAATTCATATTCAACTGGATCTTCTGCTGTTAAAATATTTAAGTGAGGTTTAGATACCTCTTTTAAAATACTATACAAAGTTGTAGTTTTTCCTGAACCTGTTGGACCAGTAACTAAAATTAACCCTTGAGTACCATGAATTGCTTTTCTTAAATTTTTTAAATCGTTTTCTTCAAAATTTAATTGTTCTAAACTTATGTCACCAGCATCTTTGTTTAGAATCCTCATTACAATTCTCTCATTTGTTGCCGTCGGCAATATTGATAGACGAAGGTCTACTACTTTTCCATCTATCTTAAATGGAATGGCCCCATCTTGTGGCAATCTTCTTTCTGCAATATCTAATTTACCCATTATCTTAAATCTGGTTACAACAGCTCCGTAATTTGAGTGCAAGAATTTTGCAAAATGCTCTTGCTCTTGTAGCATTCCATCCAATCTATATCTTACTCTTGCGCTAAATCTGTAAGGTTCGATATGAATATCTGATACACCAGATTTAATTGCTTCTGCTACAACTGCAGTTGAAAATTTAATAACCTCAGACTCGTTCTCTAATGCTTCAATATCTTCTTCTGGTTTTTCATCTAGAACTTCTGCATTTTCATCGACTTCATAATCAAAGGTTTGTATTTTTTCTTTGTTTGCTTTTTGAATAGCTTCAATTGTAGTCTCACCTTCTTTCAAAAGTTTTTGAATAAAATCTGAAATTTGAGTAACTTTAGCTGCATGTAGTTCAATATCTTTTTTTGTTATTGTTTTTAAATTTCTCATTAAACTTAATTTTGAACTATCAGAAATTGCGATATGAAGAGTTTTTCCTTCGATTTTAAAAGGAGCAATAAAATTCATTCTCACATAATTTGATGGAAGTACTGATTTAATATCATCAGCAATAGGCATTGTTGTTAGATCTACAACTTGTAGAGACTGCTCTTTAACTAATAAATCTAATATTTTATCTTCATCTGTTAATTTCAACTCAAATACAGCATCTAGTTGAGATTTTTCACCCTCGGAAGAGGCTTTTTTAATATCAATTAAATCTTTTCCAGAAATAATATCTTGATCAATTAAAATATTGATTAAATTAATTTCGGACTCTCTACTTATATCAATCATAATACTCTTGGTGCAATAAACACTAATAATTCGTCTAAGTTATCAGAATTTGATTTACCTTTAAAGAGATTACCTATCACAGGAACATTCCCAAGACCTGGGGTTTGACTTTTTTGATTAACAATTACGTTCTTTTTAATTCCTCCAATAACTACTATATCACCATCTGCGACTAATAATTTGGTTACTATCTCCATTTTATTGATTGGTGGTTCATCAGATTCTGCAGATCTATTTGGGGTATCATTGTTGACTTTAATATTAAGTAGTACATTTCCGTCTCCAATAATGCTTGGAGTAACCTCAAGTTTTAATGCTGCTTCTTTAAATGATGTAGTTGTTGTACCATCAGCTGTTGTTTGGTATGGAATTTCCTCACCTTGAGTTACAGTTGCTGACTGATTATCCAATGTGAAAACTTTTGGATTTGATATAGTCTTACCTAATCCTAAACTTTCTAGAGCAGTTATTTCTGCTTTTAGAACTCCCGTTCCAGTTCTTCTTAAAATTCCTATACCACTTGATGCACCAGTTGCTGCAAAGTTTGTTATACTATCTGTCGCTGAACCTAATTCTCCAACTCCATCTGCACTTAAATCAGTCCCATCAGCACTTCCTGAACTCGGACCAGCTATACCTCCAGCATTTCTTCCTCCTCTTAAATAGTAACCACCTAATCTTGTACCTAATGCTCTTTCAAAATCTGAGTTAGCCTCAACAATAAAGGCTTCAATTAAAACTTGTTTAGTTCTAACATCGATTTCTTTAATTAGTTTGTCCACAACATCAAGATCTTTTTCTTTACCTCTTACAATAATTGATCTTGTTGTGACCTCCTCAGTAACTTGAATTGGTACAAATGCAGACTCTCCTGAACGTTGTGTAAATAACTCCTCCAATGTAGCTTTAGCTTGGTCTGGAGTAATATAATAAAGTCTAAATATTTCAGATATAATTGGCTCAACACTATCCTCCAACTCAACTTTTCTTTTTACTGCAGACGCTCTATCAGATTTATAATTTTCTTGTGATGTCAACACTTCAGGTGAATGAATTCTTATTAAGTTTGAACTTACATCAATGTCTGATGCATAATTTTTCATGTCTAATAATGCTTGAAAAGCTTTGTCCCAAGGAACATCAATTAATTCTGCTGAGATTGCACCAGCAACTTCATCTCCAACTAGTACATTAATTTCTCCAATTTTACCCATCAAATACATGGTTTCTTTAAAATCAAGATTCTTAAATTTAAAAGTAATTCTTTGTTTAAGAAGTGGATATGTATCTGGTATCAAAAGATAGTTTCTTTGAGCCTCAGATGAAATTTTTTTTCTTTTGCCATAAACTTTATCTCCTGATGATGGTTTTGGTCCAAGCTCTAAAGTTTTTTGTATTTCCGCTGCACCATCTTTTTTTATATTCTCTTTAATTAATGGAGTGTTATGTTTGAAGGGCTTATTTGCACTTTTCATTTGTTGGCAGCCTACTAATACAACTGAAAAGAGAAATAATAATATTAGTTTATTAAATTTCCTAATATTCATCTGCCTCCCTAATAACATTGTTAAAATCAATGATCACAAATTTCTTGTCTTCTTTTTCAAATATTGCTTCGTTTAATCTAAGATCTATAAGTTTTATTTTTCCTAAAAATTGTCCAAGCGTAATTGTCATTACTTCACCACCAGAATTTGCTAATGAAATGTAACTATTATCCTTACCTGATATCAGTCCAACAAGTTTAAAATTATACAAACTCATTTCGTCCTCTTCTTCTTCAGATGGCATTTGAGAATTTAAAGCACCACCTGTACCTTCATTACCCGCAAAAGGATCATTCAAAGGAACTTCCTCATCTTCAGATATTTCTTGCGCAATTTCATTTTGGCCGTGGTTATCTGCAAAACTATTTGATGAAAAAATAAAAAATAATAAAATCAGAAAAAGTTTAAAAAAATTCATTTGGCAAACCTACAATTGTTAGTTCTCCACTTGCAACGACTGCTCCGTTAGGATCGTTTTGTACTACATTTATGAGCTCTTTGTCAAAGTTTAGCATTTTTTTTGACCTAGATACTGCTCTTTTAAATTTAATATAGTTTAAAAAGTTACCCTTAATCTCATAATCTACAGGTATTTTGTAATAAGACACCATGCTTTGATCAAGTAGTTCCTGAGCCTGGGCAGCCACCCCTGATTTTAATACTGGTTGTGGTTTTTGCTTTTGTATTTTTGAAATTACTAATCCATAAGCTCCAGCGTACCTACTTAAACTGTCGTATAAACCCTCCACTTCTGCTTTAGAGTGAAATAGTGTTGAATTTTTTTCAACAATAGGTTCCATTTTTTTTATTCTATTTTTTATTGTTATAATGTCATTTTCAAATTGCTGAATTTCCATTTGCTTATTTATTTGATCATCCAAAGTTGCTTTTTTTTCATTTACCATTGGCCTTAAAATTGCAAAATAAATTATTAGGAAAAGAATGATAGCTCCAATTCCAATTCCAAATTTAATTAAAGTTTTCTTATCAAAAGCTGCAAACTTTTCTTTTAAATCTTCAACAGTTATATTTTTCAAATCCATTAGATTTTCTCCAATATACAATTAATTAAAAAGCCTTTCATTGCATTATTTGTGTTACCAGAGGCTGTTGATAAATCCATGCTTGCAAGAGATGCCTGTGAAATTAATTTTTTATTATTTAAATTACTAATTAACTTTAAAATATCCTGGTCACTCGCAGCAAGCCCTTGAATAAGAATTTGGTTAGTTCCATTAAAATCAAGTTTTGTAAATCTTACTCTTTTTGGAACTGCTGATGCAACCTGAGCCAATACTCTAAAACTTATTTTTTTGTTTGACTTAATTGATTTACTTAACTCTAAAGATTTATTTAATTTGCTGAGTTCTTTACTTATTTTTGCTAACTGATCACTTCTTTCTTGATGAGTTTGAACTATCTGAGAGTAATTGCTAATTTTACTATTTAAGGAATTTATTTGCCAGAATGATAAAGCAAAAAGAACAATATAAACTACTGACACTGTCCCTAATATTCCTTTAAATGCAAAATTTGAAAATGCTTTTGCCCTTTTTTGTTTTATCATCGAGTCTCTGTTTGGAAGTAGATTTATATTTTTAACAGCTGTTACAAATTTAAAATATCCAAATACATCAAGCTTTCTAAATGCAAGACCCATCACTGTAGATAGATAAGATCGATTGTCTAATTTAACACTTTCTTCAATTTGAGCAGGAATTTTTATTCCATCGAGTGGATCAAATAAATTAAAACCTGTATTAACTAAATTTTTTCTAAAACTTGCAAGATAAGTTTCAACATTGGCTAAATTAGAAGTAACTTTTAAATTTCTGATTCTTTTTTCATATTTTGTTTCAAAATCCTGTACTGCTTGTTTTACTTGAGTAATGTATCTTCTTACTAACGCATCCATCTCCTCTTGATTGTTACTTTCAATTAAAGTGGTTCTATCCTGGCCTCTAATAAATATATCAGTAATAATCGGATTATTTTCATATAAAATCATTACATAATTCTCATCTAATCCAAATTCTAAAACAGCAGTCAAATTGGAATCTTCAATAGTCCCTGAAATTTGATTTATTTGGTCTACTGCAGATTTTAATGCAAAACATTTTACATCAATAATAACAGCGTTCATTCCTCCTTTCTTAATTATTTCAGTATAACTATTTATGTCTGCTAACTTTGATGCCACAAATAATATATCCATTGTATTGCCAGTTTGATCTCTATTTATCACCTGGTGAAAAATAGAATAATCATCCAAGTTATCAGTAAGCTGAACTAAATTCTCCCAAAGTGAATCTGTTTTTACAGCGTTATGAAGCTCTTCATCTGTCATTAATGGGCTTGTAACAACTCTTATAATTGCACTGGTTACTGGTATCGCTATTGCAGCATTAGATGTTGAAATTTTTGACTTTTGAATCGCAATTTTTAACTCTTCGGCAACTTTATCTGGATGTTCTAAAACTGATGAGTTTTCTGGCAAACCTTCAATTTTATGTGTATAAAATTTTTCTAAAATCCATTGATTAGATTTATTAGTTGAAATTTGAGCTAATCTAATTTCATTTGTAGATAAATCTACACCAACAATTTCCTCCCCTTTAACGGAACTCTTGCCAAGTCTATTTTTTATTAATTTACTAAAAAAATTTTCTTTTTTTGTAGATGATGCCTCTGGCTTTACTGAAGGAGCACTATCTTTTTTTTTAAATAAATTAGCAAATGGGTTTTTCATTATTTAATAAATCAAATAAAGTTACTTATATATAAACCTACAGTTTAAGTAACTATTAAATTAAAAGTTGAGTAGTTTGAGCATAAAATAAATGACTAAATTGGGTCAAATTAGTAAATTTTATGTAAGATTACTACATTTTATAGTATCAATTATCTATGTTTGATAAATTAGAAGATCTTGCCAAAAATAATAAAAAAATATCCGATTTTCATATTAGAGCAGGATCGCCTTTAGCTTACAGACAAACTGGTGAAATTATTATGGTGCAAGAAACGCCAGTTACTCCTCAAGATCTAAAAGATCTATTATCAATGAATTGTAATGAAGGCGAATTAGAAAAATTTGAAACAACGCATGAGCTTGATACTGCTATCACATTAGGTGGTTTAAGGTTTAGAGCAAACTTTTATAAAACGATTAATGGTCCTGCATGTGTTTGTAGGAGAGTTGAGAGTAAAATTCCAGATATGGATCAATTCAGTTTACCACCAGCACTTTATGATGTGATTGACTATCATAAAGGATTAGTTTTGGTAACTGGCCCAACTGGATCAGGTAAATCAACAACTCTAGCTGCTATAGTAAATGAGATAAATAAACAAAGGACAGCGAATATAATTACAGTTGAAGATCCGGTTGAATTTATTCATAAGGATCAAAAAAGTATTGTTTCACATAGAGAGGTTGGAAAACAAACTCAATCGTTTGCTGCAGCCTTAAAAGCAGCTCTTAGAGAAGACCCTGATGTAATTTTAGTGGGAGAGATGAGAGATCTCGAGACTGTAAGTCTAGCATTAACCGCAGCTGAAACGGGTCACTTAGTATTTGGAACTTTACATACAAGTGGAGCACCAAGCACCATAAATAGAATTATCGACGTGTTTCCTCCTGAACAGCAAGCACAAATTAGAGCCCAAATTTCTACTTCACTTAAAATGGTAGTTACACAAAGATTATTTAAAACAAAAGATGGACAAGGTAGATGTGGCGCTTTTGAAATTATGAAGTGCACTCCTCCAGTTCAAAATTTAATTCGTGAGGCAAAGATACATCAAATTCCAAGTGTGATGCAAACAGCGGTTAGAGATGGAATGATTACCATGGAAAAATCTATTCAGGATCTTGTAACATCAGGAAAAATTGACACTAGTGCAGCAAAAGCAGAACATTAAAGGTTTTACTCTCTTAGAATTATTAGTGATAATTGCAATTATAGGAGTAGTTGCAGGAATGGGTTTACCACAATTTGAAAAATGGAGTATGGATAGACTGGTTAGAACTCAAGCTGAAAAAGTTGCCTCAATCTTAAGTGTAGCAAGTACTCAAGTTGAAAGAGGATCATATCCATATGTTAGAGTAGAATTTGAAACGGATAAGTTGATCACCGTGAAAGGTATCGACGCTACTACTCTTTCTAATAAACTCAATGCTAACAAAAAACCAACTTGTGTCAGTACAGACATGGATGGCTCTGATACCATAACATCATTATCATTGGATGAAGATGTGTATGTCTATCATTTAGTAAAAAATGCAGCGATTTGTTTTTCAAAAGGTGGTAAGTACTTTAAACAATTTGGAAGCGCAGATAGTCAATATAATAGTACTTTAGACAAAGTATCATTAACAAATAATTTAATTGTAATTTGTCATCAAAGAGTAACAACATGCAATCCCCCAACAAAAAAATTTTTGCCACTACAGACTGCAACCAAAGATGGGAATTTTCCTGTATATTTAGTAAAATATTCAAGATTTGGTATAATAAATAAATACAAATATTCTTACGAAAAAAATGACTATATTAACCAATAAATACAGAAACAGAGACTCAGAAAAGGGTATAACTTTGTTGGAGGCTATTGTTGCAACAGCAATAATTGGTATTGGTTTTGTGGCTGTATTTCAAATGGTTCAGTACTCGGTAAGATCTATTGATGTTTCTGGCGAAAGAACAAAGGCAAACTATATTGTAGGAACAATTGCTGAGGATATTTTTGCTTATAAAAAACAGGAAAAGGCCTCAAAAACCTTCATGGACGCATTAAAAGACAATCAATGGAAAGTTGAAACTTGTACAGATGGATCTAATTCAAATCCATCTGCAAACATTGCAGAAGATAATATAAGGAATAAATGGAATGCAAAAGTATCAAAAGGCGTTTTGAAATGCGTTGATGGAGCAAAAGATAAAAAAGTATTAACTATGCATCTAATGTGCAAAACGGGTTGCCCAGTAAGTAATCCTACAGCATACGACAAAGTTTATGTGGGAAGAATGGAAATTAATATGAATAGTGGCAATAAGACAAAATATTTATATTTCCAAGTAAAATAATGAAAAAGAAATTTAGTAAAATTTCTGGTCTTACTTTAATAGAAATTTTAATTGCAATTGTAATATCTAGCTTGATGATGGCTGCTATGTTTACATCTTATTCAGTTGTGAATAGTACTTATAGACAAGTAACTGATAGAGCAAAAATTTCACAAGCAGGTCGAGATCTTGTTGGTCAAATTTTAAGAGAAGTTAGAATGGCTGGGTATAAGTATTTCAATGACAATATTGCTGCTGACGAATCTCATGTACCAATTAAGATTACTAAACGAAAGGGTTTTGGTGATGCGGGAACAAAAGTTCCAAAAGAATTTGAAGAGGTCGGATGTGATACTTTAGAAATTGTTTACGGAAGTGTTGATTATGACAGTGATGCTGACGAGGACAAAAAATATACTTATACAAGATATAAAATTAAATATTGGTGTGAGGCATCTGCAAAAATTGATCCATTTACAGATAAAGAAATAAAAGGTTTTAAGGTTTTGAAAGCTAGAGAAAAATGGGATGGTTCCAAATTTAGTGCACTTTCAACAGATGACACTCTTTTTGACAGAGAGGAAGTTTTAGATTTTGTCCAAGATATGGTTTTTGTTCCTTTAGATGAAAATGGAAAAAGAATTGATGCAGATAGCAGTGGTAAGTATACAAATGCACAAGTTGTACCAAGTTCTGGTAAGGAATACGATGTTAGAACAGTTGATATTGGATTAATTGTTAGATCAACTAGACCTTTTTATAGAGATGATAAAAGGTCAGGAGCTATTCGAAAGATTATCTCCTTAACATCTGGGCGAGACATATCAGAAGAGGATAGATATTTAAGAGACATAATTACAGTTACCGCTAACGCAAGAAATGTTGGAATTGAACAATGACAAACAAAAAAGAAAAAGGTTTTGCGTTAGTTCTTTCATTAGTTTTATTAATGGCAATGTCTTTAATGGGTGGAGCTTTAATTGTAATTTCTGCAAGTGACCACCAAAGTAATAATTTAAGTGATGAGTATCAGCAGACTTTTTATGTTGCAGAAACCGCTTTGTTGGAGGGAGAAAAATATATTATTAATCAATACCTGGGACCCTACAAAGCAAACGGTCAAAGAGATTCTTCTAAGAGACAATTGGTAGGAAATTCAACAAGTTTATTTGCAACAGGAACTCCACCAGTAGCACCGAGTGCAATCAGATCATGTTTTAATAGTTATGTAGATATTGACAGATCAACTTTTAAAGTTTTAAGTGGTCCAGATCCAGATACTCCAACTAGCACTGCAAATGTTGATGTACACGAAAGTAAAAGTTATTATGATTTTCTTACCTCAGGAATTGTTCAAAGTGGTGATAGTAATCGTGAAAAGAAAAGGATGCAAAAATTCAAATATGAATATTTTATGACCAGAGTTGGATCGGCTCCATTTAAAGGCTCAGGGACAAGTATCAAAAAAGATGCAACAGATGCAAGTTCAGATGGGATGGCTTATAGAGTTTATGGTTGTGGTAACTTCGATAGTGGTAAGATAATAGTTGCTTTAGAAAGTACGATTGTTCTACCTAAATAATTAGTATTTTGCGAAATATGTTAAATTGGGTCAAAATGGTGACCTCCAGACTATAATGACGCTTTTTAATTTAATATGATTGATTTAAAATAATTATAATGAATAAATTACTCTTAAAGTTCATTTTACCAATACTGTTAATCTTATTAAATTTTTCTTACGTAGAAGCCAAGTGTAAATTTATTATGGATCTTGGTGAAGAATATAAAAAATCTGACGAAAAAGAATTTGGTGAATTTCCAGAAAATGAAACAGGATATGCTGAAGTTGATATTTTTGCACCAGATATATGTTCAAGTGATAACTTTAACGATCAATTCATAATTAAGCATATTTTTTTAGAAAAAAAATTGATGGCAATCAGATTTTATGTCGATAACACAATAGATAATTCAGCAACTGATAGTTTAAAATTAATGAATTATGCAAAAAGAATTTATGGTGATTTTGATACTGGTAGCAATCCCCAAAATTTTAATAATTTTATTATATGGGAAAGAGCAAATAAATATATTGTATACCAAAGAGCTCTTAACAAAGATGTTTGGGAAGAGGAAATCTATATTTCAAATGATAAGTACTGGGATCAGCTTAGTCGACATAAAAGTTTGATGGAGATGGGCGAAGACCCAGATGAAAGTTAGATGAAAAAAATTTCAATATTATTAGTCTCTATTTTTTTAATTTTTCCTTTTGTAATTTCTAATTCTTATTCAAAAGCTTTACCACCTGGTTCAGGAGTAGCAGATGTTCCTGCTAATGTTTTAATTTTATTAGACAAGTCTGGTAGTATGAGTATTTCATCTTATACCGGTGCAAATATAGGAAGACCTCAGTCAATTGCGTTGATCGAAAATACTGGAAACTATATTTCAAATAATAATAATCAATTAGTGGGAGTTGATCACGGAAGTAACGCTAGAACTGCCATCGTTCAAAAAAGAGTAACTTATAGTGTAAGAAATAATAATTGTTCTACAAATTATGGAAATACCAGTATCCTTCATCATGACGGTCATATATATTTTTCAGGAAAACGAACTCATAGAAGTAATGGTACTCTTTGTAGAGTAAATACTTCATCAGGTGTACTTACTCAAATTAAAGGTGGTTTTCATAGAAACTCTAGATTAACAATAAAAAAACACAACGATGTGATAATTGTTATTGACAAGCATTCAAGAGAAATTTTTTTATACGACTCTGCTACTGGTGCTAAAAAAGAATGTTCAACTAGCGGTGAACTACGAAATGATATTCATAACTCTGGATATGGTAACGGTGTAAGATTTACAGTTGATGCATCTGGTAATTTAGTTTTTGCAAGATCTTATTATATAAAGAAATTCTCTAGAAGTGGAATGAATTGTCCAAATAATAGCAAATTTTTTCAAAGTGCATATTTCTTTGATATAAGAAATTCGACTGCAATAGCAAGCCATCCTACAAACGAAAATATAATTTATTTCACTTCATCCTCAAACCACGCACTTCATAAAGTTACTTTAAACTCAAGTAGTGGTACTAATGTTAGTTTTACACAGGAAAGAGTGGGTAGATATGGACGACTTGGTGGCAATTATAATCCAACTTCGAAATCAGCTATCCGCTTCAACTTCCCAAGAGATATTACAATTGATCCTTCTTTAAACAGAATATTTGTTGCAGAAACTAATAATTTCTCAATACAAACATTTGACCTTAATTTGAATTATCATGGGCGTTCAGGGTATAGAGCAGCACAATCAAGAATGTCAGGTGCTCATCAAGCCATTCAATCTTTAGTAACAGACAGTAGTTTAGTCTCTTCAGTTAATTTTGGATTTGGATACTGGTCTCATGATGCAAGTAACACAATATGGTACAGTTACTATAAACGTCATAATAGTTATAAAAGATGCAGATCTTATATTGGAAACCCAAGTTGGTTGACAGCAAGTCACTGGTTAGCAAGATATAATTATTGGTGCTGGAAACCTTCTGCGGGTGGCTTAGGTTATACAAAATGGGATACAGCGAGAGATCAAGCAGATCCTTGTGACGGTCAAAATTGTTTAAAAGTTAAAGTGGATAGAAACGGTGCTAATAAAATTAACAATTATATTAAAAGTGTCAGACCAGGTGGTGGTACTGATGCAAATACCTGGGCAACAATTGCAGAACAATACTACAATCATAAATCAGAAAGCCCCATAGATAAAAACAGCCCGTGTCAAGGATCTTATGTAATCGTAATTGGTGATGGAGATTGGTACAATCAAGCAGCTGCAATAACAAAAACAAAAAATCTTCTAAAAAAGAAAATCAAAACTTTTACTGTAGCTTATGGAGGTGGAATTAGCCCAGGTGGAATAAGAGCATTTAATGCAATTGCAAAAGCAGGTGGAACAGACAGAGTAATAAAAGCAGACACAACAGATCAATTAAAAGCACAATTGGGTGCTGCAATTAGATCTGTAATTGCTGACAAATTAGCCTTTACTGCTCCAGCAATTACCGCAACAATTGAAGAAGGTGGATCATTATTCCAAGCACAATTTAAATATAAGCAAAATGAGGAATGGCAAGGTTCATTAACAAGAACTGCAATATCTAAAGAAGGTGTTGTTGATGAAAAAGATCCGTCCAATTGGAATGCTTCAGATGTGATACCATCTCCTGGTTCAAGAAAAATATGGGGTGTAATTCCAGGTGCTGATTACAAAACTGATTATAATAATTATACTGAAGCTAATTCATTATTAATTCAATCTCAACTTGGATTATTTGGTAATGAAGTTGGTGATTATCATAGGGATACACCAAAAGTTGCTGGTGTAACAGGTAATACTCGTTGTAGCGCAAAAGGAGATAGTGTTGCAACTATTGCGGATGGAAATGATGATGATGTTAAAGGTTTAATAAGTTTTTCTAGAGGACAGGATTATTTTGATTACGACGGAGATTGTTTGTTAAACGAAATGAGAATAGGACCACCAATTGTCGATAAAAATGGAAAAATAATTACAAAAGGAAGAAAAAAATATTTAGGAGATATATTTCATTCTGAAATGGTAATCGTAGGAGCACCTTCTGCTGAAACAGCGTTTTCATCGAGTAACCAAGAAGCTTATTGGAGATCTATTAATAATTATGATGCTTGGGCCAAATCTTTAAGTACAAGAGAAGAGAGAATTTATGTTGGAGGTAACGATGGCATGTTACATTCAATTGATAGTAAAACAGGTATTGAAAAATGGGCATTCATACCTCCATTTATAATGCCAAAAATACCTCTTATGGTGAACGAAAATTTGAACAATGAACTTGCAAAACAAAAAGGGGGAACTAATGCAATTTATGGAGTGGACGGATCTCCAGTAGTACACGACATGTTTTTTAAAAGTCCTCTTGGATCTGGAAAACAATGGCACACTATATTAATGGTGCCTTATGGCAGAGGTGGAAATGGTTTTTCTGTTCTTGATATAACAAAACCTGATAAACCGCTTCATTTATACAGTGTTTATAATGACCATATTAAAAATACAGTTCATGTAATGAACCATTTAGGCACTCATTCAGAATACGAGTACATTGATGATACTTATTCAATAATTGATATGGAAGAAAGTATTACAGTTCAAGATAATTATAATAATAACAACAGTATTGATGATGAATGTAAGGCAGATACAACCACATCATGTTATGAAAGTAAAACGTGGACTTTTCCAGTTGTAGGTGTTCAAAAATCTGATTTAATTATTTCGATAAATAATAAAATTGAAAAAAACTTTACTGTTAATATCGCATCTTCAGGTAAAACTGAAATAACTTTACCAGACCAATTATTTTTTCAAGCAAATGGTGATAAAGCTCAATCTCAAGATACTCTTATTATTAAATTGACAAGAGCTGCAACTCAAAGCTTAAGTCAAAATCTTCCAGCAGAGTATAATTATAGAGAATTGGGAGAAACTTGGTCAGCTCCTAGAATATTTAGATTACCCAATACAGGTGCAGGAGACACAAATATTCTTGATGATATTTATGTCGCCGTTATGGGAGGTGGGTATGGTGGTAGAAATGATGGAGTAGGATCAGCTTTATTTGTTATTAATCTAGAAGATACAATAACTCCAGGCAAAGTAGAGAAGGTAATTGAAGTGTTAGATGATAAAAATATTGATATTGTAAATTCGATACCTGGAAGTCCTGTTGTTATTACTTCAGATACTGCAAGAGGAATAAAGTTTACAGGAGCACTTGTCTACACAAATGATTTTGAAGGAAAGATTACCAAATTTAATTTGACTAATATGAAAGTGGATGCAGCAGGGAGTGCCATTAAACTTTATGATCAATCAACTATTCTGTCGATAGAGGCTAGCAAAGAAAATGGACGGTACCAATATCACTCTATGGATGCAGGAATTGGAAAAACATCTAAAAATTTGTGGCTTTTTTCGGGTACTGGCGATTATGAAAGATTAACGTTTAAAGATACAAAACTTGATAATATTATGTTTGGGTTTAGAGATAAGTTTTATCCAAAATTTCATTCACCTCAAAGATCCACAACTATACTTCATGGACTTGAAAAATGCATGGATACTACAGATGATACCACCGGTGTTAAATGTCCACTTACAACTAAAGCGGTAAGCAGGAAAGCAAGAGCAACGAAAGACCATGGCTGGTTTATAAAATTACCTTCTAGTCAAAAAATAACTGCTGAGCCAACATTGTCAAACGGATTGGTATACTTCCCTATTTTTGAACCATCTGTATCGAAAAATAGATGTAGTTTGGGTCTTGCACTGATATGTGCAGTTGATGATGAGTGTGGAACTAACGTTTCAAAACAATTAAATGAAAATAAATCTCTTAAAAGCCAAACAGTTGATGGAGAGGTCTTCACTGGAAAAACCTGTAAAGCAGTAGGTAAAGGTGTGCTTTCAAGACTCGTGGTATTTGCAAATAAATTGTTTGCAAATATAGCTGGTAAATCTGAACAAGAAAAAACGGATCTTGTAGTTATAGATACAGGAGAATCTGATATAGATAGCTTTAGAAATTCTTGGAGAGATGTAAACTTTTAATCATTATTAAATAACTTTTTTAGCTTATTTTTTACTTTATCTTTATTAGCATCTATCTCCTTTTTTATTTTTTCTTTAATTTTTTGTTCATCAATATTCTTTATTTTATCTAAAGAATTGCTAACATCGCTGGATAACGCTTTATTTTTGACTGATTTTAAAGCCTTATCAAAGAGGTCTTTTAAAACAGTCTTGTAATTTTTACTGTCTTCAGTGTTTCCTACATTATTAAAGCTCATATCTTTAAGACTTATTTGCTGGTTAAAATTTAAATTCTCAGAGTTTGCTGAAATTTTAAAATTTTTTAAGTCTAATTTTTTAACAATAAATTCCTTCGAGCTTGAAGCCTTTTTGTCATTTTTGCTCAGATTTTCTTCTATTGATTTTACATTATCCTCAACTTTTAAACTTCTATTTAGATTGAAATAATAATTTAAATCAATTCCATCTAAAATGATTTCATCAATTTCAATTTTATTACTAAAAATTGATGTTGTGCTTAGTTTTGCAGATGCATTTTTTATTTCTAATAGAATACCAGGAAAGTCTTTGTTGCTTATTTTTAAATTTTTAATTTTAGCTTTACCGCTTAGGTACCCAATGCTTAGGTCATCAATTTTAGTCTCTCTTTTTAAAGAATTAGATAAATTACTTTCAAGAGAGCTCTTTATAATACTATCACCTATAAATTCAACTAGAATATAAATTATTAAAAAAATAATAATTAATATTGAAATAAGTTTTTTCATTTAAATTATTTTGCTGAAATAAAAGTTCTAAATATCTTTGTCAATTCAATATTTTGATTTTGATATCTAAACCTTTCATAAAGGTTAAAAAACGATTTATATTTCTTTTGATAATCTTGTTTAAGTTTATTATATATTTCTTGATGTGTATCTGAATTCAAAATTTTATTTTGTTTTTTACTAATCACAATAATATAATGTAACATCCATTTTAAAATATTTGCTTTATTGATTTTGAAATATAATTTTAATACCATATAAATTATTAAAGGCGCAAAAATCAAATAAAAAATATTTGAAAATCTTAAATTCGTAATTTCTTTTATAAATGATTTTCTTTTATTGTTGTCATAGGATAATAAATGTTTGGTCCACACAAAGTCTGCATAGTTGAAAAAATATTTTAAGTTTTGAAAAGCTTTTAGTGTAAATAGTGAAGTTGTGTTCTCCTCTGTATTATTAAATAAATTATTATAGCTATTTCTTATATTTGAACCTGGTATAACTGAGGTTGGGTCTATTTGAGTCCACCCTTTCCCATTTATCCAAACTTCTACCCATGCATGAGCATCTTGTTGCCTAAAAACATAAAAATCGCCAACTGTATTTAATTCACCACCATAATACCCAGATACAATTCTACTAGGTATGTTAGCTAATCTTGAAAGCAAAACTAATGTTCCAGCAAAATATTCACAGTATCCCTCTTTGCCTCTTAAGAAAAAATCTGCATAACTATTTTGTGAATTATTTACAGGACTTAAATTGTAATAATAAGAACCATCTGAAAAAGTATTTAAAATATGATTTAGATATTCTATATTAGATTTAGATTGTTTATTATTTTTCACCCAATCTATTAGCTCTTCCGAAACCGATTTTGGCAATAAAGTATAATATTCTAAAAGTTCTTCACCAATTCTATAATCAGCATCATACTTTTGAAATTCTATTTGTATCTTTCGATCAATTGGATCTAAACTTTTATATGTTTGATTAAAAGGATCCTCCCCAATCCTAACATTTTGTTTTGCTAATCTTGAATTGTTTAAGGCTGGTATCCATTTTTTTTTATGAGGATTTAGTATTACCTGATATTTTATATCTATAGCCTTTGCATTTGTTATTTTATATGAGTTTTTGTAGTTATTATAAAGATACAGGGGTGATGATGTTCGCCAAGATTTATCCTCTTCCATATAATCAAATATTTTTACCCTAAAATAAAGATCCTGCTTTTTAAAATTTTTGTTCACTAATGTGAAAACTTTTTCATCTGAATTTGCAAAATTTTCAAAAGATCCAAGATTAATAGAGTCAGGAATTCCAAGTGAACTTTTAGATGGATCAAACAATCTAAAATTTATTTCGGCTCTTGGAAAAATTAAATAAAAAATAATAATAAATGGAAAAATACTTAGACCAAAGCCTAAATATTTTAATATATTTTTAAAATTAAAATCCATTACTTCTTTTTGTTGAATTAAATACATATTGATCACTAATAAAACGATAATTGATAATGAAATTAATGAACTCAAAATGTCTTGGCCGCTGATCAAACTTACTACACTAAGCACCATGCAAATTAAATTATAAGATAAAAGATTATTTTTATTATTTAATTCTGCATATTTAACAATTAATAAAACTCCTATACAATTTATGAAAAATTCCTCAGAAAATATATATTGGTTAAATATAAATTGGATATAAAGTAATCCAATTGCATAAATTGACAGTAAAAAACTTTTAAACTTAAAATCTATCCTATTAATTAAAATACTTATAATCGATGTTATTCCCCAAAATATCTTATTAACAAGTGATACATTTTCTGAAATAGATAATAAACAAATTCCTAATAATATGAGAGATAAAAATTTAGTATCGCTAAAATTAATTTTTGACATTCGCTAGGTATTTTAAAATTTGGTAAAATGAATTTTGTGTATGATTGAGGTAAAATGTATTATCTCTATGTTTAATTGTAAGTTCTATTTTATTTTTATAATAATAATCGATGATATACGAAACATAGCCTAGTAGATCTTCAAAAGGTATTTCTTTGTAGTTATCGAAATTTAAAATTAAGTTATTCTCTTTTTTTGGTTCCTCAAATTTCTTAATATATTTTTTATTTTTAGTGATTGATTTCTTCCAAGCAATTTTTGAATAGCTGTCACCCCTTTTATAATCTTCTATACCCTCAAATTCATTATAAGCCTGACCTTTTAAATTAATGTTAAACTCATTAAGTAAATTAATGTTTGGTTGAATTTTTTTTGGAAATACAATTATTTTAGATTTAATGTGAAAGTATCTTTTTGTTCTAATTATCCCAAAAGGATAAATTGATGTTAGAACTATATTTGGAATTGAAATTGTTCCTCTTTGAAAATATTGATCACTTAGCCGAATTGGATTAAGTTTTTTTGTGAAATTTAAACCTTTCAAATTTAGTTTTTTATAATTTAAATCAATGTTTAATTTCTTTTCATTAATATGATTTATTATTTGAATATCTAATCTTTCATCCTTAGTTGATTCGATATAATAATAATCCAATACACTCATCGATAAATGATTTAAGTTTTGATTTGAGACAAAGATTGAAATAAAAAAAATAAAAAAAATAATTATGGATATGAGTAAACCAAAATTATTTTCATAAAAAACAGAAATTAAAAAACAGAAAAATATAAAAAAGCCAAGACCAACCCCGTTCCAATTTGGATAAATTATAATTTTACTTCTATTTTTATCTTTAAGTGACCGAATAATAGAACTTTTAGCTATCCCCTGAATAGTCCTTGCTATCATTTTTGAATACTAATCTTTGATAAAATTTCCTCATTTATGTAGTTTAATTTATCTTCTTGGTTCAGAAATTTTATTCTATGTCTAAATATATATGGAATAATGTCTTTAATTTCTTGGTGTGTTACATAATCCTTACCATGAACAACAGCCCAACCTTTTGCAAGATCAATTATTTGTTTCAAACATCTTGCGGACACATGAATATTCTGGTCTAAAGATTTAATAGTTTCCTCTATTTCAATTACATATTTATAAATTTCGTCACTAACTTTAACTTTTTTTTTTTTAATTTGTAAATCATCCCAATTTATTGGTTCTGATTTAATTGATAGTAAATCATATCCATTTTTAAGCATGTTAATTTTTTCAATTTCATTTAAATCAGACAATGAATATGAAATCATAAATCTATCTAATTGTGAATCTGGTAGACTGCTAGTACCAGAGGAGTCCATTGGATTTTGCGTGGCAATAACAAAAAAAGGTTCAGGTAATCTATAAGTCTCACCATCTATAGATACGCTTTTTTCCTCCATTGCTTCTAGGAAAGCACTTTGAGATTTCGGACTTCCTCTATTTAGTTCATCTGCTAAAACTATATTTGTAAAAATCGGACCCTTTTGAAATTCTAATTTCTCATTTTTATAAATATTAAAACCTAAAATATCACTTGGTAGTAGATCAGAAGTAAACTGTACTCTTTTAAAACTTAATCCTAAATTTAGTGTAATTGATTTTGCAAATGTAGTTTTACCAGAACCTGGATTATCTTCAATAAGTATGCTTCCTTCAGATATAATTGCTGCAAGCGTGAGTTTAATCCTATCTTCATTACCAACAATTGATTTTGAAATATTTTTAATAATATTATTAAACATTTTGATTAAATTGCGAAAAATTTTAGTTTATCTTCAAATAACAAATAAATTAAATTTCCAATTATTATATACGGTCCAAAGGGAATTTGTGTAGACATTTTTTTTGTTTTTTTAATTAAATCAGGTAAAACTACTAGTAACGCAATTACTGAGGATAAAAATATAACAAATGGAATGGACTCTAATCCAAACCAAAATCCAACTACTGCTAGTAGTTTAGCATCGCCTAGACCCATGCCTTCTTTATTCTTGAATTTTTTATAAAAGAAAATAATCCCCCAAATAATTCCATAACCGAAACATCCTCCAATTAAAGAGTTAATATAATTTGGAAAAATTTCATTTAAATTTAGATCAAATGATTTTATAAAACCTATTATCATTAAAGGAAAAGTAACTACATCTGGAATAATAAAATGTTTTAAATCTATAAAAAAAATTATGATTAAACCTAAGGTTAGAATAAACAAAAATGCTGTTGTAAAAGTTAATCCATAATAAAAATATTCTATTAAAAAAAATAGGGCTGTTAATAATTCGACAATTAAATATTGAATGGATATTTCTTTGTTACAATTTCTACATTTTCCTCTTAATAATATATACGAAATAAATGGAATGTTGTCGTACCAACTTATTTTTTTTTTGCATTTTGGACAACTAGAGCGACCTGAAATCACTCCTTTATCTTTTGGTAATCGAACTATACAAACATTAGCAAAACTACCCCAAAGCAACCCTAATAATAAAACGAAAATGAAGTCCACTTATGTATTAAAAATTAAAATTTGATATTTGAAGTTACATGAACGATGCCATCTATCAAGAACTGAACTATTAAAACAGCATCATGAATGTGTATGTAAAGATTAGGACTATTTATAATTAACTCCATAGTTGTAAAATTTATCAAAATGGGCTTAAAATGCCAACTAAATAAATGTTTCTATTTAAACCAAAAAAAGTAGAGGAGCCTAAAGCTCAGGTTGAGTCTAAGGCAAATATTGATCTTGAAATAATCATGAAGATGAATCAAGAGTTCGCATCTTCATTAGATTTAGATGATACTTTAAATACTGCTTTAAAAGTTATTATTGAGAGAATTAACGCTCAAGCCGCAAATATTTTCCTTATAAATGAAAAAATAAATAAGTTTGAATGCATAGCTTCTTTAAATCAAGATTATTTAGATGAATATCAATTAGATTTAAAAGATGGTGTGATGGGTAAAGCTATCAATCAAAAAAAATGTATTAGAGTTGGAGATGTAAGAAAAGATGTTAGGGAAATTGCAGAATTTTATTTCGATCTTGATAATAAAACAAATTTTACAACTTTTTCAGTTTTGTGTTCTCCTTTAATTGCTGCAAATAATTGCATTGGTGTCATTCACTGTCTCAATAAAAAAACTAATAATAAGCTTTTTCAGGAAGAAGATAGACAGTTACTTGAAACATTATCGGCTCCAGCTGCATTTGCAATCAGAAACGCAAAGATGGCAAAAGAAATGATTGAAAAAAATAAAATTCAAAAAGAAGTAGAAATTGTTGGTGATATTCAAAAATCACTTTTATCTAAAAATAAAAATAGCAAATTCCCAATTTCAGGTATCAATATACCAGCAAAAGTAGTTTCAGGAGATTTCTATAATTTTTCTGATTTAGGCGAAGGAAAATATGGTTTTGGGGTTGCAGATGTTTCGGGTAAAGGAATAAAATCATCATTACTTATGTCCAAAGCATCAAGTTTATACAGTTGTTTAAGTAAGACGAATTTTTCTGCTGCTGAATTACTCACTCAATTAAATAATGAAATCTGTGAAACAATTTCCAGAGGTATGTTTGTAACAATGCTTATTGGTATATATGATAGTAATAAAAATGAATTACTATTGTCAAGTGCTGGGCACGAACCTCCAATAATTTTTAATCAAGATGAAAAATTTACTAATTATACCGAGTCGGGTCCTCCATTGGGGATTATGCCAAATACAAAATATACCGAACATTCAATTCCATTTAAAAAAAGTTCTATGTATATTTTTACAGATGGTATTACAGAAATAAAAAACGATAAAGGTGAAATGCTTGGTTCAGAAGGATTTCAATATTATATAAAAAAATATAAAGAAAAGCCAAATGATGAGAGACTTGAAGTTATTATAGATGAAATTTTAAACAGTGGGCATACGCAAAAAGATGATTTAACAATTGTTGTTATTGATAGTAAAAATTAAATAATAGTGTAATTAAAAAAGTCTTTTATTATTCCCCTTATGTAAGGTTGGTTGCTTACAAAAAATTTGGATAATTTTTTAAATCCATTTGCGCCTTTTTTTGCACTACAAGTTGTATACAATTTATCACTATTTAAAATAATGTAGTTTAGCTTCATTAATTCATTCAATTTTCTAATCACGCTTGCTCTTGGTATTCCTGTTAATTCTGCAATTGTTGTTGGATTTAAACCTTTAGAATTTTCAAGCGTATACCTAGTGATAGTATTTGTGTACATATCGTGCATTAGATTTGTGTTTTGAGCCTCAATTTTTTGATCCGAATTCTTCATGTTGTAAGCTTGATTAAGCAAACATATGCAAAAAACCATTACATTTTCATAGTTTAAAAATATATCTTTAAACCTAAGAATTAATTCTATTTGAAAATTTAAGAAATCGTTCCAATAGTGTGTATAATTTTTTTTAATTTGTTTCTCAAAATATTCACTATTTTGTGATTTAAAGTTATTACTTATTTTAAGATATTTAGAAGAAGTTGATAAAAGGTTTGAGAAATTTTGTATACTAATTATTGGCTTTTGATATGTAAAAGCATTACTTTGAATTGTAATTTTTTTTTTGTCCCTGACAATAATTCCATCTCTTGTAAGTTCATTCAATTTTCTTCTTGCAGTTTCTTTTGATAGTTTAAGCTCTCTAACTATTTCACTTATACTTATTTTCTCTATCTCAAGAGATTTATTTGAATAAAATTCATCAAAACTTACATTAAAAAAATGCTTATTATAAAATGAAAGTGTTTTATTTACCAAATATGCCAAAATTACATATTTATCTATATCTTTAAAAGCATTGTAAGCATTATGAAACCATCCAAATTGTAATTGATAGTATTTTAACATCATATCCTCATAATTTTTATCACAAGCTTCATTAACACTTTCAATTGAAATAATATTAGAAATATTTGGTTTTAAATTACTCATAAATTTTTTTTTTTTGAATTTTTATATATGTGAAATAAATAAGCACAAATAAGTATTGTAAAAGTGCGTATGCAGCCACAGGGAAAAGAAATTTAGTATTATCAAATATTAGGGCCCCTATAACTATCCCAATACCACCATTTTGCATTACAGTTTCAACTACGACTGTTATTTTATCTTTGTGATTTAATTTAAACAATTTTGTCAAAAAAATACTCATGTAAAATGCGAAAAAAAATAACAATACTGTTTTAATTCCAGCATATTTTATATACTCTGGAATTAAGTATAGATCTTGATAAACTGCTATCCCGATAATCGATAAAAATACAATAGCTGAAATTTTGTCAAAAATCGGATCAATTTTTTTTGAAAAATTATAAAATATAGTATTAAAAATAATTCCAAGAAACACGGGAATAGTTACAATTGCAAATAACTTTAAAGAAGCGCCTATAAGACTTGTATTGAAAATTATAATACTTGTATCCTGGATCACTACTAGAAAGTAAATTTTAATTATGATTGGTATAGTTAAAAATGCAATTAAGGATGTTACTGCTGTTAGAGATATAGACAATGCTACATTGCCACCCATTTTTTTAGTTAAAAAATTAGAAGTTACAGCACTAGGTAAACAAGTTATTAAAACTATTCCTACTTTAGCTTCAACTGGAAAAGGTATTGTCAATGCTATGATGAAACCAATTAAGGGCATACCAATAAGTTGTGTAACCAAACCCAAATAAAAGCTTAATGGATTTGAGGCGATTGCTTTGAATGCAGATGTCTTGATTGAAAGTGCTAGTGAAAACATAATAAAAAACATGCCTGCTGGTCCTGCTAATTTTACGAATTCCATAGAAACTCAAAAACTTATAATGAAGATGATTTATAAAAGCTAGTAATTTGAAATTTGGTCCTGGCTATAAATTTTACAGCTCATTACAATACTTAGGCCTAGCATTATTGATAACATAGAAGAACCACCATAAGACATGATTGGCAGAGGGGCCCCAACAATTGGCAGCAATCCTAAAACCATTGATATATTTACGAAAATATATAGAAAAATTGCAGAGGCAAACCCAAAACAGAAAAGCTTTGAAAAGAAGCTTTTTGCATAAAAACCAATGCTTATAATTCTGTAAATTAATAATATGTATAATAATAGAAGCATAATAGATCCGATAAAGCCAAATTCTTCCGAAAAAAGTGTAAATATAAAGTCTGTATGTTTTTCTGGCAAAAATTCCAAATAACTTTGCGTCCCTTTTAAAAAACCTTTACCAAAAAAGCCGCCTGAACCTATAGCAATTTTTGACTGTATAATTTGGTATCCCGCACCAAGGGGATCTCTGTCTGGATTGAAAAAAGTCAAAATTCTAGATTTTTGATAAGGTTTCAACAGAGAAACTGCGAAGGGTAGAGAAACAATTAATAATAACGCTGAGTAGACAAAATATTTAATATTTAATCCTGCTAACCAAATTATTATTACTCCAGTTCCAGCTATTAAAATAGATGTTCCAAGATCAGGTTGTTGTAATACCAAATAACAAGGGATGAGTAGTAAAATTAATGGTACTAAAATAAATTTGTAATTTTGAATTTCAGCAGTTTGAATTCGATGATAATATCTTGCAAAACAAACTATTATGGCAATTTTCATTATTTCAGAAGGTTGAAGATTTAAAAAATAAAGATCCAACCATCGTCTTGAACCGGATGCCATAAGACCAAAAAATAAAGTTATAAATAAAAGAGATACACATACTGCATAAAAAAAATATGCATTTTTATACCAAAATGTAATTCTAACAAATGATAAAACTAAAAACATTCCAAAAAATACCAACAGTCTAAGCAAATGATTTTTTGTGTAAAAAGAAAACTCCCCTCTTTCGGTAGAATAAATTGCAAAAACACTTATTGCGCCAATTAGAATAATTATTAATATTAAAAAATAATCTACAGATTTTAGTTTTTCAAATAATGAATAATTTCGTGTATTTAATCTTTCAGTTAACATTATGCTAAACTTGAACTTCCTTTTTTAATTTGTTCTCTTAGAGAATGACGGTCAATGATCTTTTTAATTAATTTACTTGCAAGTGGTGCTGCACCACTACTTCCAGATCCTCCATGCTCTACTAAAACGCTTATTGAATATCTTGGATTTTTATATGGAGCGAAAGCTATAAATAATGCATGATCCCGATTTTTATACTCTATTTGGGATTGATCTAAATCAAGCTTTCTTTCTTCTTCAGTAATTCTTTTAACCTGTGATGTTCCAGTTTTTCCAGCATATTGATATTTTAAATCATCGTATCTTGATTTATAAGAAGTTCCATATTGCTCATTAGTTGAACCAAACATCGCATCTTTTATAAATTTTATATTTTCAGGATTTCTATATAATCGCTCATACAATTTATAATCTCTATCAACTAAAAATTTTTCATCATTTGAAAAATCTGCAGTTTCGTTTACGAATTGTTTCGCAATTTTAAGTCTCGCACTTTCATAATCAATGCTTTCATCTTGAATAATATGGGGTTTTATTTTGTATCCTCCATTTGCAATTTGAGCTGTCATTAAGCATAATTGTAACGGTGTTGTTTGAATATACCCCTGACCTATTCCATTTATAACTGTTTCACCCAAATACCATGATTTCCCAATTGCATTTTTCTTCCATAATGTATTTGGAACTACCCCTTTTTTTTCATCAAAATAGAGGTCTTTTAAAATATTTGACCCAAGACCATAACGCTTTGCAATGATTGCAAGTCTATCAACCCCCAACAATCTAGCCATTTCATAAAAATAAATATCACAGGATTGCTTAATTGCATTTCTTAGTCTCATGTAACCGTGTCCCTTTTTTTTCCAGCAGTGATATTTAACACCATATAATTCGTAAGGATGCTTATGGCCTTTACATAAAATGGGTCTCTCCGGATCGATGGTTCCAAATTCTAATGCTGCAAGAGCAACTAAAGGTTTAAAAGTTGAGCCAGGGGAATACAATCCAGCAATTGATTTGTTAACTAATGGTTTTAAAGGATCATCTCTAATCTCTCCCCAATCTTTGTGACCTATACCATGTGTAAATTTGTTTGGATCATACGTAGGAGAAGATGCCATTGCAATTATTTCTCCTGTATAAATATCCATAGCAGAAATTGATCCCGCTTTTCCTTTTAAAAGTTCTTGTGCTAATTGTTGTACTTCAAGATCAATAGTAAGCTTAATTTTCTCACCTTGTGTTTCTTTTATATAATCAATCTGACTAATTCTTTTTCCTGAGGAATTAACCTCATATCTTTTAATTCCATATCTTCCAATTAGTTGTGTTTCTTTAGCATATTCAATACCTGATTTTCCTACTTTCAATCCTGGTACTAGATTTTCTTTGATGACATCTTTTCTCTCAATATCTTTTTGACTTGCTGCTCCAACATATCCTACTACATGGACTAATGAATCTTTGTACGGATAAAATCTTGAGGATGAAACTACTGGTTTAACTCCCTCTAAATCATGAAGATAAAGATTCAGTTTTGAAAATTGAGTCCAATTTAAATTGTCAGATGCAACTAGAGTATCCCAAGGTTTAAGCCTTTCCTTTTCTCTATAAATTTTTTTTAACTCATTATTTGATAATTTTAAAATATTTTTGAGTTTAAAAATAACCTCATTAAAATTTTTGATCTGATCTAAATCTAAGTGAACTTGAAATACTCTATCGTTATCTGCGAGAATATTGTTAAAATGATCGACTATAAATCCTCTTTGTGGAGGTGTTTTCCACTCTCTAATTCTATTTTTATCTGAAAGAAGTTCGTATTTTTCTCTATCGGAAATTTGTAGGCTGTACAATCTTGATGTAATACCTCCTATCAACAATAATTTTGCAGCAGCTAACATAAAAACTCTTCTTGTAATCAATCTGCTTTTTTCAATGCTGCTTGCTCTATTTTGCATTTTCTTGCCTTAGATCTATTAAATAAATTTGATTAAAAATCTTTGAGAATAAAGGATACACTAAAAAAGTTAATATAGAAGAAAACATTAAGGTGCCGTATCGTATTGGCATGTCAAAAATAATTGTCAAAATAGTATAGTGTAAAGAACTTATAATTAAAATTGCTATAATAAAAAAACCCCAATCATATAATAAGTTAGGAAGAAGAGTTCTAGCTCTTATGAATAATGCAAAAGTGCAAAGCAACATATAATTTATTGAGGAGATACCAATTGGAAAATTTTGCACAACATCATTTATAATTCCTGCACAAAACACTAGGCCATATCCTAGTCTCTCGGGTTTTTTCAAAATCCAAAAGAAAATCAAAATATAGATAAAATTAAATGAAAAGCTTATGTTAAATAAAAAAAAGGATAAATCAAAACCAGTAAAAGCTATAAAAAATAACAGCAGAATAGGGAAACTGTGAATGAAAGTTTTATAGGCTTTTTTTGGAAAAGATAATGCCATGATTAGTTATTTACTCTTATAAATTTTAATTGACTGTAATTAACAAAAAAATCAACATATCTTATACCATCATCGATTTTGACTTTTCCTACTGGTATTGCTGGAGAAATTATTCCATCAACACCTGAAGTATAAACTATTGAACCCTCTTTTATTTCATTCATCTTTGGCAAAAACTCCAAATCTGCGAACGAATTATTTCCATTACCAGACAAAATTGCATTAACTCCACCAGGTTCTATTACGACAGGTATCTTGCTGTTCAAATCTGATGCAAGTAGAATTCTGGATGTTAACAAGTTTACATTTATTATTTTTCCTACAAAGTAAGATTGATCTTTCACAGCAACACCTAATTTAATTCCATGCTTGTAACCTTTATTTATTATCATAGATTTTAAAAAAGGGCTTTGCTGGTCAAGTAGAACTTTTGCCAACAAATAATCCTCTGAATATATATTTCTTTCATCAATAAGTTTTTTTAGTCTAATATTTTCAGATTTATAAAACTCTATTTCATTTTTTATTTTTTCAACTTCAAAATTTTTTACTCTTAAAATTTGGAATTCCTCATACATATTTAGATGATCTTGAAGTAAATAGTATTGATCTTTCACGTACACAAATGGTGCTGAAACCAAAAATGATCCTTTAAATATTAAATCTTTAGTAATAGATCTAAACTTATTTATAGGACCTGATTTAAAATACTCTAAAGATAAAACTAAAATTGAAATTATTAATAGGGTAAATAAAGAAAAGTTTTGACGTGTACCTTTTTTTAAAAAAGCTGATCGAATAGCAATTATAAAATCATCTCTACCCGATTCTGCCGCCATAGTATTTTAATACTCAGATAATACAGTAGAAAATATTTCTTCTTGATCTAGTGCTTTTCCTGTTCCAATTGCAACACATGATAACGGATCATCTGCTATATTAACTGGTAATCCTGTTTCTTTAGAAAATCTTTTATCAATATTTTTTAATAAGGATCCACCACCTGTCATTGTAAGACCCATATCAACTAAGTCTGCTGATAATTCAGGGGGCGTGTGTTCCAAAGCTTTTTTAATTCCAGAAACTATATCTTTTAGAATTGGATTAAGGGCCTCTGCAGTATCTTCCTCTGAAATATTAACTTCTTTAGGGGTTCCTGATCTTATATCCCTACCTTTGACTGCGTAAGTATTATTATTTGTTGGAATTGCTGTTCCAATATCTTTTTTAATTTTTTCAGATGTACTATCTCCGATCATTAAATTATATTCTTCTCTCATATAATCTCTCAAGGAATTATCCATTGCATCACCTGCAACTCTTAAAGACTCGGAGTAAACAACTCCACCTAAAGACATCACCGCAATCTCAGTTGTTCCACCACCTATATCAATAACCATTGAACCAGTTGCTTCAGAAATTGGTAGTCCAGCACCAATCGCAGCTGCAATAGGTTCTTCAATTAACTGAACTCTTCTCGCACCAGCAGCAAGGGCACTATCTTGAATTGCTTTTCTCTCAACTGGAGTTGAGCCGGTTGGAACGCAAATTAAAATTCTTGGATTTGCCAAAGTTTTTTTATGAACCTTTTTGATGAAGTGTTTAATCATTTCCTCTGTAACAATAAAATCTGCAATAACTCCATCTCTTAGCGGTCTAATAGCTTGAATATTTCCAGGTGTTCTTCCCAACATCGTCTTTGCTTCATCGCCCACTGCTAAAACTGACTTTTTTCCTTTATTATCAACAACTGCAACGACAGATGGTTCATTTAAAACAACTCCTTTTCCCTTTAAAACAACAAGAGTATTAGCTGTTCCAAGGTCAATTGCCATGTCTTGGCTCCAAAATTTTTTAATCGATCCTAATATTTGCATTCCCTTATATTCCTTTCATTTGTTTATTCTCAAATTGCTCCTCAGGAGCCGTTTTCTCTCTTTTAATAATCATTTTATTTAAAGAATTTATATATGCATTTGCTGAAGCAACTAATGTATCAGTGTCTGCTGCTTGACCAACAGTCGTTTTGCCATTTTCCTCAATTTTTACACTCACTGTTGCTTGTGCATCAGTTCCCTCTGTTACAGCATGAACTTGGTAAAGCTGTAAATTTACATCATGAGGGTAAAGTTTTTTAATACATTTAAATATTGCATCTACTGGTCCATCTCCTGTCTCCGATGTCTTTTTTACATCACCGAAAACATCCAATGTCATTTCTGCTTTTTGAGGTTCACCAGTACCAGCAAATACTTTTAAAGATTTTAAATTTATCGCATTAACTTTATTATCAATAATTAAACTATCATCAATTAATGCTATTATATCTTCATCATACACATGTTTTTTCTTATCAGCTAAAACTTTAAATTTTGCAAATGCATTACTTACTACATCGTCTGTTAAATCTGGATAACCTAATGAATTTAATTTATCTTTAAATGCATGGCGACCAGAATGTTTACCCATAACAAGAGATGTTTGTTTTACACCAACGCTTTCGGGTGTCATAATTTCATATGTTTGTCTGTTCTTTAACATCCCATCTTGATGAATTCCTGCTTCATGTGCGAATGCATTTTTACCAACAATAGCTTTATTGTATTGAACAGGAAAACCTGTTGCATTTGAAACAATTTTTGACGCTTTGCTTAAAAGAGTTGTATTAATCCCAGTATCATAAGGCATCAAATCTGGTCTTGTTTTAATTGCCATTACTACTTCCTCTAAAGCGGCGTTTCCTGCTCTTTCTCCTAATCCGTTAATAGTACATTCAATTTGTCTTGCACCCGCTTGAACACCAGCAAGTGAGTTTGCTACCGCTAATCCTAAGTCGTTGTGACAATGAGTTGATAAAATGGCTTTATCAATATTTGGAACTTTATTTAACAATGTTTGAATTATAGTTGTAAATTCAGAAGGTATTGTATAACCGACAGTATCTGGAATATTTATAGTTTTTGCACCACATTGAATTGCAAGTTCAACAGTTTTACACATATAATCCATATCAGTTCTTGTTCCATCTTCACATGACCACTCCACATCATCAGTAAATTTTCTTGCATATGTTACATGCTCTTTAATAGATTCATAAACCTCCTCTGGAGATTTATTAAGTTTGTGTTTCATATGTAATGGACTTGTTGAAATAAATGTGTGAATTCTAAATCTTGGAGCATGTTTTAATGCTTCATAACAACGATCTATATCTTTTTTAGAGTGTCTAGATAAACCAGCTGGTATAGAATTTTTTAAAATTTTACTTACTTCTGTTACTGCTTCAAAGTCTCCAGGAGATGCAATTGGGAAACCAGCCTCAATAATATCAATTCCTAATTCATCAAATACTCTAGCGATCTGAATTTTCTCCTCCAAACTCATTGATGCACCTGGTGACTGCTCACCATCTCGCATAGTAGTATCGAATATATATACTCTGTCTTTATCAGCCATAAAATGTAAACTTATTATCGGCATGCATCATACATGCTCTCGTTCAGATTGCAAAATAAATTGGGGTTAAATACCCAAATTAATTAAATGATTCTATTTCTTATCGCTATCTACTAATTTCTTTTTGGCAATCCAAGGCATCATCGCTCTAAGTCCTGCTCCAACCTTTTCAACTGGGTGTTCTGCAAGTTTTGCTCTAGTTGCAAGGAAGTTTTTTTGGCCATTTTTACACTCGTCCATCCACTCTTTTGTAAACTTACCAGATTGAATATCTGCTAAGACATCCTTCATTCTTTTCTTTGTTTCCTCTTTATTAATTATTCTAGGTCCTGATTGATACTCACCATATTCAGCTGTATTCGAAATAGAATAATTCATATTAGCAATTCCACCTTCGTAAATTAAATCAACAATTAATTTTACCTCATGTACAGTTTCAAAATACGCCATTTCAGGTTCGTATCCAGCTTCTACTAAAGTTTCATATCCATTTTTAATTAACTCTACCAATCCACCGCATAGTACCGTTTGTTCTCCAAATAAATCAGTTTCAACTTCATCTTTAAAAGTTGTTTCAATAATTCCTGATCTGCCACCACCTACAGCTGATGCATAAGACATTGCAAGATCTCTTGCTTTACCTGATCCATTTTGATGAACAGCAAAAAGACATGGCACACCTCCTCCTTTTTCAAACTCAGACCTTACTAGGTGGCCAGGTCCTTTTGGGGCAACCATAAAAACATCTAAATCTTTTCTAGCTTTAATTAAATCGTAATGAACGTTTAAACCATGAGCAAACGCAATTGATTTTCCCTCTCTTACTCTTTGTTCAATATGATTTTTATAGATTTCAGCTTGTAATTCATCTGGGGTTAAAATCATTACAACGTCAGCCCACTCAGCAGCATCTGATAAGTTCATAACTTTTAAACCTTTAGACTCTGCTTTTGGTGCACTAGACGAACCTTCTCTTAAAGCTACAACTACTTCCTTAACACCGCTATCTTTCAAATTTAAAGCATGCGCATGACCTTGACTTCCATAACCAAAAATAGCAATTTTTTTGTCTTTAATTAAATTTACGTCCGTGTCTTTTTCGTAAAACATTTTCATAGTTTTTCTCCTTAATTATTTAAATACTTTTTCACCTCTAGTCATAGCGACCGCTCCAGTTCTAGATATACTTATTAGACCATATTTTTTTAAGTTATTTGCCATTTTATCTATTTCTCTTCTAAGCGCTGTTATTTGGACAACTTTAGATCTATTCGTGGTATCCAATATTACAGCATTATACTTTTTACAAGCATTAATGGCTTTATCAATTTTTCCATTAGTTCCAACAAATTTAAAAAGGGCCATTTCTTTAAATATCACGTTTTTATCTTCACGTTTAAAGTCAGCTACTTTATGAACTGGGACTAGCTTTTTAAGCTGTAGTTTAATTTGGTCAACTACTTGTGGTGTTCCTGTTGTAACAATAGTTATTCTTGAAATGTTTAATTTTTGATCAATTTCAGCAACTGCCAAAGATTCAATATTATAACCTCTTCCAGAAAATAAACCTACAACTCTTGCTAAAACACCAGCCTCATTATCAACCCATACCACAATAATATGAGTATCTAATTTCTCTTTTCTTCCAGCAACGCTGTATGCAGATTTTGATTTTGGCATTAAACGAGCGTTCTTCCTTTGCCTGTAATTTTATTCTCTTTCTTATCTTTTGGACCCAAAATCATTTGATTATGAGGTTTGCCAGAAGGTATCATTGGAAAGCAATTTTCCTGTTTATCGACTAAACAATCAAAAATAACTGGTCTGTCTGTATTTAGCATTTCTATGATCTTATCGTCTAATTCTTCAGGTGTTTTAGCTCTAATACCAACACATCCATATGCCTCTGCCATCTGAACAAAGTCAGGTAATGCCGCAGTATAACTCTCTGAATAATTTTTGTCATGAAGCAATTCTTGCCATTGTCGAACCATTCCCATGTATTCATTATTTAAAATAAATATTTTTATTGGCAAACTATATTGTACAGCAGTAGACATTTCCTGCATCGTCATTAATACAGATGCTTCTCCTGCAATATCAATTACTAGCTTTTGTGGATGTGCAATTTGAACTCCAACAGCTGCAGGCAGACCATATCCCATAGTACCCAATCCTCCAGATGTCATCCATCTATTTGGTTTATTAAATTTATAGTGTTGCGCAGCCCACATTTGATGTTGTCCAACTTCAGTAGTTATAAAAGTATCTTTATCTTTTGTAAGTTCATACAATCTTTCAATTGCATACTGAGGTTTAATTGTTTCCTCACTACCAATATAA
>CACMRY010000009.1 GCA_902616205.1 uncultured Pelagibacteraceae bacterium
AAAAATTCTAACCATCATCGATAATCTTGGATTTTTTAAAAAAAAATTTCTATTCCTATTGATAAACCTCCAGTACAAACCATCCATTGTGTTGCACCATTCTCCTTTTTTAAAGTCCATCATCTTCATAAAATAACTGGATCCACAAATGTAAGGTTTGGTTGCAAAAATACCTCCATCACTAAACAAGCCCATACCATAAACATTTGGAACCATTACCCAATCAGATGAGTCAACAAACATTTCCATAAACCATTTATAAACGATGTTAGGTTTAATTTCACAAAGGTTCATTATGTTAGACAAAATCATTAATCTCTCTATGTGATGTGACCATCCATATTTTAACGCGTTCTTGATTGCGTAATCTAATGGTGGAAGGCCAGTTGATCCATCGTACCAACTTTTTTTCATTTTTCTATTTTGTTTAAAGAAGTTTCTCGTTTCCATTTCATTAGAATAACTTTGATAAATACCTCTCATAAATTCTCTCCACCCTATTACTTGACGGATATATCCCTCTAATGAATTTAATCTAATTTTATTTTTCTTATGAAAATCTAGAATTTTTTTCAATATAAGCTCAGGAGTAATTAATCCTAAATTTAAATAGGGACTTAAAGCACTGTGAAATAAGATATTATCTTTTTGATCAACAGCATCTTCATAATCGCCAAACAGATTAGATTTTTCTTTAATAAAAAAATTTAATAGCTTGATGACATCCTCATATTCCGTTGCAAACCAAAAGTTTTCCACATTACCAGGATGATCTTTGAAATATTTTTCAATGATGTGTTTTAATTTTTTTGTATGAGTTGTCTCTTTTATTTTTGGAAATTTTGGAATTGAAATATTTTTTGGTAGTTTGTTCCTATTATCTTCATCAAAACTCCACTTTCCTCCCTCAGGAGTTCCATCTTTATTAATTAAAATATTTAATTCTCTTCGTGTATCTTTATAGAATACAGCCATAAAAGGTTTTTTTGATTTTGATAGATATTTTTTAAAATTTTGTCTTGAATTCAAAAACATTGGTGATTGAACAATATTCCATTTAATATTTTCTTTTTTGGTGAATTGACTTATTTTTTTTTCAAAAAATTTATCTTCAATTTCGAAGCTGGAAATTTCGTTTATTTTTTTTGATTTTATAGTTTTTTTTAATTTTTCTGTGTAGTCTAGTTTAAATGTCTTTTCCTCTATTGTTGAATATTCAATTTTAAATTTACTTTTTTTTAATCTATCGGCATGCGACCGCATGGACGAAAGAAACAGTAAAATTTTGTTTTTATGGTGTTTTTCATAAGTGCAAAGTTGAAAATCCTCGGCCATATAAAAAATATGATCTTTTTTAAACTTTTCTAAGTATTTTTCGTCAAATAGTTGGTTTCCTAGTAGAAAAAATAATTTCATAACCTATATATAACTCTTCAAAAAAAATATGTCAGATAAATATTTAGTGGTAGGAGCAACAGGAGCAATAGGATCTAATTTAGCAGAACAGCTATTCTCAGCAGGTAAAGAAATTCACCTAGTGGGTAGAGATGAAGATCAGACCAAATCTTTATCTGAAAAATTTAACTGCAATTACTCTATAGTCAACGTATTAAATGATGGTTTTGTAGAAAAATTAAAGTCAGACATAGAGGATGTTAAAGGTATAGCATACTGTGTGGGTTCAATAGATCTAAAGCCATTCAGGATGATAACTGAAGCTGATTTAAATAAATGTATGAAGCTTAATCTTTACTCTGCAATAGATTTAATAAAAGGATATCAAGAGTCGTTAAAAAAAAACAAGGGGTCGGTAGTATTATTTTCAACTGTTGCAGCTCAAAGGGGTTTTACTAATCATTCAATAATTGCGTCTACAAAAGCAGCTGTTGAGGGACTTACTGTGTCATTAGCTGCTGAATTTGCTCCAAATATAAGAGTCAATTGTATTGCACCAAGTTTAACAAATTCAAAAATAGCTGAACCAATGTTAAAGAATAAAGTTTTAGCAGAGGGAATTGCAAAAGCACATCCTCTTAAAAGAATTGGAGAAGGAAAAGACTCAGCTTCGCTAGCAAAATTTTTGATTACTGAGGAAAGTTCTTGGGTTACAGGTCAAATAATTGCAGTTGATGGCGGAAGATCAAAGTTATCCTAGAGTGAAAAAATTTTTTTTTCTATTTATTTTTATACTTTCATTTTCAAAAGCTAATTCAGAAAACTTTAAATTTGTAAAGATTGCTAATTTAAATAATCCTTGGGGCTCTTCTTTTTTAAATAATGATGAAATGATAATAACTGAAAAAAGTGGTCTCATTAAAATTGTAAATATTATTAATAATCAAGTTAACGATGTTAAGCACAATCTTAATTTTTTGGAAGATGGACAAGGAGGGCTGCTTGATATTCTACATCAAGAAAATAAAGTTTGGATTTCATATACAGAAAATAGAGGAAATAGGAAAACTAGTACCTCAATAGCTTTAGCAAATTTAGATAAAAAAAATTTAGTTTTTAAAAATATATTCCAAGCTAATCCACCAATAGATTCTGGCTATCACTTTGGTTCTAGATTAGCTATTAAGGGTAAATATCTTTATGCGTCAGCTGGTGAAAGAGGCAAAGGAATGATTGCACAAGATGCATCAAAACATCCAGGTAGCATAATCAGAATTCATTTAGATGGAAGTATTCCAAATGATAATCCTAAATTTGATGGAAAACCCGACTGGTTACCTGAAATTTATCAAATTGGTATTAGAAATCCCCAAGGACTGACTGTTTCACCTTTTGACGGTAAAGTTTATATGAGTAATCACGGAGCTAAAGGTGGAGATTGGTTTGGTGAAGCAAAAAAAGGTGAAAATTATGGTTGGAAAATTCTTGGTTGGGGAGGAAAGAATTACTCGGGTTTACCTATAGGTCCTAAATGGAAACCAGGATTTACAAAAGCAATAAAATATTGGGTCCCTTCAATAGCAACAAGTGCAATTACTATTTATAAGGGCGAGGAATTTAATGAATGGAATGGTCACGCGTTAATTACATCTCTTAAAGATCAATCTTTAAGGAAGTTGAAATTTGATGACTTAAATAAAGTAGAGGAAGAAATTATTTTTAAAGGAGAAATTGGAAGAATTAGAGATATTCAAGTTCACCCTGTATCTGGGAAAATTTATTTTCTAAATGAAAATGGGCTCTGGTTAATGAAAAAAAGTTAATTATAATTAAGAAGTTTTTTAAGTGATTGAAACTCTCCAATTTTAAAAATTAAAGCTTCATCACTATTATATCCGTAATTTTGTGCATTATCTTTAAATCTTTGCCTTGGCTCCATAATTGGTTCTAAGGAAAGTACAAAAGTTCCCCAGTGCATTCCTAAAACCTTTTTACTTTTGAGATTTCTGGCTATGCTCAATGCTTCCTCTGGATTTGTGTGATAAGTTGATTTATCTTTATAGGGTGCCATAGGATAAAAGTTGTAAGCACCTATATTTAAAATCGTTAAATCTATTGGTCCATATTTCTCACCAAGATCTTTGTAAATATTTCCAACACCTGTATCACAAGCAAAAAGTATTTTTTTGCCCTTGTAATTAATCAAAAAATTTCCCCACAAACTTTTATTAGTATCTGTCAAGCTTCTTTTAGACCAATGAACTGCAGGTAAAAAAGTTACATTTAAATCATTATTCACTGTTATTTCGTCATACCAATCCATTTCATTAACGTCCTTATACCGTTTAAAATATTTTCCTAGTTTAAGAGGAAGCATTACCTTTGCTTGCTTGTATGGGAATTTTCTTATTGTACTCATATCTTGATGATCATAATGGTTATGGGTTAGTAAAAATAAATTTATTTCTGGTAATTCATCTAAATTTAAAGCTGGTTCAGTAAATCTTTTTGGCCCAAATATAAGTGGTCCAGCGTTTTTAGAAAAAACAGGATCTGTAATAATCGTGGTCTTACCTAATTTAATCAAAAAAGTAGCATGCCCAATCCAACCAATATAATCATCATTTTTTAGGCTATTAAATTCTTTAATTACATTACTTTTTTCTACAACATGATCACTTGGAACAGTCATATCCAAATTTTTTTTTTCTTGTCTAAACTTTTTAAATGACCAATTAAAATTTTTATTTCTCTCAGGAGATCCCTCTGGATTTCTAAATGTCCCATCTGGTAAGTGATGATAAGGTTTATTTTCCATACTTATTGTGAATGAGTTATAAGTTAAAAAAATAACAATAAAAATTGCTAATTTTTTCACAGTAATAATTTAATTTTTTTGTGATCTTTTGAAACAATCTATTGTGTTTTTTAGTAAACACGCAATAGTCATTGGGCCAACACCTCCAGGAACGGGTGTTAATGCTCTTGCAACTTTTGAAACTTCGTCAAATGCTACATCTCCAACTATACCTTTTTCCGTTTTATTAATTCCAACATCTATAACAATTGCATCTTTTTTAACCCAGTCACCTTTTACTAATTCAGGGATACCAACTGCTGCTACTACAATATCTCCCTCTAAGCACTCTGCTTTTAAATCTTTTGTTTTTGAATGAGTGATAGTTACAGTACAATTTTCCTTTAATAATAATTGTGTCATGGGCTTTCCGTTTAAATTTGATCTACCAACTACGACTGCCTTTTTTCCATTCAAGTTAGGTTCAATTTTTTTAATAAGTAGATAACATCCAAGAGGTGTACATGGAATTGAGCTTTCATATCCAGAAGATAGATTACCAACGTTCATAGGATGAAATCCATCAACATCTTTTGCTGGATCAATAGCTTCGATAACTTTCTGTTTATCAATATGTTTTGGCAGTGGGAGCTGTACTAAAATTCCTGAAACACTATTGTCTTTATTTAATTCTTTTATTTTTTCTAAAACAGTTTTTTCCTCAACTGAGTCTGGGTACCTTATTACATCAGATTTTAAGCCGACCTCAATTGCTGATTTCTCCTTATTTCTCACATAAATTTGACTAGGAGTTAAATCTCCTATTAGTATTACTGTTAAACCAGGGACCTGATTATATTTTTTTTTTAATTCAGAAACTTCTTCTTTTAGTTCCTGTCTAAGTTCAGCCGCAGCTTTTTTTCCATCGATTAAAATCATAAATTAATTAAATATAATTGGTGCTAAGTAGAGCTTCATACACATTTCTACAAACCATATCAACAAAAGAAGAATAATAGGGGAAATGTCAAAAGCACCTAAATTTGGAAGAAATCTTCGAATTCTTGATAAAGCTGGTTCTGTAAACCTATAACCAAACTGTAATATAGAATAAACAAATCTATTTGAAGTATTTATGATATTAAAACCAACCAACCAGCTTAATATTACATAGCCAATTACTACATAAGAATACAATTTTAAAACTTGAAGAGCTAAGTAATAAATAGCTATCATTTTTTTTCTACGTATATTGATTGACTTGGGAATGCAAAAGAAGCTTTATTTGTCTCAACTATTTGCTTTATAGAAAGCGCCAAATTCTCTTTTACTTTTAACCATTCGTTCCAACTATTTGTTTTACTGAAACATCTTACATACATATCTATGGAACTGTCTGCAAATTTGTCCACTCTCACAGCAACTCCAATTGATTGATCAAAATCCTCACTTTTATTTATATGTTCTTCTATTTGATTCCTAATAGTTTTAAGTTGGTCAACTGTGGTGTCATATTGAAGTGTAATTATCCAACTTATTAACCAGTTCGTAGTTTGACTAACATTTATTACTGCGTTTTCAGCAAATTGAAAATTTGGAATTATTGCAAGTGATTTGTCAAATTTTCTTATCACTGTAGATCTAAATCCAATTTTTTCAACAACACCCTCTATTATTCCGTCTACTCTGATCCAATCACCCATCCTAAATCTTTTTTCAACTAGAACTAAAATTCCTGAAATTAAATTTTTAAATAAGTCCTGCGCACCTAATGCAACAGCAACTCCAAATAAACCTAAACCAGCAATAATTGGTCCAATTTTAATTCCCCATAACTCAAGAACCGCAGCAGCACCTAAAATAAAAATTAGAATTTTTAAAGATTTGATAATCCATCCTATTAGTTCTCTTGTTAAAATTTTATCTAATCCACTTAAAATATAAGAAATTGGCTCTATTATTTGATGAATAATCCAAAATATTAAAATGGTTATTAAAGTCCTGTTTAAATTATCCACAAAATCTCTCATGTCGTCAGAAAATGACATGTAATAACTCGCAAAAAAAACTCCTAACACAATTGGAAGAAACCTTGCAGGCCCCATCATTGATTTAACAAATGTATCGTCAAGTTTATTAGTTGTACGTTTGGAAATTATTTCAAGTTTTTTAATAATTAATCTGCTTATTAAGCCCCTAAAAATAAGAAAAAGAAGGAAAATTCCCAAACCAACTAGGATCTGAAAAAAATCTATCCCAAGGATACCTTTTTCCCATACTGATAAGAATAAGCTTTTAAAATTATTTAAGACTTCCATAATTTAAATTTTATATAGTAAATACTCTTCTTCACCAGGATTAAATAAAAATATTTTTTTCCACTTTATTTCGTTAAGAACAGCTGATGATTTTTCACCTAAACACATTAAATTTGTATCCATCCAATTATCAATTAAATTATATTTTTTAAGTAAGTTTAGATAACTACGGGCACTATTTTCAGAATAAATAAAAACTATCTCTGGTATCGAATTTTTTAATTGCTCTACAAATTCATCAGATAATTTTTCATTAGAGTTTACAGAATAGTTAATAATTCTTTTCACATAGTAACCTTCTAACTTTAACTCTTTTTCCAAGTCATAAGAAACTAACTCTCCCCTTACATAAATTAAATTCCCATTTTTAGGATCAAAGTTTTGTATAATTATTTCTTTCAAATTTGAAACATTTCCTTCAGCAGTAAAAATATTTTGAAAACCTTTTTCTTTTGCAATTTTCTCTGTAGCATTTCCCACACAAAAACAAAAAATATCTTTATTTATTTTTGAAATGTCTAAATTTTTAATTGCATTAGAACTTGTAAAAATTATTCCTTTGAATTCATTATAATTTGGGTCCTCATAGTCTTTTTTTTCAATTGTTATGACTGGCAAATGTGAAACTTGATGACCTAGTTCTTTAAACCTTATAATCAAATCTTTGGAATCTTCTAGAGGTCTTGTTAATAGTATGTGCATTTTAACCTTTATATGATCCTTTAGATTTAATCTTCAAGTCTCCTGCAATCTTTTTTGCTAAAATCATGTGATTTTCTATGTCATCATCTGCCTTGATAAAAAATCTGCTTTTTCCATCAACAGAGAATAGTTCTGCTGTGAGTTCAATTTTATTGTTCTTTATTATTGCAAAAACGCCTATGGCTGTATCACAATCTCCCTTTAATATTTTAAGAACTTCTCTTTCTGTATTTGCAATAATTCTAGTTTGTTTGTCATTTATTTTCTCTATTAATCTAAGTATGTCTTGATTTTTTTGATTGCACTGTATTGCTATTATACCTTGTCCAGCACATGGAACTAGTTTTGCAACATCAAATTCATCTGTAATTTTATTTTGTAAATTTAAAGAGTCTATTCCTGCTTTTGATAAAATGATTGCATCGTACTCATTTTTTTCTAATTTTTTAATTCTTGTATCAACATTTCCTCTTATCAATTTATATACCAAATCAGCTCTAACATTTCTTAACTGATATTCTCTTCTAAATGAGGACGTACCAATAACTGATCCTTGCTTAAGATCATTAAATTTCAAATTTTTACTGATTAGTATTTCATTTGGTGAATTTCTTTTCAAAAAGCAATTTGTTATTAATCCTTTAGTATCAATAGAGGGCATGTCTTTGAGAGCATGAACGGCTATATCAATTTTATTTTCTAATAGTTCTTTTTCAATATCTGTTGAAAACATTCCTTTTCCACCCATACTTGAAAGTCTTTCATTTTGATTTTGATCACCGCTGGTTATAATTTTTCTTATCTCAATTTTTCCAGAATAGAATTTTGATATCTCACTCTTCACCTTTTCTGCATAAATTATAGCAAGCTTACTTCCTCTTGATCCAATTATGATGTTATCTCTTTTCATAAAATTAATTTCTATTACATTCTTATAATTTAATTGTATTAATTAAAAAAAAAATTTTATGTCAGAAAAACCAATAATATTAGGTATAGAGACTAGTTGTGATGAAACAGCAGTTTCATTAATTAAAGATCAAAATGGAACACCAAAAATTCTATCAAACATAATCTCAAGTCAATTTGATATTCATAAAGAGTTTGGTGGTGTAGTTCCTGAATTAGCTGCTAGATCACATGTTGAAAAAATCGACCTTATTGCGAAAAAAGCAATTAGCGATAGTGGAATTGAATTAAATAAAGTTTCTGCGATAGCGGCGACTTATGGTCCTGGTTTAATAGTTTGTCTCTCAGTGGGACTAAGTTTTGGTAAAGGATTAGCATCAACTTTGGGTATTCCCTTTATAGGGATAAATCATTTAGAAGGACACGCTTTAAGTCCAAAACTTCACGATAAAATTGATTACCCTTATCTTCTACTATTGATTTCTGGAGGCCACAGTCAGTATCTATCCGTAAATGGTTTGGGAGATTATAAAAGACTTGGTACTACAATAGATGATGCCTTGGGGGAAGCTTTTGATAAAACTGCAAAATTGTTGGGTATAGATTTTCCTGGAGGACCTAAAATTGAAGAGTTTGCTAAAAAAGGAAATCCAGAAAAATATAATTTACCAAAACCAATAATTAATAAAGGTGGATGCAATCTATCTTTTGCAGGTCTAAAGACTGCTATTTTAAGAATTGTAAAAAATATTAAAAGAGATCAGGAAAAATTTGATCTTGCAGCATCATTTCAGAAAACAATAGAAGAAATATTGTTTACAAAAACAAAAGTTGCATTAGATGATTTTAAAAAATTAAATTCAACAAACAAAGGTTCATTTGTAGTAGCTGGAGGAGTAGCTGCAAATAAAGGTATAAGGAAAAAATTAATTGAAGTAAGTATGCAACATAATTTCAAACCTATTTTTCCTGATTTACATTTGTGTGGTGACAATGCTGCAATGATAGCAATGGTAGGATTAGAAAAATTTAAAAATAAACAATTTGATAATTTAGATTTACCCGCAGATCCAAGACTTCCTCTAGATGCAAATGCTAAATTCCTAAAAGGAGCAGGAGTAGAATTATAATGAGATACTGGTTACTTAAGTCAGAACCAGACGTCTGGTCTGTTGATCAACAAATCAAAGCTGGATCAAAAGGTGCAAATTGGGATGGAGTTAGAAACTATCAAGCAGCAAATAATCTAAAAAGTATGAAGAAGGGTGATCTCTGTTTTTTTTACCATTCTAATATTGGTAAAGAAATTGTCGGTATAGTCGAGGTAATCAAAAGTGCCTTTATAGACCCAACAGATAAAAAAAAGAAGTTTGTTGCAGTTAAAGTTAGATTTAAAAGCAAACTACAAACTCCTGTTACTCTTGAAAATATTAAAAAAAATAAGCATTTAAGCCATTTAGCTTTGATCAAACAAAGCAGACTTTCGGTGATGCCGGTTGATTATAAAAGCTGGAAAATTATAAATAACATGAGTAGAATTTAAATTAAAATTATTACATGCCTAAGAAAAAAAAGAAAAAAACAAAAATTAGAAAAAAAAATTCAAAAAAATTAAAAAGTAAATCTAAAAATAAAAAAAAATCTCCGAGAAAAATTACAAAAAAAATAAAAGTTCAAGCGGAAGAGAAAAATCAGGTCTCAGAGGTAATAATCAAAACAAAACCTGAATGGATAAAAAGTAGTTTAGTAAATAAAAGTAAATACCAGCAAAAATATTCTCAATCTATCAAAAGTAATGATGAATTCTGGAGAAAAGAAGGAAAAAGAATTTCATGGATTAAACCTTATAAAAAAATCAAAGATGTGAAATACAGCACCAAAGAAGTTAGAATTAAATGGTTTCAAGATGGAACTTTAAATGCATCTGCAAACTGTATTGATAGACATTTAAAAGATAAAAAAGATAAAACTGCAATAATTTGGGTTGGAGATGATCCAAAAGATAGTCAAAAAATTACATACAAACAACTCCATCAGAAGGTATCTAGAGCAGCAAATGGTTTAAAAAAATTAGGAATTAAAAAAGGAGATAGAGTTACTATCTACTTAACAATGATACCTGAACTTGCAATTTTAATGCTTGCTTGTGTGAGAATTGGAGCAGTTCATTCAATTATTTTTGGTGGATTTTCTGCTGAGTCTATCTCTGGAAGAGTTAACGATTGCGAGTCAGAATACATTATTACTGCAGATGAAGGGGTGAGAGGTGGAAAAACAATTCCACTTAAATATACAACTGATGAAGCGCTTTTAAATTGTCCAAATGTAAAAAAATGTATTGTGGTCAAACGTACGGGTAATTATATCAACTGGGATAACGGAAGAGATGTTTGGTACCATGAATTAATTAAAGATGTTTCAAGTCAATGTGAACCAGAGGAAATGAATGCGGAAGATCCTTTATTCATTTTATATACTTCAGGTTCAACAGGTAAACCGAAGGGTGTGCTCCACACAACTGGTGGATACATGGTCTATGCCTCAATGACACATCAATATATTTTTAATTATAAACCAAAAGATATTTACTGGTGCACGGCTGATATTGGTTGGGTAACAGGTCATAGCTATATAATTTATGGGCCACTTTCCAATGGAGCAACTACAATTATGTTTGAAGGAATTCCAAATTACCCTGATAGTTCAAGGTGGTGGCAAATAGTTGATAAATATAAAGTTAATACATTCTACACTGCTCCAACTGCAATCAGAGCTCTCATGCGAGAGGGGGACAAGCCAGTTAAAAAAACTTCACGTAAAACACTAAAACTTTTAGGTACAGTTGGGGAACCAATCAATCCTGAGGCATGGATGTGGTATTATAAAACTGTTGGAAATTCTAAATGCCCAATTGTTGATACATGGTGGCAAACTGAAACAGGTGGAATTATGATTGCTCCTCAAACTGGTGCTATTCCACTTAAGCCGGGTTCAGCAACAAAACCTTTCTATGGAATTAAACCTGTCCTCGTTGACAAAAATGGAAATGAAATTAAAGGCGCTGGAGAGGGAAGACTTTGTATTGCTCAATCATGGCCTGGTCAAATGAGAACAGTTTATGGGGATCATCAAAGGTTTATTGATACTTACTTTTCTCAGTTCAATGGAAAATATTTTACAGGAGATGGATGTAGAAGAGATAAAGATGGTTATTATTGGATAACAGGTAGAGTAGATGATGTAATTATAGTGTCAGGACATAACTTGGGAACTGCAGAAATTGAAAGTGCATTTGTCGCCCATCCAAAAGTAGCAGAGGCGGCAGTAGTTGGGTATCCACATGATATCAAAGGGAATGGTCTTTACTGTTATGTTACTCTAAATGCCGGTGAAACAGAAACAGGAGAACTTGAAAGAGATTTAAAACTTTGGGTAAGGAAACAAATTGGACCTTTGGCAACTCCAGACCTTATTCATTTTACTCCAGGTCTTCCAAAAACAAGATCTGGTAAAATAATGAGAAGAATTTTAAGAAAAATTGCTGCTAATGAACACGAACAATTAGGTGATACTACCACTTTGGCAGATCCTAGTGTTGTAAACAGTTTAGTTGAGAATAGAAAAAATATTTAAAATTGAATTAAACTTACAAATTCTTTTTTTATAATATCCCATTTTAAAATCATTGAATTGAGTACAATCTGTCGATCTAAAGTTTTCAACTCTTCTGCTATTGGGGCCCATTTATATAATGATAAAGCGCTAGGATTGAACGGCAAATCTTGATAATATTCATTCCAATTAATTTTTTCTAACCTTTCATCAAAACTTTTTCTAGCCGTCTCAATGATGTCCAATGGCATCTTATTTGAAATCTCATCATCTAAAATCTTATTGAATATTTCTTTTGCTTTACTTATTTCCTGAAAGTTAAAATTTACATTTAAATATGAGAATGTAAAAAAAGTTAAATCCTGCAAAGATACCGAATAAATATTCCATTTTGCAAGATTAACTGATCCCATAAAAACATCATTTTCAAAATGAAGCACATATCTGGTTCCCATTCTAGTTTTTAAATAATTATACAGAGTTACTTGTGTTACCCATGCAGATTTTGTTTGAATAAACTCCTCTAAATGATCCAAATTTTTGATTTTTTTCTTAGGAATAAACGCTTTAAACATAGCGAATAAATATATTTTGAAATCTCTTAGCGTGAGATCTTTCCATGTTAATTTGTATTTTCCCATATTTTGTGTGAGATAAGTCAATTATACCCTAAAAAAGTAAGTAAATAAGTACTTTATATGTACAATTTTTAGTCTTTTCAAAGCTCTCATAATGGTTATGGTTTTATTAAGTTATAACTTAATAGAGAGGTAAAAATGTCAAATCAAACAAAACATTGGGAAAAATCCCGAGGCTTGTTATTTATAACACTTGCTATCTGGTTTGTTTTCTCAATTGGCATCTTTCTCTTTGGAGCTGAAATGAACGAGGTCACTGGACCTTTTGGATATCCATGGACATATTGGTTTACATGTCAAGGATCTCTGGGAATCTTTGTAATTTTAATTTTTTGGTTTGCAAACAGGCAAGAAAAAATTGATGAAGAGTTCGGCTTTAGCGAAAGAGAGGACGAATAATGAAAGGTAGTTTTATAGATAATTTGCCAAGAATTTATGGAATCTATACTGGAGGATTTGTAGGTTTCATAGTTATCATGGCAATTGCTGAACAGATGGGTCTGTCTGCCAAAGCGATAGGTATCGCTTTTGTTGCATTTACAGTATTCATCTATGCATTAATTGGTTATCTATCACGAACAGCCCAAGCAGATGCTTATTACGTAGCTGGAAGGCAAGTACCAACTGTATTCAATGGAATGGCTACAGCAGCAGACTGGATGTCTGGTGCTTCATTCGTTGCAATGGCAGGTGGTATTTACTTTAAAGGTTATGGTTATATGGCACTACTTGTAGGTTGGACTGGTGGTTACGTGCTTGTTGCATCCTTATTAGCACCATACTTAAGAAAATTTGGCTGTTATACAGTTCCAGATTTTATAGGTACAAGATACGGTGGTAATTTAGCTAGGTTCTGTGCAGTGGTTGTTTTAACTGTTGCATCGTTTACTTATGTAACAGCTCAAATTAACGCTACAGGTACTATTGCGTCTGTTGCACTTGATATTCCATTTCAGTATGCTGTTTATATTGGATTAATAAGTATCTTATTATGTTCAATGTTGGGTGGTATGAGAGGAGTAACTTGGACACAGGTTGCACAATATATCGTACTAATTATAGCTTACCTGCTTCCAGTATTCTGGATCAGTAACAAAATGGGTGCAGGGTTCTTCCCTCACTTTATGTTAGCTGATGAGGTTGCTAGAATTGGTGAACTTGAACAGCAATTTGGTTTCGTTGCAAATTCTAAGGAAGATCTTGCTTTGGTACCAAAAGGCTTAGCAGGAATAACTAAAGCTCACTCTGCAGTTAACGCTACACCTTGGGCATTTATTTCATTAGCATTGGCAATGATGATGGGAACAGCTTCATTACCACACGTTATGATGAGATACTTCACTACTCCAAGCGTAAAAGCAGCTAGAAAATCAGTAGGTTGGTCATTATTCTTTATCTTCTTACTTTATTCTTCTGCTCCAATGTTAGCGACACTTTCTAAGTTGTCATTGATTGATCCAACTTTATCAACTGGTATAATCGGTAAATCAATAGCAGAAGTTCAAGCGATAGATTGGTACCAAAACTGGAACCAAGCAAACTTGATGTTTATCAGCGACTTTAACGGAAATGGAACTGTTGAATTAAACGAGTTCTTCATGGGTGGTAAAGCCGTTGTATTAGCAACTCCAGAGATCGCAGGATTACCATATGTAATTTCGGGTCTGGTTGCTGCTGGAGGTATGGCTGCTGCCATGTCAACAGCTGATGGTTTAATTCTAGCGATTGCAAACGCTATATCACATGATGTTTACTACAAAATCATTGATCCAAAAGCGGAAACTGCAAAGAGACTAGTTGTTGCAAGGGTATTACTTGTAGTGATTGGTTTTGCTGGAGCAACTATCGCAGCGATGGAGATACAAGGTATCTTAGGTTCGGTTATTTGGGCATTTGACTTTGCGATGTCTGGATTGTTCTTCCCTCTTGTACTAGGTGTGTGGTGGAAGAGAGCTAATAGACAAGGTGCAATTGCTGGAATGATCTTAGGTTTAGTTTCAGGTGCTTGGTACTTAGTTTGGGTACGAAGTGGTGGAAGTGGTTTCCTAGGTATTACACAATTGACATTTGGTATCTTTGGATCAGCTGTAAGTTTAGTTTCTATGGTTGTTGTAAGTTTAATGACACAAGAGCCAGATAAAGCTACTCAAAAAATGGTTGATAACGTACGTATACCGAGTGGTAAAACAATTCTTGGTAAACAACACTAAATAAACTCTTTTAAGGGGCGATTAATTTCGCCCCTTTAATTTCAACTATTTTTCCAATATAAATTTTAAATGTCAGCAAACTTTCATCCTTTAATCTATTTTATAGATTATTTGCTTGGAATAATTATGTGGACCTTGATTGGAAGAGTTGCAATGAATATTTTTCAACGTGAAGACTCTGAGTTTTTTTTCATGAAAGTTTTTGTTAAGTATACAAATCCTTTAATTAATGCTTTTAAGCCAATAACACCATCTTTTATAATTGGACCATTAGTACCATTATACGTCGCTTGGTTTTTTTATATGATTAGATTTTATTTAATGCCTTGGATTTTGGGTTATTCTGTAATGGGAATGTTGTCATTTCCTCTCGAAAGTGAAATTTCAAGGCAAATTTATCAATTTTTTAATTCAATTAAATTTTAAAAATTGGTACTAGTAACCTAGTATCAATGAAAAAAATTCAAATTTCACCATCTATTTTATCAGCAGATTTTAGTCAATTGGCTAATGAAATAAAACGGCTTGAAGAAGGCGGTGCAGACATGATCCACGTTGATGTAATGGATGGACATTTTGTTCCTAATCTCACTATTGGTCCACCAGTAATTAAAGCTCTTAGAAAACATTGTTCATTAAAGTTTGATGTGCACTTAATGATATCCCCAGTACATAAATATATAAAAGACTTTTCAGATGCTGGGGCTGATATTATTACATTTCATCCAGAAACAACGGAAAATATGAAAGAAACAATATCTTTAATTAAAAGTTTCGATAAAAAAGTGGGAGTTTCATTAAATCCTGATATAGAAATCAAAACTATAAGTGACTACTTAGACAAAGTTGATTTAGTGTTAATAATGAGCGTATTTCCAGGTTTTGGAGGCCAAAAGTTTATACCACAGGTATTGGATAAAATAAAATCACTTAAACAAATAAAAGACAAAAATAATTATAATTTTGATATTGAAGTTGATGGTGGAGTTAATTTTTCAAACTCTAAAGATATTCTAAATGCTGGAGCAAATATATTGGTGTCTGGTACTACAATCTTTAAAGAAAATAGAGGAGACATTAAAAAAAATATTGAGACACTAAGATTAGTGTAAAATGAAATTGTATAATTACACGTTGATTATCAATCAATTAGTTTATCAAGTTTTCAAAAAAATAAGAAAAATTTATTTAAATTCTACTATTTATGACAAGAAAATCTCATCAAAAAATCTTAAAGCATTAAATTATAAACCTTCTTTAAATATTTTGGGTTCTATTGCAAAGTATGAAAAAACAAAAAATAAAATTGAAGATTTTGAAACAGACAAAATTTGGGAAGTAAATAAACTTTCTTATAAGGATTACAAAAAATTAAATAATTTTTTTTGGCTTTTTTCAATTGATTTAAAGTCCTCAAAAAAAATTTGTATATCAATAATTAACAAATGGATTGAGAATAATCAAAGATATAATGATGATTTATGGGAAATCGATACATTATCAAGAAGAATTATTTCATGGATTACAAATTCACAATTAACATATGATGAGGGAGATAAAGCATATAAGGAAAAATTTAATAAGATAATTTTTAAACAGACAAATCATTTAATTAATGAAATAAAAAGATCAGACAATTACCATGATAAACTAATAGGATGCACCTCAATTATTTTAACAGGAATATCTTATAAAGAAGAAAAATATTTATATTTTGGGCTAGAACTATTGAAAAAAATATTAACTTCATCTTTTGATACAGAATATTTTCCAAAATCTAGAAATATTAGACAACTAATATTCTACTTAAAATATTTTATCCTTTTAAGAGAATTTTTGAAAGAATCGTCAAATGAAATCCCTGAGTATCTTGATGAAATAATTTTTCACTTGGGCAAAGGATATAACTTTGTTTGGGGTTCGGTTAAACAAAGTTTATTATTTAACGGTAATCATAATAGTAATTTAAAAGATTTTGATATTTATCTAGATCATCAAAAATACTTTTTTAAAAGTGACAAAACAGATTTAGGTGGTTACAGCATTTTAAAAAATAAAAACGTAATTTTGGGAATGGATATTGGGCCTGCTCCAGAAAGCAAATTTTCTGAAAATTATCAAAATGGGCCTCTATCGTTTGAGGCAATATTTAAAGGGACAAAAATAATTTGTAATTCAGGATATTATCAAAATAAAAAAAATAAATTGAATTTAATTTCAAGATCAACAGCAGCTCACTCTACTATGATATTGAATAACAATTCTATTGTAACTTTTAAGAAAAATTTTAAAGGTGAAATATATAATAAATTAAGTTTCAATACTTTGAATAAAAATATAGTATGTGAAAAAAATTATTGGCTAATTAAAAGCTCACATGATGGATATTTAAGAAATTATGGAACTATTCATGAAAGATCATTAGAATTTTTCCCAGAAAAAAATAAATTTATAGGTACAGATAAACTTATCAAAAATAAGAATTTTATACCTACAAGTTTTGATATTAGATTTCATTTGATGCCAACAACGAAAGTAACGAAAACTCAAGACAAAAATACCATACTAATTGAACTTGAAAATTCAGCTTGGAGATTTTATTCAAGAAATGGATCTATTGATGTTGAAACTGGATTGTATTTTGGTAATAAAAATAATTATTTAGAAAATCAAAATATATTTATCTCTGGTTGGACTGAAAAAAATAATCAAGTGATAAAGTGGGAAATAACTAAAATTGAATGAAAAAAATTTCACAGGCTTTAATTTCAGTTTCCGATAAGCATAACTTAAAGAAAATCTTAACAGTTCTTAAAAAATTTAGGATCAAAATTATAAGCTCTGGTGGAACATTTAAAGAAATTAAAAAACATGGTTTTAAATGTAATGAGGTTTCAAATTTTACGAAATTTCCAGAAATTCTTGATGGAAGAGTGAAAACTTTGCACCCGAAAATTCATGCTGGAATTTTAAATGACAGAAAGAAAAAATCTCACAAACTTGCAATGAAATCGTATGATTTTGAAAATATAGATTTAGTAATAGTAAATTTTTACCCATTCGAAAAATCCATTAATAAAAGTAGAAATCATAATAAAATTATAGAAAATATTGATATTGGTGGACCAACAATGGTCAGAGCAGCTGCAAAAAATTATAAAGATGTCACAATTATTACAAAATTGGATCAATACGAAAATTTAATATCTGAACTTAATGAAAATAAAGGATCAACTTCATTATCTTTTAGACAAAAAATGTCTGAGGAAGCCTTTACTGAAACTGCATCTTACGATGCAATAATTTCAAATTACTTTACAGCAAAAAATAAGACAAATTTTCCAAGTAAAAAAGTAATATCAACAAATCTAGTTGAAAAACTAAGATATGGGGAAAATCCACATCAAATTGCTTCAATATATAGTTATTCTTTATCAACAAATTTAGATCAGTTACACGGAAAAAAACTTAGTTACAATAACTATAACGATATATATGCAGCACTGAACGCATCAAAATCATTACCAGCTGGAATTGGTACAGTGATTATTAAACACGCAAACCCGTGCGGAGTATCAATAAATAAAAACAAGGTAAGTAGTTTTAAAGAAGCACTCACTTCTGACCCTATTAGTGCTTTTGGTGGAATTGTCTCTTGTAATTTTAAAATTAATACAAAGTTAGCATTCGAATTATCTAAAACTTATTTTGAGGTAATAATTGGAAATGGTTATGAGAAAGATGCTATTAAAATTTTAAAAAAAAAAAACAATTTAAGAATAATAGACTCTTCAAACATTAAAATAGAAAACACAAATAGCATAGTCTCAAATTTTAACTCTCTACTCATACAATCGCCTGATAATAAAAAGTTTGAGAGTAAAAATTTTCAAGTTGTTTCTAAAAAAAAACCCTCATCTAAAATATTTAGAGAGCTAATGTTTGCACTTAATGTTTGCAGATATGTAAAGTCTAACGCAATTGTACTCACTTCTGACACTAAAACAGTTGGAATTGGGTCTGGTCAACCAAGCCGTCTGGATAGTTGTAAAATAGCAATTAATAAAATGCAAAGCTTTCAAACAATTAAAGAGAGTGATCAAGTAGTTGCTGCTTCTGATGCTTTTTTTCCTTTTGTAGATGGAATTGAAACTTTAATTCAAGCAGGTGTAAGTGCGGTTATTCAACCTTCTGGTTCAATTAGGGATAAAGAAATTATCAAATATGCTAATGAAACAGAGACTGTGCTTGTATTTTCAAAAACACGTCACTTTAAACATTAGAAATTTTATCAATTTTTGCAGCTAATATAAAATCACTTTCAGCTAAACCTTTTATAGCATGGGTATATATTTTAATTTTAGCATAACCCCATCCGAACCATATATCTGGGTGATGTCCCTCCTCTTCGGCTATTTCTCCAACTTTATTGACAAAGTCCTGGCTCTTTAAAAAATTTTCAAATTTAAAATCTTTTATTAAGTGATAACCATCTAAGCCATCTTCTTTAACTGACCAGCCATCAACTTTTTTTAAATAGCTATGTATTTCTTCTACTTTAAATGGAGGAATATTTCCTTCACAAGGTACACATTTTTTTTCGGCTAAATCTGACATTCGTTATTTATCCCTAGTATTTAAGAAATTTCAAGTCTTCTTTAAAATAATCACTCATACTTATTTGAAAATCTTGAGGTAAATTTTTTTTCCACCTATTATTAAAACCTAAATTAAAAAAACTTACTTTTTGACCGCTTATTTTAGACTTAACTGACTCAACAAAACCATGATTTCTCTCACTGTTCTTTAAAACAGAAAAATTGGTTGTCTTTATAGATTTTTCTAATTTATTTTCATTAACTTTTTCATCTTTATCTGCCAAAGAATTTACAAATTTCACAAGGTCAAGAAAAATTTCAAATTTTCTATCTTGAAGATCCTCATATTTAATCAACATTATCCTAAAATCTTTAATAGAAAACCATGATTTATAATGACTTTCCCAAGAACCTAGGTAAGTAAAATTACTTTTGTCATTGTCATATGAGTCTTGAATTATGAAGCTTTTATCGTCTATCATAAAATTGAAGGCATTTTGGTAATTCATTGAATAATGATTTTTTAATGATGTTATAATGTTTCTTGGATCTCTATATATATATACAGCACCAATAGTTTGATCCTTAGTAGTAAATTTGTTTCCTTCAAAAAGTTTCATCGAGTTATGTGTTTTTAAGAAATTAAGTTTTTCTTTCTCAAAAAAATAATTTTGATTTATAATCCAATTTCTGCTCGCCTCTAGATTGCTATCTGATCTGTTTTTTGAATAATGTACCCCTGGAAAATTTTTAATATTTTCTAGCAAAGTAAAGTCGAATTTTCCATTTTTACTGAAGTAATATGAGCTTAAGAATGATCGTAAATAGGTATTTCCGCTCTTAGGATAGGAAGCAATCCAAAAAATCATTGGTAAATATTATTTTCAATTTTTAAATTTTATGGAGCGGGCAATGGGACTCGAACCCACGACCTTCTCGTTGGCAACGAGACGCTCTACCACTGAGCTATGCCCGCTTAATACATTAGTTTAAAGGTAGTAGTTTTTTCTCTTTTAAGCAAGAGGCAAAATTTGCTAAAAAAAATTAAAAATAATGTAATTCCTTCAAGTTCTTTTTAAATACTTCATTTACTTTAAGTTTAAAATCTTTTTCCAACTTATTTTCCCAATTATTTTCAGGTCCTAAATAAAAAAAAGGTATTTTTTTATTGTTTTTTTTTGAGTATAAGGACTCTGAAAAACCTTTTGTATTCTCAATTTTCTTTAAGTTTAGAAAATTAGTACTTGATAAAGCATTTAGCGCTTTTTTTTTATCAAATTCATTTTTTTTCTTCATCAAATTATCTATAAAATTTATAATTTTTTCGAACTCGTCATAAGTATTATTAATTAAGTCTTCATATTTGATTACTAATGTTGGAAACATATTATTATTTATCCATGTTTGGTAATTCTTTTCCCATGAGCTTAAAAACTGAAAATCGCCATAATCATTTTTTTTGAAATAATCATAAGTGAATTTTCTTTCATTAAGCATGAATTCTAAAGATTCCTCATAAGTCATTTCAAAATGATTTTTAACAGAAGTAATTATATTTCTTGGATCCCTTAAAATATATATTGCACCTAAAGTGTTTTCTTCATTTGTAAATTGTATATTATTAATTTTTCCTAAAAAATTATGTGTTTTAAAAAATCTGAATTTTCTGTCTTCATTGATCGACTCTTGAGCTTTTATCCAAAATTTAGTTGTATCACCTGGAACTGAAATATTATAGTTAAACTTTCCAAAGTATTTTTTTTCAGGAAACTGCCCAATATTTTTTAACAATGTATCATCTGTAAACACACCATCATTTGTATAATAATATGAACAAATAAGTGATCTTACCCAAGTATTTCCACTCTTAGGGTAAGAAGCTATCCAAAGAATCATTATTTAAAATTTAATGTTATTATTATCAAGTATTTCCATAACTGAAGTTAAATATTTTTCATATTTTTTCCATTTTTGTGAACTATCTTGATACACTTTGCTTCTTACTTGTAATAAAGAATTTGTTTCAACCACTCTATTATTTTCATAAAATTTTAAAATTTCACTTTCCCAATTAAGGCCAATTTCTGATATAACTGATTTTGAATTAGTCTCATAATCTAAAACAAATTTATCATAATCAATTTCTATAAGTCTCGAGGGGTATTTATCTCTCCAAAAATTCATCATTTCATTATAAATAACATAGTATTCTGCTATGCTTTCTAATTTGTGAGCATAATCCATGCCAGTGTTATCAAAAAAATTGGACTTGTAATTTGACCAACAAACAGCCATTGGATTTCTTGACATATGAACGATCTTTGCCTCTGGAATTGAGTTTAAAATAAATCCCACTGCAAAAAAATTAAAAGGCATTTTATCTACAATAAATTTTTTTGATGTAATTATTTTTCCTAAATTTGACAAATATTCTCTTCTTACAAATCTGAAAAGCTCTTCTGGACTTGTTTTTTCATTCCAATTAGTGTCATAGAAAATTCTAGGCATAATCCTTAATTCTCCAGCACCAAAAACTTCGGAGTGTGTTGAAATTATTTGCTCCAATAGACTAGTTCCAGATCTAGGCATTCCTATTATAAATATTGGGTAAACTTTATAAGTGTCCTTAAAATCTATTACTTTAAATTTTTTTGTTGAGAAGTAATTTTTTACTTTTTGAAATGAAATTTTTTCTTCTTCAATTGAAAAGTTGATTTTTTTTAAATACAATTTTTTTGCTTTTGTTAAGAATTTAAATCCAAGGTCAATATTATCTATATCGAAATAAACTTTACTAAGTGCGTATGAGATATCTTGTTCATGCTTAGGATGGAGATCTTTACTATTTATAAGCTCTTCTAAAATTTTAATTATATTATCATTCTTATCAATTTTTCTCGTATTTACATAATAAACATATGCCTCAGTTAAAAATTTATCTTTCTCTGTAGCTTTTAAAAAATAATTCTTTGCCTCTTCAAATTTTCCTTGAACAGAATTAATAAGACCTATTGATAAATACGATTGTGGAAAATTATTATCAATTTTAATTACTTTCTCATAGTTTTCACGAGCCTCTTCAAACTTTTTTTCATCATATAATAGATTAGCTAAATTATAATGAGCCTCTAAATTGTTTTTCTTTAAGTAAATAGCATGTTTGTAATTCTCAAGTGCTTCATGTTTTAAACCAATATGTTTTTGTGATGTAGCAAGATTGTTATATGCCTCAAAATAATCTTTTTTAAAATCAATTGCCTTTTGATAAAAAATTATTGCCTCCTTAAATTTTTTTTGTATTTTTAAAACATTGCCATGTATATAATTGGTTTCAGCATCGTTAATTAAGTCAAGTAGTTTCTCGGATACAATTTTGGCATTCTTAAAGTTTTTTTCATTTAATTCACTTAATATTATAATTTTATAAATCTCTTTGTCTTTACTAAAAGTTTTCAGTATCGATTTAGAGATTTTTGATATTTTGGCATACTTTTTATCCTGGAAAAGTTTGAAAATTTTTGGTTTATCAAAATTTAAATTATTTTCTCTCATTGAAATGTAAAGATGTAATACTATATACTTGTTTTAAATTAAAAAGTTATGTTGATAAATAAGGATTTACCAAAAAAAATACCCGTTTTTCCACTGTCTAATTTTATAATTTTTCCTAAAACTACAGTTCCATTAAATATTTTTGAGCCAAGGTATATACAAATGATAGATGATAGTATGAAAAGCAACAGATATATTGGGATGATACAGCCTAAGAAAACTGGCAATTTAAAAAAACCTGATCTCCATAAAATTGGTTGTGTTGGAAAGATTACAAGTTTTAATGAAACAGATGATGGCAGATATTTAATAGTTTTAAATGGAGTATGTAGATACGAAACAATTAGTGAAATAAATTCAGATAAACTTTATAGAGAATGTGAAGTAAATTTTGAAAAATTTTCTAATGACTTAATTGAAAAAAATGAGCAAGTAAAATTTTCTGATTTAAAACAAGTCTTTAATGACCTTAAGAAACTATTTGAACAACAAGGTTACCAAATTAATTGGAATGATCTTGAGAAACAAAACGTTGGGCAAACAATAAATACGTTATCTATGGCTTCGCCATTTACATTAGAGGAAAAACAGATTTTATTAGAGACAAGGAATTTAATAGATAGAAAAAAGAAGTTAGAAGAAATATTAATTACTTACACTAATTATAATTTTGCAAACAAAACTATTCAGTAGAAAAGTTTATACCCTTATCAGCAATTGAAATTGATTTCTTTTTAAATAATTCATTTGTATCTAAGAAACTGAAAATATTATCTGATAATTTACCATTAAACCTACTATCTAATTTAAAAAATTCATTGATAAGATTTATTCCAATACCAAAAATATAATTAAAATGTTTACTTTTATTCTTAAACTCTATTAGAGTTGATCTATCAATTTCTAAGCCATAATTTATTCTATTTTCAATTATATTCAAAAGTAATTTTAAATCTCTTAATGTCATATTAAATCCTTGACCAGCTAAAGGATGAATTTTATGCAAAGCATCACCAAAACAGACAATATTTTTATGAATAAATTTTCTAGAGAAGTTGTATTTAAGTTCAAATTTTTCTAAATCATTCAATTTTTTTAAATCGTATTTTTTTGAATACTTTAGTATTTCATTTTTTATCTGATCTAAATTAAGTCTAAATTTTTTTTGGACAGAATAAACTATCGATGTTTTGTTTCTTGATAATGGCAGGAAAGCTAGTGGTCCATATTTTGTAAAAACTTGAGTAGCTTTGTAGTTATCAAATTTTTTATGGTTTATTATCGTAGTAAAAGCTGAACTCTCATAATCTTTTTTAATACTGTTTGAAAAAAACTTTTTCACAAGGATATTGTTTGACTGAGAATTTATTATTAAATTATAACTGTTATTTTTTTCTAATTTTAAAATTTCGTTTTTTTTACATTTTTTAAAATAAACATTTTTTAACTTTCTACATTTTCTTTCAGATAGATTGTTGAAATAATCTTGCTTTATAATAAAAAAGTTTTCATTTTCATTATCTTTAAATTTAATTTTTTTGGATGGATGATTATTTAAATTAAAAATTTCAATTTCTTTAATTGGCCAAAGATATTGACTTGGAATATGTAAAAAAGATTTGATAAATTCAATATTTTTTTTTGATACACCTATTGTTCTATTTGTAAATTTATATGTATTTTTTTCTTCAAAAATTATATCTACTTTAAAACCTTTTTTACTAAGCAATATTGCTAATAAAAAATTTGTAAGATTAAAGCCTATTAGACATGCATTCATTTATTATTTAATTTTAACAATAATAGTATAATGGTAAAAGTGACAAATCTGATTTGCGTAATATGAAAGAATTAATTAATAAAATTGGCACTTTTTGTATTAATAGATTGGCAGAATTAGTTGGTATATCGGTAATTTTAGTATCAATTTTTATTTTTATATCCTTAGTGACTTATTCCGCAGAGGATCCTAATTTTATTTTTCCAGAAAATACCCCGATTAAAAATTTAATGGGCTCAAAAGGAAGTTTTTTATCCGATCTATTGTTCCAAAGTTTTGGTTTAGTTTCTTTACTTATACCGTTCACATTTTTTTTTACGGGTTTAAGTATTGCTATATCAAAAAAATTTTTATCAATAATTGAAAATTTATTTTTTATAATTCTTTATATTTTATTAGCTTCATTGTTTTTTTCCGCGTTTTATGAAAATTCTTATTGGTTAATAATAAATGGTAATAATGGTTTTTTAGGTAATCTATTTGAAGAAACTTTTATATTAAAACTAATTAAAAGTTCAGAAAAAATTTCATATTACTTATTAATTATTTTTATATTATTATTTTTTTTAAAAAGTATAAATTTTAAAATTTCATACATATTAGATATCATTAAAAAAATATCTTTATTGTTTAAAAGAAAAGACAAAGTTGAAGATGTTTCAATAAATACAGAAATAGAGGAAAATATAGGACCTGAAGTAAGCCAAGTATCAATTCAAGAAAATTTCTCTTTTGATAAAAAACTTGAGACTGAAATCAAACCAGCCAAATTTAAACTTCCCACATTAGATTTTTTAAAACAACCAACAAAAAAGGAGAGGGAGAATTCATCCGAAGTTAGGGTAGATGAAAAAATGCTTGAGAAAATTTTATTAGATTTTGGTGTTGAGGGAAAAATAAATAAAATTAGTAATGGACCAGTAGTTACATTAAACGAATTTGAACCTGCCCCAGGTGTTAAGGTATCTAAAATAATAAATTTATCAGAAGATATTGCGAGAAATACAAGTTCTGAGTCGGCTAGAATAGCTACTATTCCTGGTAGTAGCTCAATTGGGATTGAATTACCAAAATCCTCAAGAGAAAATGTTTATCTTAGCGAAATAATTTCTATTAATGAATTTTCAAAAAAAAATATCAAGTTACCTATTGCTCTTGGAAAAAATATTTCTGGTATGCCTATTACAAGAGATCTAAGTTCTATGCCTCATTTATTGATTGCTGGTACTACAGGATCTGGAAAATCAGTTTGTATCAATACAATAATATTATCACTACTTTACAGACACCCTCCTGAAAAATGTAAATTTATTTTGATAGATCCAAAAATGCTTGAACTATCCACTTATGAGGGAATTCCCCACTTATTATGTCCTGTAATTACTGAGGCAAAAAGAGCTGCATCTGTATTAGGATGGGTCGTCAAGGAAATGGAGAGCAGATATAGGCTTATGACACGAGTTGGGGTTAGAAATATAGATGGCTATAACGAGAAACACAAATTATCGATGCCATATATTGTCGTAATTGTTGATGAAATGTCTGACCTTATGTTGGTCGCTGGTAAAGAAATCGAAAATTATATTCAAAAGTTATCTCAAATGGCAAGAGCTGCTGGAATTCACATTATAATGGCAACTCAAAGACCAAGCGTAGATGTGATTACAGGAACTATAAAAGCTAATTTTCCGACAAGAATATCTTTTCAAGTTACTTCTAAAATAGATAGTAGAACAATTCTTGGAGAACAAGGTGCAGAACAATTGCTTGGAAAAGGAGATATGCTTTACATGTCCTCTGCGAATAAAATTGTTAGAATTCATGCTCCATTTGTATCTGAAAACGAAATTGAGAAAATAAATAATTTTTTAAGAAATCAAGCTGAACCAAATTACGTTGACGAGATTTTAAATTTTGCAGATGAAAAAGATTCGAAATCATCTAACAAAGAAGATGAAAATTTAGATGAATTATATGAAACTGCTCTTGAGATCATCAAAAGTGAGAGAAAAGCTTCTACATCTTTCTTACAAAGAAAACTTCAAATTGGATATAACCGTGCAGCAAGAATAATTGATCAGATGGAATTAAATGGAGAAGTGAGTAAAGCTAATCATGTAGGTAAAAGGGAAGTTCTTAAATGAAAAAATTCATTCTTATATTTTTTTTTTTATCAACTACAATTGTTCATGGATCTGTTAAATCCCAAATAATATCAAATCTTATTTCAACAGATAGTCTCAAGTTTAAATTTGAACAAAAAATTGGTGAAAAAATAGAAACTGGAAGCTGCATCATTCATTATCCAAAAAAGATTTTTTGTGAATATGATGACTTCTATAAAAAAGTTTTAGTTTCTAACGGTAAGTCATTGTTGATAAATTCTAACAAAAATAATCAATATTTTAGATATTCTCTAGATAAAACTCCCCTTAATTTGATTTTGGATAAGGAGTTTATCGTTAATAAAATTGGAGAGCTTGGAGAAGAGATTTCTGTAAATGAGTATTATAAATTTGAATTGTATTATGAAAATTTAGAAATAATTATTTACTTCGACAGTCTCAATCTTAACCTGGTAGGTTGGTCAACAATTGATATTTACCAAAATAAAGTAGAAACAAAACTATCAATTGTTCAAAAAAACATTCAAGTTGATGAAAATATTTTTGATATTAGAAAATATACTAATTAATATCTAAATTTATTGTCTCTGACTTAAATATTTTCATTCCACGGGCTAAATAATTTTTAAGTGCATTTTCATGATCTAGGGAACAAGTATGAAGCCATATCTTATTAATTTTTTTCTCAAAACACTTTGTTATAGCTAAGGACAAAAGATAGGCTCCATATTTTTTGCCATAGAACTCTTTTAAAATTCCGAAGTAAGCAATTTCACAGTCATTTCTTTCTGTGTTTGTTATTTGCTCAAAATATCCAACTAAATCATCATTCTCTTTCAACACATATGTTTTAACATTTGAATTATTCACGTAAGATATCCATTTTTGATCATCCCAAACTAAACGGTCAATCCATCTGTGATCACTACCAATTTGTTTATAAAAAAATTTATTTATTTGAAAATCTGGTGGATTTATCTCAAACAATTCACATTTATTATTTGGACTTTGAGAATAATTTAATTCTTCAATAGAATTAATCTCTAAATAATTTCGGTTTATTTTTGTTATCACGAAACTATTTTACCCACTTTTTCACCACCGAATAGGTGGAAATGTAAGTGTGGAACTTCTTGTCCTCCATCTTCATTGATGTTCGCTAAAGTTCTATACCCATTACCTTTTTCAGAGGAAATACCTAGTTTATCGGCAACAGTAGATATTCCTTTAATAAGTCCTATAATTTCATCCTTAGATGCGTTTTTATTAAAATCATCTAAGTTAATATATTTTCCTTTAGGAATTACTAATGCGTGAACTTTTTTTTGTGGATTTATGTCATAAAAAGATAATACAAAATCATCTTCGTAAATTTTTTTACAAGGAATTTCACCTCTTAAAATTTTTGCAAATATATTTTTATCATCGTAAGACATTTACATTTTTTCCAAGACTGATTTTACAGTATCACCCATTACAGAAGGGTTTTTTGATATGGTAACACCACAATCTTTTAAAATTTCAACCTTTTCAATTGCACTTTCTCCATAAGCTGAGACTATTGCTCCAGCGTGACCCATAACTCTTCCTTTTGGGGCTGTTAAACCAGCAATATATCCTATAACAGGTTTTTTCATGTTTTCTTTTGCAAATTCCCCAGCTGCAACTTCTTGAGGTCCACCTATTTCACCAATCATTAAAACCGCATCAGTCTCATCATCTACTTCGAACTTTTCAATTATATCTCTAAATGAACTTCCATTAATAGGATCACCACCAATACCAACACTTGTTGAAATTCCTATATCTAAATTTTTCATTTGTTGAGCAGCTTCATAACCTAATGTACCCGACCGGCTTATAATTCCAACTCTACCCTCTTTGTAAATATGTCCAGGCATTATTCCTAACATTGATTTTCCTGGACTGATTATTCCAGCGCAATTAGGTCCAACTAAAGTCATTTTTTCTGTTTTAGAATATCGTCTCATATATCTTTTGATTCTGATCATATCGTGTGATGGAATTCCATCTACAATAGCTACACAAGTTTTTATTCCTGCATCAGCTGCCTCCATTGCTGAGTCTGCCGCAAAGGCGGGAGGTACAAATAATATTGATGCTGTAGCACCTGTATTTTTAACAGCATCTTTTACAGTGTTAAATACTGGTTTATTTAAATGCTTTTGACCTCCTTTGCCTGGTGTTACACCACCAACAATGTTGGATCCATATTTAATCATTTCCTCCGCATGAAAAGTGCCCATCTTTCCAGTAAAACCCTGGATAATAATTTTTGTGTCTTTATGAATAATTACTGACATAAATTATAATGCCGCCACAGCTTTATTAGCAGCTTCCTCTAGAGTACTTGCCTCAATATAGTTTATTTTACTGTCCTTTAAAATTTTGTTTCCTTTTTCAACATTAGTCCCAGCTAATCTAATAACTAATGGAACCTTTACCTCTATTTTCTCAAGTGCTTGGACTATGCCTTCTGCAACCCAATCACACCTATTTATACCTGCAAAAATATTTACTAAAATTACTTTTACTTTTTTATCCATTGTTATTAACCTAAAAGCTTTAACGATTTTTTCTGGTGTTGCTCCACCACCAACATCTAAAAAGTTTGCAGGTTCTCCTCCAGCTAATTTAATCATGTCCATCGAGGCCATAGCAAGTCCAGCTCCATTAATAATATTACCAATGTTTCCCTCTAAACTTACATAATTTAACCCTCTATCTGATGCATATACTTCTTTCTCATCTTCCTGTGATTTATCTCTTAACTCTGATACTTTATTTCTTCTAAACATAGCATTGTTATCGAAGCTCATTTTACAATCTAAAGCTAATATTTGTTTTTGTTTTGAAATGACTAATGGATTTACTTCAACCATTGTAGCATCTAATTCGCTAAACGCTTTAGCACATCCAATAATTGTATCAGATGCTCTAGCAATTAAATCAGAATCAATTCCTAATCCAAATGCAAGTTCTCTTGCTTGAAAACTTTGAATTCCAACTGCTACTTCAATTTTAGACCTTATAATTGTTTCAGGTTTTTCTTTAGCAATTTCTTCAACACTCATTCCTCCTTCTGTTGAAGCTACAACCATTATGCTCTCTGAGCTTCTATCAA
>CACMRY010000010.1 GCA_902616205.1 uncultured Pelagibacteraceae bacterium
TAATGCAGAAGAAGAAGGAGTTGAGTTTGTTTGGCTAAGTAGTCCAAAAAAATTTAAAGGAACAAATAAAGTAGAAAGTTTGCTGGTAGACAAGATAGAACTAGGAGATCCAGATGAAAGTGGAAGAAGAAAACCAATTATAAAAGAAAATTCGGAATTTGAAATCAAAGCTGACCTAGTAATTAAAGCATTAGGATTTGATCCTGAGGAGTTGCCTAAACTATTCCAAGAGGAAAGATTACAAGTCACAAAATGGGGTACAATTAAAGCTGATTTTGATACCATGGAAACAAATATTCCAGGTGTTTTTGCAGCTGGTGATATTGTGCGAGGAGCTTCGTTAGTTGTTTGGGCAATTAAAGATGGTAGGGACGCAGCTTTATCAATTTCAAATTATCTTCAATTAAAACAAAAACAAAAAGTTGCTTAATGAACATTTATAAAAAAAATCTGGACCAGTTAAAGCAAAATTTTGTTTATAACGAGACTATGGAGCATGATGCTTGTGGTGTAGGACTGGTAGCATCAACAGAGGGAATAAAGTCTAGAAAAGTTGTCGAGTATGGAATCCAAGCTCTAAAAGCCGTATGGCATCGAGGAGCTATAGATGCAGATGGTAAAACTGGTGATGGAGCAGGAATACATATTGAGATTCCAAAAGATTTTTTCATTGAAAAAATTGAAATAACTGGCCACAGACATGACGACTCTGATTTGTGTGTTGGAATGATTTTTTTGCCAAGAAATGATTATCAAGGCCAGGAACAATGTAGAATAATTGTAGAAAGTGAATTAACAAAAAAAAACTTCAATATTTATGGTTGGCGTCAGGTTCCTGTAAATCCTTCTGTGCTCGGCGAAAAAGCTGAAAATACAAGACCTGAGATTACACAAGTTTTATTCAAACATAATGATAAAAAAATAATTGGTGAAAATTTAGAGAGAGTTCTATATGAAACAAGAAGAAAAATTGAGAACGAAGCTCTAAACAACCAGCTTAATGGCTTTTATATTTGTTCGTTTAGTTCTAAATCAATTATTTATAAAGGAATGTTTCTTGCTGAGGCTTTGTCAGATTTTTATACTGATCTTAAAGATGAGAGATTTATTTCAAGATTTGCAATTTTTCATCAAAGATTTTCTACTAACACAGCACCCAGTTGGGATTTAGCACAACCTTTTAGAGCAATAGCTCATAACGGTGAGATAAATACTCTAAAAGGAAATATTAACTGGATGAAGGTTCATGAGCAAGAAATGCATAGCCCATTGTTTGATGATATGGAAAATTTAAAACCTGTAATCCCATCTGGAAACTCAGACTCTGCATCGCTAGATAATGTATTTGAATTACTAAATATTTCAGGACAACCTGCACCTTTAGCTAAATTACTTTTAATACCTGATGCATGGTCAAAAAAAAGTAAAGTTCTTCCAAAGGATCATCTTCAACTATTTAATTTTCTTAACAGCACCATGGAGCCCTGGGATGGTCCTGCTGCTATAGCAGCGACAGACAATGAATGGGTAATCGCAGCTACTGATAGAAATGGTCTAAGGCCAATGAGATATACTGTTACAAGAGATAGATTATTATTTGCTGGATCAGAAACTGGAATGGTCGATCTTAATGAAAAAAAAATTGTAACCAAAGGAAGATTAGGACCTGGAGAAATAATTGGTGTAAGAATTGAAAAAGGAAAAGTATTCACAAACAGCGATATTAAAAATTACTTAGCAAAAGAGTATAAACATTTTAATAATCAAATAATTGATCTAGATAAAAAGTTTCCAATCGAGAACGAAAAAAATATATTTCATAATGAAGAGTTAAGAACTAGACAGCATTGTTTTGGATATAGTTTAGAAGATTTAGAATTAATTTTACACCCAATGGCAGAGGATGCAAAAGAAGCAACTGGATCTATGGGTGATGATACTCCATTAGCAGTACTTTCTGACAAATATAGACCTTTGTATCACTTCTTTAGACAAAATTTTAGTCAAGTAACCAATCCACCCATCGACTCTTTAAGAGAAAATAAGGTAATGAGTTTAAAAACAAGATTTGGGAATCTTGGTAATATATTAGATTTTGACAATCTTACTGAGGAAAACATTTACGTTTTAGATAGCCCAATTCTATCGAATTCTCAGTTTGACAAATTCATAGACTTCTTCGGAAAAAATCAAAGAGTTTTAGAGTGTCTGTTTGATAAAAATTCAGATTTAGAAAACGCTTTAGAAAATTTAAAAAGTCAAGCAGAGCAAGCAGCAAGAGAGGGAATTACACAGCTTATTTTAACTGATAAAAATATTTCAAGCGAAAAGCTACCAATGCCAATGCTACTTTGTATAGGTGCTGTTAATACTCATCTAATAAAATTAGGTTTAAGAGGATACGTTTCAATAAATGTTCAAACTGGTGATGCTCTTGATACACATTCATTTGCAACTTTAATTGGTGTAGGAGCAACTACGGTTAATCCTTATTTAGCGTTTGATAGCTTATTTGAAAGATATTCAAAAAAATTATTTGGAAATCTAAGTTTTGACGAGTGCGTTTCCAGATTTATCAAATCTGTCAATTTAGGTTTATTAAAAATTATGTCAAAAATGGGAATTTCTGTCCTTAGTTCTTACAGAGGGGGTTGTAATTTTGAAACAGTAGGTCTTAGCAGAACAATTGTTAAAGACTTTTTTCCCGGTGTGCTATCTAAAATCTCTGGAATTGGTCTAACAGGTATTGAAAAAAAAATTAGAAATATTCACAAACAAGCGTTCGAAAACAAATCTAATATATTACCGATTGGAGGAATATACCGTTACAGGAAAAACGGTGAGACGCATCAATACCAAGGTAAATTAATTCATCTTTTACAAACTGCAGTTACTGAAAATTCTTTTGAAGTTTATAGGAAATATACTAAAGGAATTTATAACCTACAGCCAATCAGCTTGAGAGACTTAATTGATTTTAAATCGAAAAATCCAATCAATATTGATGAAGTAGAAAATGTGCAAGACATTATGAAAAGATTTGGTAGTGGAAGTATGTCTCATGGTGCTTTATCCAAAGAAGCACACGAAACATTAGCGATTGGCATGAATAGAATAAAGGGTGCCTCATGTAGTGGAGAAGGAGGCGAAGACGAAGATAGATTTAAAATTAGAGAAAATGGGGATAGTGCGAATTCAAGAGTAAAACAAATAGCTTCAGCTAGGTTTGGGGTAACAATAAATTATTTAAATAATTGTAACGAGATAGAAATCAAAATTGCCCAAGGTGCAAAACCTGGTGAAGGTGGTCAATTACCAGGCTTCAAAGTTACAAATGAAATTGCAAGATTAAGACATTCTACACCTGGAGTTACATTAATTTCACCACCGCCCCATCATGATATCTATTCCATAGAAGATTTGGCCCAACTAATTTATGATCTTAAACAAATAAATCCAAAAGCAAGAGTAGGCGTGAAGTTGGTAGCTTCATCAGGTATCGGAACAATTGCAGCTGGAGTAGCAAAAGCTAAAGCAGATATAATTTTAATTTCTGGTCACTCAGGAGGAACTGGGGCTACTCCTCAAACAAGTGTAAAATATGTTGGAATACCTTGGGAAATGGGACTTACAGAAGCAAATCAAGTTCTTACTTTAAACAACTTAAGACATCAAGTTACACTTAGAACTGATGGAGGAATTAAAACAGGTCGTGATGTGGTAATAGCAGCGATGATGGGAGCAGAGGAATTTGGAGTAGCAACTACAGCTTTAGTTGCTATGGGTTGCATAATGGTTAGACAGTGTCACTCAAATACATGTCCAGTTGGAGTTTGCACCCAAGACGAAAAATTAAGAGAAAAATTTACAGGCACACCGGATAAAGTTGTTAACTTATTCACTTTTATTGCAGAAGAGGTAAGACAAATTCTATCTGAACTAGGATTTAGATCATTGAATGAAGTTATTGGTAGAACAGACTTATTAAGACAAGTTAGCAAAGGATCTCCAAATTTAGATGACTTAGACTTAAATCCACTTTTTGTTCAAGCAGATCCTGGAAAAAATAAAAGATATTGTGAACATCCAAAAATCAATGAGGTTCCAGACACCTTAGATCAAAAAATATGGCCAGACATAGAAAAATTAATTGATCAAAATAAAACAATTGAGACTGAATTTGAAATTAAAAACACTGATAGGGCTGTAGGTACAAGAATCTCTTATCACTTATATAAAAAATTTGGAAACAACAAACTAGATGAAAATTATTTATCACTGAATTTTAAAGGCTCGGCAGGTCAATCTTTTGGAGCCTTTGCAATTAAGGGTTTAAAATTGAATTTGAAAGGTGATGCAAATGACTATGTAGGTAAAGGTCTTTCTGGTGGATCTATTTCTATAAAACTACAGGACGAGAGTAATTTGATTTCAAATGAGAATACAATAATTGGAAATACAGTTTTGTATGGTGCTACCTCTGGAAAACTCTTTGCAGCTGGACAAGCAGGAGAAAGATTTGCTGTGAGAAACTCTGGTGCCACAGCTGTAGTTGAAGGCTGTGATTCAAATGGATGCGAGTATATGACAGGAGGAAATATTATTATTTTAGGAGATGTTGGAGATAATTTTGCTGCTGGTATGACTGGTGGTATGGCATTTGTTTATGACAAAAACAATAATTTTGAGAAGCGTGTAAATTCTGAGAGTGTTATCTGGCAGATACCAGAAACGGATTACTGGAAAAATTACCTCAGGGAAATCATTTCAGAACACGTGAGTGAAACTCACTCGGAGTATGCAAAGAAAATTTTAGATAATTTTGAAAGTGAGATAAAAAACTTTTATCAAGTTTGTCCAAAAGAAATGCTTGATAAATTAGATAACCCTATAACATTAAAGTCAGTCAAAAGCTTTGCAAGCTAATTAGTACTGAGAAATTATTGATTTTAACTCTCTAATTATTTTTAATTGATATTTTTTTGCAAAAAGGCTGTGATCACCATTTTTAATAATATTAAGTTTCTTATTTGCATTGTTAAAGATTTTAATAAGTTTCTTTGAGAAAATTACTGGAACTGCCTCATCTTTTGATCCATGAAAAAGAGTTACAGGTATTTTAGCATTAATTTCTTTGTTCAATACTAAATTTTTTCTTCCATCCTTAATAAGTTGGTAGGTGATTGGATATTCAAAACCACCATGTTTAAGGTTGTATACACCCTTATCTATGGTTTCTTTTTTCATTTTGACTGTAAATTTTTTCCACATTACCCTCTCTAAAAACTCTGGTGCTGATCCTATTCCTATAAAACCTTTAATCTGTTTTGAAAAAAACTTAAATTGATTGACAGATATCCATGAACCCATACTTGAACCTATAAGTATAAAATCTTTTTTTTTTAAAACTCTTTTAATTACTTTTTTGACTTGGTTTGTCCATTTTGTTACGTTCCCTTTTGTAAACTCACCTGTTGATTTTCCGTGACCAGAGTATTCAATTGCTAAAAAGCCTAATTTATTGTTTTTACAAAATCTTTTGAAAATCTTTGGTTTCTCACCATTTAAATCAGACATAAATCCATGAAGAAAAACAATATATAAATTATTATTTGAATTATGATGTAGATATCTAATTTTAATGCTTTTAGAAATTTGCAAAAATTTATACTTGTTCATAAAAGTTTATACGCTCTATTTATTAATATATAGTAACAGTTAATGTCATCAAAATTAAAAGTTCTGCAAGTAATACCAAAATTAGGTTATGGAGGGGCTGAGACAGGTTGTTTTGATATAGCGCATTATCTATTTGAAAATAATTGTACCTCATTTTTAATTACAAATGGTGGACCATTAACCAAATTCATAAATAAAAAAAAAGTAAAATACATAAGACTTCCTGTAAATTCTAAAAACCCCATTATAATGTTATTAAATACAATTTTGATTTCAGTCATTGTCTTTTTTTATAATATAGACATAATTCATGCTAGGAGTAGGGCTCCGGCATGGTCATGTTTTTTAGCTTCTAAAATTACTAGAAAAAAATTTGTAACAACTTTTCATGGTACATATAATTTTAAAAGTAAGATTAAAAAATTTTATAATTCTGTAATGTTAAGATCAGATTTAGTTATAGCTGGATCAAATTTTATATTTTCTCATATTAAAGAAAATTATAAGGAATATCTAAATAACTCTAAAAAATTTCTAGTAATTTTTAGAGGAATAAACATCGATTATTTTGATGCTTCAACAACTTTTACTGAAGACGAAGATAAACTGTTTAAATCTTGGAATCTTGAGGTTGAAAAAAAAACAATATTATTACCTGGAAGAATTACTGAGTGGAAAGGTCATGAAATGTTTATTGAAGCCATGAATAAAATAAATATTCAATTAGGTCACAAGTCGTTTAAAGCAGTGATACTTGGAAGTGATCAAGGAAGAGATTTGTATAAGAAAAAACTTATAAGGCTAGTAGAACAGTATCGAATGAATGATCAAATAAAATTTGTTGATCATTGTGAAAATATGCCTTTAGCTTATAAAATTAGCGACTTGATAGTATCAACATCAATTGAACCCGAGGCATTTGGCAGAATAGCAGTGGAAGCACAATCAATGGAAAAACCCATTATTGCAAGCAATCTGGGTGGCTCGAAAGAAACTATTGTAAATAATAAAACAGGTATCTTATTTGATGCTGGAGACTCAGACGATTTAAGTAAAAAAATAATTGAGTTTTTCAATTTTGATAAATCAACAATTGAACAAATGGGAAAAGAAGGTAGAAAAAATGTTTCTACGAAGTTTAATGTTGAAAAAATGTGTTTTTCTACTTATTCAGAGTACAAAAAATTAATTAATTAAATGCCAAATATTACTCTACCAGACGGAAAACTATTAAGTTTTAGTGAAAGTGTAACTGGTTTTCAGCTTGCTGAAAAAATAAGTAAATCATTATCAAAGCAAGCATTAATTATTAGTGTAGATGGTCAGCTTAAAGACCTAGATTTTAAAATTGAAAAAGATTCTAAAGTAAAGATATTTACATCAAAAGATAAAGAAGGGCTTGAAACAATTAGGCATGATACCGCCCATATTTTGGCAATGGCAGTCCAAGAACTTTTTCCTGGAACGCAAGTAACAATAGGCCCAGTGATTGAAGATGGTTTTTATTATGACTTTGCGAGGAAAGAGCCATTCACGCAACAAGATTTAGAAAAGATAGAGAACAAAATGAAAGATATTGTTGATAGGAATGAAAAAACTTATAGAGAAGTTTGGAAGAGAAATGATGCTATAAAACATTTCAAAAATAATGGAGAACATTACAAAGCCGAAATAATTAATTCTATTCCTGAAGGTGAAGAGGTATCTATATATTTTCATGGAAAATGGCATGATTTATGTAGAGGTCCGCACTTAAGTTCTACAGGCAAAATTGGAAAGTATTTTAAATTAACAAAAGTATCAGGTGCTTATTGGAGAGGAGACTCGAATAATGAGATGTTACAAAGAGTTTATGGCACCAGTTGGTCTACACAAAAAGAACTTGATGAATACTTAAATAGAATTGAAGAAGCTGAAAAACGAGATCACAGAAAGTTAGGAAAAGAAATGGACTTATTTCATTTTAGGGAAGAAAGCCCTGGATCTGTATTTTGGCATGAAAAAGGATGGAACCTTTTTCAGAAATTAATCTCTTATATGCGAACTAAACAAGATCACGCAGGATATAAAGAGATAAATACACCAGAAATTCTTGATCGTACATTATGGGAAAAATCTGGTCATTGGGAAAAATTTGGTGCAAATATGTATACCTCTACAACACCTGACGAAAAAGTTTTTGCAATAAAACCAATGAACTGTCCAGGATGTGTTCAAGTGTTTAATCAAGGACTAAAAAGTTACAGAGACTTACCATTAAAAATGTCGGAATTTGGAAAAGTTCATAGATATGAACCTTCTGGTGCATTACATGGATTGTTAAGGGTAAGAGCATTTACCCAAGACGATGCACACATATTTTGTACCGAAGAGCAAATTACTCAAGAATGCCTATCAGTTACAAATTTAATTTTAGAAATTTATAAAGACCTGGGATTTGAAAATGTAATATTAAAATACTCAGACCGACCAGATCTGAGAGTTGGAGATGATGCTGTATGGGATAAATCAGAGGCTGCTCTTTTAGAGGCAATTAAAGAAACAAAACTAGAATACACTATAAATAAAGGTGAGGGTGCTTTTTATGGTCCAAAAATTGAGTTTGTTTTAAGAGACGCAATAGGAAGAGATTGGCAGTGTGGAACCTTACAAGTAGATTTAAATTTACCTGGAAGATTAGGAGCCACTTATGTTGAAAAAGATGGATCAAAGAAAATACCTGTTATGTTGCATAGAGCATTGTTTGGTTCCTTAGAGAGATTTATTGGAATCTTAATTGAAAATTATTCAGGTAAATTACCTTTTTGGCTAACACCATTACAAGTAGTTGTAATACCAATTTCAAGTGACTTTGATGACTATTCAAAAAAAATTAATCATGAATTAAAAAAAGTTGGTATCTCAAGTGAAGTTGATTTAAAAAATCATAATTTAAATTATAAAATTAGAGAACATTCATTGTTAAAAGTACCTTTATTACTTATTTGTGGGAAAAAAGAAGTTGACTCTAATACAGTAACTATTAGAAGATTGGATTCTAAAAAACAAGAAAACATGGATTTTAACGAGTTTATAAAAAAATACTCTGCTTTAAACAAAGCGCCTTCAATTTAAGTGCCAGACTTCAAACAAAATTATTTTCAGAAAAGAACAAAACCAAAAGGACCAAGATCAAACAACAGGATTACTTCACATGAGGTTCAGGTAATTGCAAGTGATGGTGAAAATCTTGGTATTTTAAATTTAAATGACGCAATTAATCGTGCTCGAGATGAAGGACTTGACTTGATTGAAATTGCACCAAACGCTAAACCTCCTGTGTGTAAAATAATGGATATGGGTAAATATAAATATGATGCCCAGAAAAAAGCCAACAAAGCAAAAAAGAAACAAAAAAAAATTGAGTTAAAGGAAATAAAATTAAGACCTGTGACAGAGGTACATGACTATACTTTTAAAATAAAGAACGCTCAAAAATTTTTAGCAAAAGGGGATAAAGTAAAATTTACAATACGTTTTAAAGGAAGAGAACTGCAACACTCCAGTTTAGGAAATGAGTTAATGGATAAAATCAAGCAAGATATGCAAGATATTGGTCGTGTAGAATTACAGCCTAAATTTGATGGCAAACAAATGATAATGGTTATTCAGCCATTATAAGTCATATTTCTAGTTGTAAATTAATATTAATATTTGTATAAGGCTCCAAAAATTATGCCTAAATTGAAAACAAAAAGCTCAGCAAAAAAAAGATTTAAAATTTCAGCTAAAGGAAAAGTGATTACTGCACAGGCTGGTAAAAGGCATGGAATGATAAAAAGAACTAATTCCCAAATAAGAAAACAAAGGGGTACAACTGTGATGGCAAAACAAGATGGAAAAATCGTGAAATCTTATATGCCTTATAGTTTAAGAGGATAAAATGGCTAGAGTTAAAAGAGGCGTAACCAGCAGAGCAAAACACAAAAAAGTTCTTAAAGCTGTAAAAGGCCAATGGGGAAGAAGAAAGAATACAATAAGAGTTGCAAGACAAGCAATGGAAAAGGCTATGCAATATGCATATAGAGATAGAAGAAATAAAAAAAGAGATTTTAAATCTTTATGGATTCAAAGAATTAATGCAGGAGTAAGAGAAGAGGGCTTAACTTACTCTAAGTTTATAAATGGTCTAAGTAAATCAGGAATAAAATTAGATAGAAAAATTCTAGCAGAAATCGCATACGATAATCCGCAAGCATTTAAAACAATTGTAAAAAAAGCACAAGCAGCTCTAAATTAATCTTCGCTATTGTTTTTCTTAAGTTAACAAATAATCTACTAAAATGTCTGATATTAAAAAAATAAAAGACGAATATCTTAATAAACTTGATAAAGACCAAAATATAGAATCTATAAATCAAATAAAAACTGAATTATTTGGTAAAAATGGAATAGTCTCTAACGAGTTTAAAAAGTTAGGATCAGTCTCTCAAGAAGAGCGAAAAAAATTTGCATCAGACTTAAATTTTATAAAAGAAGAGCTACAAAATAAAATTACAAGCAAAATTGAGGAAATCGAAACAAAAGAGATAAACCTAAAGTTAGAAAATGAAAAAGTAGATGTCACTTTACCTGAAAGAGATTTTAAACAAGGAAAGATTCATCCAGTTTCACAAGTAATAGATGAAATTTCATCTATTTTTTCTGAAATAGGTTTTAGCGTTGAAGAGGGTCCAGATGTAGAAAATGAATATAATAATTTTTCAGCACTTAATACGCCTGACAATCATCCAGCAAGAGATATGCATGACACATTTTACTTAGATGAAAAAAAAGAATTGTTATTACGGACACATACCTCTCCTGTACAAGTTCGGACTATGTTAAAAGGCAAACCTCCATTTAAAATAATTGCACCCGGGAGAACTTACAGATCTGACAGTGACCAAACACATGCACCTATGTTTCATCAAGTAGAAGGACTACATATAGATAAAGATATAAATATGGGACATCTTAAAGGTTGTCTAAATTATTTTATTAAAGAATTTTTTGAAGTGGATAAATTGAAGATGAGATTTAGACCAAGTCATTTCCCATTTACAGAGCCATCAGCTGAGGTTGATATAGGTTATGAAATTAAAGATGGAAAAATAATCATAGGTGAAGGAGATAAATGGTTAGAAATTTTAGGATGTGGAATGGTTCATCCAAACGTCCTAAAAAATGTAAATGTTGATCCATCGAAATTTCAGGGCTACGCCTTTGGAATCGGAATAGATAGATTAGGTATGCTAAAATATGGAATTAATGATTTAAGAGCTTTTTTTGAAACAGATTATAGATGGCTAAGCCATTTTGGCTTCGATCCTTTAGATGTACCATCAAGCTACAGAGGATTGAGTAGATGAAATTTACAATCGATTGGCTTAAACAACATTTAGACACAGATCTTAATGATAAAGAAATAATTAATAATTTAACGAACGTTGGTCTTGAGGTTGAGAGTTTTGAAAATGCACCTTCCGAATTAGATGATTTTATTGTTGCAAAAATAATAAATGCGCAACAACACCCTAATGCAGATAGATTAAGAGTTTGTGATGTTGACATTGGTAAAAGTGAAACTGTTAAAGTTGTGTGCGGAGCTCCTAATGCAAAAAAAGGTTTGTTTACAGTATATGCAGGACCGGGTGCAATTATACCAAAAAATCAAATGAAACTATCAATCAGTAAAATAAGAGGTGTTACTTCCTATGGAATGTTGTGTTCTGAAGCTGAGCTTAAATTATCAGATGATAGCGAAGGAATTACAGAATTATCAGAAAAGTATAAGGAAAAAATTGGGAAAAAATATTTTGATAGCAAAACTCCTAAAGTTGTAGATTTATCTATAACACCAAATCGACCAGATTGTCTTGGTGTTAGAGGTATTGCAAGAGATCTTGCTGCAGCTGGAATTGGTTCTTTGAAAAAAATAAAAGATAGTAAATTAAATCAAAATTTTGATCAGGACTTAAAAGTAACTATTAAAAAAGAAAAAAAACAAGGCTGCACAATTTTTGGTAGTTGTTTAATAAGGGGAGTTTCAAATAAAGAAAGTCCTCAGTGGTTAAAAGATAAAATTGTTTCTTTAGGTCAAAAACCAATTTCTGCAATTGTAGATATAACAAATTATGTGATGATTGATTTAAATAGGCCACTTCATGCATATGATGCTGATAAAGTAAGTAAAGAAATTATAGTAAGAAATTCAAAAAAAGGTGAAACTTTTGAAGCACTAGACAATAAAAAATATTCCTTAGATGATAATATGTGTGTAATTTCTGATCATTCAGGAGTGCTAGGATTAGGTGGAATCATAGGTGGAACACGTTCAGGAACCGAACTAGAGACAAAAAATATATTATTAGAGTCTGCGTATTTTTTACCAAGATCAATTAGAAAAACTTCAAAATTATTAAATATAGATACAGACGCAAAATTTAGATTTGAAAGAGGAATTGATCCAAAATCAATTGAAGCTGGGCTAATCAAAGCAGCTGATTTAATAAAAGAAGTATGTGGGGGCGAAGTAAGTAAATTTGATATACAAAGATTGGAAGAAGAAAAAACAAATAAAGTAAAATTTGAAATTTTTTTATTTGAAAAAATAACAGGATTTAAAATTGAAAAAAAAGAAATAATTAAAATAATTTCCAATCTTGGTTTTAAAATCAACGAGAATAAAGAAAGTTTAGATTTAGAAATTCCCTCATGGAGACCAGATATTACACAACCAATTGACATTGTTGAAGAAATTGTTCGAATTAAAGGTTATGAATATATTCAAACACTAACACCAGAAAAATCTAGACTTAAACCAACTTTAAATAGGCAGCAAAAATTATTCCATTTCTTACAACGTTCAGTGGCGTCTAAAGGTTTTTACGAGACAATTACTTGGTCATTTACAGACTCTAAAATAAATAATTTATTTAGAGAAAAATATAATGAAATAAAAATTGTTAACCCAATTAGTTCAGATTTAAATGTTTTAAGAAATTCAATATTTCCAAATTTAATTTTTTATTTAAAAAAAAATATAGACAGAGGATTTAAAGATTTATCTTTTTTTGAGATAGGGCCAGTTTTTTCAGGTACTAAGCCAGGTGAGCAACTAACAGTAATAGGTGCTTTGCAAGCTGGAAAATATTTTAGATTAAATTGGCAAGAAACAGAGAGAAATGTTGATGTATTTGACGCAAAGAGAGATACTATTCAAACTATAGTAGAGGCAGGATTTAGTAAAAATAAACTAATAATAAAAGATCAAGCCCCATCTTATTATCATCCAGGCAAATCAGGATCAGTTTTTTTAAGCACTGAAGAAGATAAGCCAATTGCATTTTTTGGTGAAATACATCCAAATATTGTAAAAAAATTAGATATTAAAACTGATGCTTTAATAGGATTTGAAATATATTTAGATTATTTTAAAGAAACAAAGAAAAAACTTAAAGATCAAAAGTCTCAATTTGAATATTCCGATTATCAAAAATCTGAGAGAGATTTTGCATTTGTAATTGATAAAAAAATTAAAGCACAAGATTTGATAGATATAATTGTATCTATAGACAAAGATTTAATTAAAAATGTTAAGGTTTTTGATGTTTATGAAGGCGAAAATATTCCAAAAGATAAAAAATCAATCGCACTTAATGTTACAGTACAATCATCTGAAAAAACCTTAAACGAAAAAGATCTAGAAAAAATTAATAATTTAATTATTTCTACAGTCGAGAGTAAGTCTGGCGCTAAAATAAGATCCTAATAATGACAACTACAATAAATAATATAAGAAATTTTGCTATTATCGCGCATATAGATCACGGTAAATCAACTATAGCTGACAGAATAATTCACAAATGTGGTGGGCTTACAGACAGAGAAATGAAGGCACAAGTTTTAGACTCTATGGATATTGAAAGGGAAAGAGGAATTACAATTAAAGCACAAACTGTAAAATTAAACTATAAAGCAAAGGATGGAAAAAATTATGTTTTAAATATAATTGACACACCAGGACATGTTGATTTTAGTTATGAAGTTAGTAGGTCATTATATGCATGCGAAGGCTCAATTTTAATTGTTGATAGCACTCAAGGTGTTGAGGCACAAACACTTGCAAATGTTTATCAAGCACTTGATATAAATCATGAAATAATACCTGTCTTAAACAAAATTGATTTACCCGCATCTGATATTGAAAGAACAAATAAACAAATTGAAGATGTTATAGGGATTGATACCACTGGAGCAGTTCCTTGCTCAGGAAAAACAGGAGAAGGTATAGAAGATATATTAGAGCAAATAATTAATGCACTTCCTGGTCCAAAAGGAGAGGCGAATAATAAATTAAAATGTCTGTTAGTTGACAGTTGGTATGATACTTACCTTGGAGTGGTAATTTTGGTTAGAGTTATAGATGGAAAAATATCAAAAAATATGAAAATTAAAATGATGTCTACAAACCAAGATTATTTTGTGGAAAAAGTTGGTGTTTTCACACCTAAACCTAAAGATATAAATGAGTTAAACGCAGGTGAAATTGGTTTTATAACAACTGGCATAAAAGTTTTATCTGATACAAAAGTTGGAGACACTATATGTGATGCAAATAATCCACTTAAAGAGGCTTTGCCTGGTTTTAAACCAAGTAAACCAGTTGTATTTTGTGGTTTGTTTCCAGTAGATAGTTCAGAATATCAAAAATTAAAAGACGGTTTAGCTAAGTTACAATTAAATGATGCAAGTTTTTCTTATGAGCCAGAGTCTTCTTCTGCTTTAGGATTAGGTTTTAGATGTGGGTTTCTAGGTCTCCTTCATTTAGAAATTGTTACTGAAAGATTAGAAAGAGAATTTGATATCAATCTTCTTACAACAACTCCAGGTGTTGTTTATAAAATTCACATGAACAATGGTGATGTAAATGATTTACAGAATCCATCAAGTTTGCCAGATCCTACACTAATTAATTATATCGAGGAGCCATGGATAAAAGCAACTATTATCACACCTGATCAATATCTTGGTTCAATTATAAAAATATGCCAAGACAAAAGAGGAATACAAACAAATTTAAGCTATTCAGGAAATAGAGCAGTTGTAAACTATGAACTACCTTTAAATGAAGTTGTTTTTGATTTTAATGATAGATTAAAATCAATGACAAGTGGATACGCAAGTTTTGATTATGAAATAATAGGCCACAGAGAAGGTGATTTAGTAAAAATGAGTATTTTAGTAAATTCAGAACCAGTAGATGCGCTAGCAATGATGATACATACAGATTTTGCGCAATCAACTGGGAGAGAAGTTTGTGAAAAATTGAAAGATTTAATTCCAAGACATAATTTTATGATACCTATACAGGCTGCTATTGGTGGTAAAATAATTGCAAGGGAAACTATAAAAGGCTTTAAAAAAGATGTATTAACAAAGATACATGGTGGAGGAGCACTAGATAGAAAAAGAAAACTTCTTGAAAAACAAAAAAAAGGTAAAGCAAGAGCTAAACAATTTGGAAAAGTTGAAATACCACAAGAGGCATTTATAGGAGTCTTAAAAATTTCAAAAGAAAGTTGATTTTTTGGAGAGGTGGCCGAGCGGTTGAAGGCGCACGCTTGGAAAGCGTGTAAAGGGGAAACTCTTTCATGGGTTCGAATCCCATTCTCTCCGCCATATATTGAATATATATTATGTTTATTTAAATAATGATTAGAGATTTTCAATTTTTACTTAAAGTAATTTTAACAAATAGGTTTTCTTATAAGAGAAAAATAGTGAGATTAATTAAAAAACCTTTTGAACCCGAAATAAATATTTTAAATGAATTGTGTGATCAAAATAAGTCAAGTATTGATATTGGAGTTTTCAGAGGTGCATACTCTTATCGATTATCTGAATTATCAAAAAAAGTATATGGTTTTGAACCCAATCCAATTATGTTTAAAACATTAAAAAAAAATCTTTGTAAAATAAAAAAAAATGTTGAAATATTTAATTTAGCTCTATCAAATCGAAAAGGTAGCTGTATTTTAAAAATACCTATAAGAGATGATTATATTTACTCATTCCGAAATGATGGTTCTTATTTTAAATCAAAAATACCCTTTTATAAGAAATCATATCTTAAATTTAATTTTGAAGATTATTACGAAGCTGGTTTAGCAACTATAGATATTAATAATAATTTAAATTTAAGAAAATACGATGAGTTTAATGTTTCAAAAAATAAACTTGATAATATTTTAATTAGAGATGAGATTGGATTTATTAAGGTTGATGTCGAAGGTCACGAGCTAGAGTGTTTAAAAGGAGCAGAAAAAATTTTAAAAACTTATAAACCAAACTTACTTATCGAAATAAATAAAGTGCATAATAAAAATTACAATCAAATATTTAAATTTTTAAAAAATCTCCACTATTCATGTTTTTATTATGATAATAAAAAGCTTATTAAAATTTTTAATTATGACGAAAACCCAAGAGAAGATTATAAAAATTTTATATTTAAAAAAAACTAATTATAAAATTGTGAGATCATGCCAAAAAACTGATCATTTTTGCCAAAATTTAAATTTAAGAAAAAAAAACTAAAAAACGTTAAAAAACCTTTGATTATCAACAGCTTTTAACTATTCAATACCATCTACATTTTATAAAAAATTCCAAAAATGGTATAAAAAAACTTTCCAAATAAAATAAAAATGGCAAAAAATAACAATTCTTATCAGGCAGATTCCATCAAAGTCCTAAAAGGACTTGAGGCAGTTAGAAAAAGACCAGGAATGTATATAGGTGACACTGACGATGGCACAGGTCTACATCACATGGTTTACGAAGTTGTTGATAACTCTATTGATGAGGCCTTAGCAGGACATTGTAAAAATATTTCAGTAGATATTAATCAAGATGGATCAGTATCAGTCAGGGATGATGGAAGGGGTGTACCGGTCGATATTCATAAAGGTGAAAAAAAATCAGCAGCTGAAGTAATAATGACCCAATTACATGCTGGTGGAAAGTTTGATCACGACTCATATAAAGTTTCAGGTGGGCTACATGGTGTTGGTGTTTCTGTAGTTAATGCATTATCTGAGAGGCTTGAACTTACTATAAATAGAGATGGAAAAAAACATTTTATTGAATTTAAAAATGGTGATGCAAAATCACCTTTAAAAGTTGTTGGTAAATCAAAAAATACAGGTACAGAAATAAAATTTTTACCCTCTAAAGAAATATTTTCATTAAATAAATTTAGCTTTTTAACATTGCAGAAAAGGATGAGAGAATTAGCTTTTTTAAACAAGGGAATTAAAATAATATTAACTGATTTAAGTCAAAAAAAACCTAAAAGTGTTGAGTTTAAATTTAATGGTGGAATTGTCGAATTTGTTGAATTTCTTGATGAAAAAAGAGAAAAATTAAAAAATAAAAGCGATAATGATTTGTTTAGAAGACCAATTTATATTGAAGGTCTTAAAAACAAAATTGATGTTCAGTGTTCTTTAAAATGGAACGCTGGATATAATGAAGATGTATTTCCTTATACAAACAATATTTATCAAAAAGATGGCGGAACACATTTGTTAGGATTTAGAAGTGCATTAACTAGAGTTATAAACAAATATGCATCTGAACAAAATCTTTTAAAGAAAAATAAAGTTTCTTTATCAGGTGATGATGTAAAAGAAGGTTTAACTTCCGTATTATCTATAAAAATACCTGATCCAAAATTTTCATCCCAAACAAAAGATAAACTAGTATCATCAGAAGTAAGAAATATTGTAGAAACAATTATAAATGAAAAACTTTCAATTTGGTTTGATCAAAACCCGTCTGTTGCTAAAATAGTTCTCACAAAAATTATACAAGCTGCCGTAGCTAGGGATGTTGCACGGAAAGCAAGAGAAAATGTTAGAAGAAAAGGATCGTTAGAATTAAATGGTTTACCTGGTAAATTAGCGGATTGTCAAAATTCAAAACAAGATGGTACTGAGCTTTTCATAGTTGAGGGTGACTCAGCTGGTGGATCAGCAAAACAAGGAAGAAATCGAGAAAATCAAGCAGTTTTACCTTTAAGAGGAAAAATTCTTAATACATTTACGGAGTTAAATGGATCCAAAAAAAATGGACATACAAATGATCTAAGGACAAAGGTACTATCAAAAATGATGTCATCAAATGAAATAGTTACTTTGATAAATGCTTTAGGACTAGATCCTAAAAATGATGAGATTGATTTAAATGATTTAAGATATGGAAAGATAATTATAATGACAGATGCTGACGTTGATGGATCACATATTAGAGCTTTATTACTTACATTTTTTAATAATAAACCATTTAATAAGTTAATTGAAAATGGTCATGTATATTTAGCTCAACCACCATTATTTAAAATTAATAAAGGATCTAAAGGAATTTACATAAAGGATGAGAAAGAATTAGAGGAATTCATAGTAAAAAATTCAAAAGATCTAAAAAAAATAAAAAAGGGATCCAAGGATTATGAAAAATCTATACAAGAAGAAAAATCAAAATTGAATATTCAAAGATTTAAAGGTTTAGGAGAAATGAATCCAGAAGAATTATGGAGTACAACACTGGATCCTGAAACTAGAAATTTGCTGCAAGTACAATACTCAAAGAATTCGCAAAAAGATCAAGATCTTATTCAAACTTTAATGGGAAGCGATGTATCTTCAAGAAAAGATTTTATTGTTGATAACGCAATAAATGTTTCAAATTTAGATATTTAAAATGGAGTTTGGAAAAACTTCGCAACTTTACTCATTGAATAAGTCTACTTATATAAATTTAAGATGGATAGGGATCATTGGTCAATTTATAACTATTAATAGTGTTAGATTTATATTTGATTTTGAATTCAATTATATTTTTGCTAACCTTATTATTTTGATTGGTGCAATAAGTAATTTATTTTTAATTTATTTTTATAAAAAAACACACTTATCAAATAGATCTGCTTTTAATTTTTTATTAATAGATATTATTCAATTAGCGGCTTTATTATACTTATCAGGTGGGATATTAAATCCGTTTACTATATTTTTATTAATACCGAGTGTGTTTGCTTCATCCAGTTTAGATATTAAAACAAATATTATTCTTATTGGTTTTACTATTTTATGTATTATTTTACTTACTTTTTACCACGAACATTTACCAGCACCGCTAGACCAATCAATCACAAACATTTACATTTACTATTCAATTCCTTTAGCATTAATTATAGCTTTATTATTCCTAAATTACTTTGCTTTATCATTTGGAAAAGAGTCAAATCTAAGAAAAGAAGCTTTAGATAAGATACAAGAGGAAATTTCTAAAGAACATGAGCTTATATCTTTAGGAGGTCAAGCAGCAGCAGCAGCTCACTCATTAGGAACACCTCTTTCAACAATCAAGATAATATCTCAGGAATTATTTGAACAATTTAAAAACGATAAGGATGTAAAAAAGGATATCGACCTTCTTGTAAGTCAAGTAGATAGGTGTAATGAGATATTAAAAAGATTAACTTTAAATCCAATCGTAGAAGATGAGTTTATTGACAAAGACTTAAGTTTGTACGACTATGTTAAAGAAATAATAATGTCATTCCAAGAAATATCTGATAAAAATTTTGATATTGATGTTGAGCAAAATGCTAATTCATTCGAAGTGACAAAATCGATTGAAATTGTTTATGGATTAAGAAACTTTATCGGTAATGCAAATAAATTCGCAAAAAATAACATCTATATTGCAATTAAAAGTGACAGCGAGGTCTCAGAAATAACAATTGAAGATGATGGACCAGGATTTCCGAAGGATGTTCTTGGTAAAATTGGTGAACCCTATATTAAATCAATAAAATCAAAAGATAAAAGTAAGTCTGGCTTAGGTTTAGGTATATTTATTGGTAAAACTCTACTTGAGAAAAATAAAGCTAAACTAATATTTAGAAATTCAGAGACAAGAGGTGGTGCAGAAATTAAGATAGAATGGCTGAATAAAAATTTAGCAAATATTTAATGTAATTTTTTTTTATTCTCAAATAATCCACTTAATTGTCCAATCATCACATCACCTAATTCTTGAACATCAGTTATTTTTATTGCTTTTTGATAATATCTAGAAACGTCGTGCCCAATACCAATTGCTAAAATTTCAATATCACTTTTGTTTTCAATAAACTTAACAATTTTCTTTAAATGTTTCTCAAGAAAGTCTCCAGAATTGACTGACAAAGTTGAGTCATCCACTGGTGCACCATCAGAAATTACCATCATGATTTTTCTTTCTTCTTTTCTTTTTTTAAGTCTATTAAATGCCCAAGTAATAGCCTCTCCATCAATATTTTCTTTTAGAAGACCTTCTTTAAGCATAAGTCCTAAATTTTTCTTTGATTGTCTCCAATGGGTATCTGCTGATTTATAGATTATATGTCTCAAATCATTTAATCTTCCAGGATTTTTTGTTTTACCAGACTTGTTCCATTCTTCTCTAGACAATCCACCTTTCCAGTTTTTTGTTGTAAATCCTAGGATTTCAACCTTTACGGAGCATCTTTCCAAAGTCCTTGATAAAATATCAGCACAAAGAGCGGCAATTGTAATCGGTCTACCTCTCATTGATCCAGAATTGTCAATCAATAATGTTACAACTGTATCTTTAAAATCTAAATCTTTTTCTTTTTTAAATGACAAGGAATTATATGGATCAATAATAATTCTAGGTAATTTAGAACTATCTAACAAACCTTCCTCTAAATCAAATTCCCATGCTCTATTTTGTTTTGCTAATAATTGACGTTGTAACTTATTTGCAAGTTTAGTTATAATATCTTGAAAACTTGTTAGCTGTTGGTCCAAATTTTTTCTGAGTTTAGAAATTTCTTCAGGGCTTTCAAGGTTTTCTGCTTTTGCAACTTCATCAAATTCGGTTGTAAATACTTTATAATCTTTATCTCCAACACCTAAATTTTTCTTTTGAGCAACACTTTCAGATTGTTGGTTTTCATTTTCTTCACTGGTTGTCTGTTCATCAAGTCTAAATTCGTTTATGTCGTCTAAACTATCTACTCCTTCATTTAAAGAATCATCTTCTTTTTTATCTTCAGAGCTATCTGAATCATTATCATCTTGATTATTCGAGCTTGAATTATCTTTGTTATTATCTTCTTGAGTCTCTTTTTTTTCATCATTTTCCTCGTTATCAAAAATTTCCATATTCTCTAATATTTCTGAAAATTTTGAATTGTAGATCTCTTGATTTTCTAAGTTTTTATTTAAATATGTAATATGTTTATCAAAGGTATCTCTCAACTCTTTCTCCCAAAAACTTAACATTTTTTGAGCCTCTGGCTCAATTTGTACTTTTAAAAATTTGTCTAACATATAAATTTCAAATGCATCTGAAATATTTACATCGTCTTTCTTTTTGATTTTTGTAAGATCAATTTTTTTTAATTTATTTGAATAGTTGTTTTGAAAATTCTTTGAAATTCCCATTAACATTTCTGATCCTAACATCTCATATCTAATTTTTTCAGACAATTTATATAGCGATTGGCAACCATGATTAGATGGCATATTTTTTTCAAAAATTGATTTATTTGAAAATTTTCTCTTCAAAGCTTCAGAATCATTTTCTGCTCTTATTTTTATAAATTCATTTTTATCTTTGATATTTTCAAGGTTATTTACCTTAAAGTTTTCTTCATTTAATTGTTTCTTATTTTTGGGATTTGAAAAGTGATCCTCAGATATTACTTTTACAGTTGATAATATTGCCTGCTTAAATTTTTCTTTGAAACTGTCTTCTTTGTTCATTTAGACTTGAACGTTTATCATGGACTCGGGTAAATCTTCTCCAAAACATCTTTGATAGTATTCAGCAATAATATTTTTTTCTACATCATCACATTTATTTAAAAATGTTACCCTAAATGCATATCCAGTATCTTTAAATATTTCTGAATTTTCTGCCCAATGCAAAACAGTACGTGGGCTCATAACGGTTGAAATATCACCAGCCATAAATCCTTTTCTCGTAAGTGTTGCTACTTTGATCATATTAGAGACTTTTTCTTTACCTTTAGTATTATTAAGATTTTTGTTTTTGCTTAAAATGATTTCCATTTCCTTCTCTAAACCTAGATAGTTTAGTGTGGTTACTATATTCCATCTATCCATTTGGCCTTGATTTATTTGTTGCGTTCCATGATATAATCCAGTTGTATCGCCTAAACCAACAGTATTTGATGTTGCAAATAATCTAAAAAATTTATTTTGCTTTATTACTTTATTTTTATCTAATAATGTAAAATTACCTTCTGCCTCTAATACTCTTTGAATTACAAACATTACATCTGGTCTACCAGCATCATATTCATCAAAAACAAGAGCTACAGGATTTTGAATGGACCAAGGAAGGATTCCTTCTTTGAACTCTGTAACTTGCTTACCGTTTTTAATTACAATTGAGTCTTTACCAATTAAATCTATCCTACTAACATGACTATCTAAATTTATTCTAATACATGGCCAATTTAATCTCGCAGCTATTTGCTCAATATGTGTAGATTTTCCTGTACCATGATATCCTTGAACTAAAACTCTTTTATTAAAAGCAAAACCACTTAAGACTGCTAAAGTTGTTTCTTTATCAAATTTATAGCTTTTATCAATTTCTGGTACATATTCCGACTTTTCAGAAAATGCATCAAGTTCCATATCACTTTCAAAACCGAAAGTTTGGTTTACTGATAATTTTATATCTGGTGTTTTTTCTATATTAGGTGTCAATTCTATCCTTATAAGTATTTTTAAGTTGAGTATAAGCTAAAGTTATTACTTTAAGTTTATCTTCAAATTTTTTATTTCCGGAATTCATATCAGGGTGAAATTTTTTAACAAGTTTTTTAAATTTTTCCTGAATTTTTTCCCATTTTAGTCCTACCGATACTCCAAGTATTCCAAATGCTTTAATATCATTGCTATTAAACTTAAATTTGTTCATATGATTAAATTCATTATCAAATTTCATTTTATCCATCTCATCTTTTAATGCATTATTCCATAAAACTTTAAAAAAATTATCTGACGAACTAAAGCTCTGCGTCGGTTTGTGCCAGGTTAAATCTGATCTCAAAAAATCCATTATCTGCTGATCATTCATACCGGAGAAATAATTCCAATTTTTATTGAATTCTTTTACATGTTCTAAACATAATAATCTAAAATTTTTACTATTATCTCTTTCTTTGGGTGCTTTATATAACCCCTCCTCAAAACAATTGTTCCAATCACAGATATTTTTCATGTAATATAATTTTTTTAAATGGATATTAATCAACTTTCAGAAATAGTAAAAAAAAAAATCTTAGAAAGTCAATCAGTCGAAGAAATTAATCTAGAAGATAAATCTTTCTTACATAAAAATCATAAAAATAATGATCCTAAAAAATTTCATATTAAATTAAAAATCAAGTCAGAAAAACTAAAAAAAATGAATAAAGTGCAATCTAACAGACTAATTTTTAAAATATTGGAGAATGAAATGAGAGATTATATACATTCATTACAGATTTTAATTACTTAGCTGCGAATTTAAAAATTTCTTTAAAGAAAATTCAGTGATTTGAAAATCAGTTTTTATTTTCCCAAAATTTTTAAATAGTATTAAATTAATTTTTTTTGAACTATTTTTTTTGTCAGATTTCATAAAGGATATAATTTTATTTATATCTTTTTTCTTAAATAATGATTTAAAACTTTTATTTAATGGAATTTTATCTATATGATTTTTTATGAACTTGTAAGATTTATTATTTATTAAACTTTGCTTTTTACTAAATTCGATTGAATTCTTAATTCCAATTATAACCGCCTCACCATGATTCAGTTTTTTTGAAAATCCTAAACAACTTTCATAAGCATGTGCAAATGTATGTCCTAGATTTAGAACTTTTCTTAAGTTTTTCTCTGTTTCGTCCTTTTGAACTATTTTTCTTTTCAAATTACAACTCTTGAGAATAGCTTTATTTATAAATGGCTCCTTAAGGTTTAATATTTTTTTAATATTTTTGTCTAAGTAGTTAAAACTTTGATAGCTCTCTAATAAGCTACTTTTAAATATTTCAGCATATCCACAAATAATCTCTCTCGTATTTAATGATTTAAGTAAATTTATATCTGATACCACAGCGTCAGGTTGATAGAAACTTCCAATTAGATTTTTGCCATATGAATTATTAATACCTGTTTTCCCACCTACGGAGGAGTCTACTTGAGCCAACAGAGTTGTGGGAATGTTTACAAATTTAATACCTCTTTTATATGTGCTTGCAGAATATGCAGCAACATCTCCAGTGATACCTCCTCCAAATGCAATTAAACAATCATCTCTATTAAATCTATTCTTAAAAAGAATGTTCTGAATAATTTCAACATTTTTTTGACTTTTATTCTTTTCACTAGCGTTAAATACATGAATCTTTTTCAGCTCAGTTTTTAGACTGCTGATCAACTTTTTTCTAAATTTAATAGGAACATTTTTATCCACTACAATCAAAATTTTAGTAAATGATAACTTTTGTGAAGCAAAGATTCTGTTTATATTTGAGATTAAATTTGAACCTATAAAAATAGAATATTTTTTTGTTTTAGTATGAATACTTAAATTATGAACCTTCATATAAATCTTTTATTTTTTTTACTATTTCAAATTTATTAAGCTTATCACAATTAATTTTATAATCAGACGAATTATATATTTTTGATCTTTCATCTATCAACTTCTTGATCTCATTTATTTTTAAATTTAAAACTAATGGTCTTTTTTTGTTAGCTTTAATTCTTTTTATTAGCATAGATGAATTCCAGTTTAACCAAAAACTAATTGATTTAGTTAAAGTTTGTTTTTTGATATTTCGATTTAAATACGCACCCCCACCTAAGGCAATCACTTGATTAGTATTTTTTAGTTTTTCTATTGAAATTTTTTCCTCTAAGTCTCTAAAATACTTTTCACCACTTATTCTAAATATTTCTACAATAGTTTTATCTTCTTTTTCCTCTATTAATTTATCGATATCAACAAAATCTAATCCAATTTTCTTGGATAATAATTTTCCAATTGAGGATTTTCCAGCTCCCATCATACCGACTAAAACGATGTTTTTTTTTGATTTCATAGGTTTCTATATTGAAAAAACACAAATATGTCTTATTCTGAAATTACTTAAACTATATGCAATTCACAAGAAAAACAAGCACGGGTGGAATATTTGCTATGGGTAAATTTTTAATTAAACTTATTTTAGTAGTTATTGCTCTTTTTATTGGAGTTGTTCTTATTGCCAAAGTTGATTTCCCAGCACCAAATAAAAAAATTGAAAAAGTAATACCTAATGAAAATTTTAAAACAATTAAGTAGTTTCTTTTTTGTATTTTTAGTTTGTAATTCAATAAATAATATAAAGGCCAACGAGCCAGTAGATATTTGGAATATTGAAAAAAAAAAAACCCCTGAAGATCAATCTATAATTCAGAATAAAAATGAAGACAGCACAAACGTTATTCAAGGAATTAAAATCGAACAACAAAGTGAAAAAATACTAATAAACAACTCCTTAGGTGTGTCAGATATTAAACTGGCTGGTTTATATGATCCTGAAGAAAATGGACTATCAATAGATATGTGGTCAAATAGCAATGGAGAAGATATCAAAACCACTTTAAAAAATTTAACGTCAAAGGATTTGTCAAAATTTTCAGAAAAGATTCTTGATATTGCATTATTAACAAACTCTTATATTCCAAATACAAATATTTCCTCAAAAGAATTTTTGGACTTTAAGTTTGATTATTTAATTAAAAAAGAAAATTTCGATTTAATAAAAGAATTTCTAATTAAAAACCCAAATTTAATAGAGGGTGAAAAATTAATCAAATTTTATACAGACCATTATTTGTCAAACTCTCAATTAGATAAATCATGTGAAATATTTGAGATAATAAATTTAATTTCTAGCAATTACCTCACAAATTTTAAAATGTACTGTTTAATACATCAAGATAGGAGAGATGAAGCACAATTGTTATTCGATCTTAAAACTGAGCTTGGAGATATAGATAAATTCTTCATAAATAAATTTAATATTTTAATGGGTTATAAAAAATCAAATGAAGAACTATCAGAAAAAAATATTCTTTATTTCCATTTATCCCACAAAACTATTAAAGATTTTGAATATGAACCCAAAATTGAAACTCCTAGATTTATATGGAACTATTTAGCGACATCCAATTTACTCAAAAATACGGAATTTGTTGATATAGAAAATGTAGAACAAATTAAATTAATTGAGATAGCAACTAACGATGAAGTTTACAAAGAAGCAGATTTGTTTAAATTGTATATGAGATTTCAATTTGATATCAATCAACTACTAAATTATAGAAGTGCATATAAACTGCTAGAAAATTATGAGGCAAGAGCATTATTATATCAAAGATTGTTATTGACCAGTGAAATCCCTCAGAAATTAAATTTGCTATCTTTATTGAAAAAATCATTTGATCAGTCAAATCTACCAAATGCTTTTGATGAAAAACTTGCAAGTCTTTTGAAAAATATCCCAGACGATGAAATACCTTCAAATTACACAACTTTTTTTGAGAAAAATAAAGAACCAGAGAAACTTGGTGAGCTAAAAATTAAATTGAATAATAAGGTTTTTCATCAATCAAAAGTCTTGAATTATTTTCAAAATAAAACAAGCCTTCCTCAGGTGGAAAAAGAGACTAATGATTTACTCAAAAAAATAAAAAAAAACAAAAAATATGTTTTTTCTTTAAAGGATATAATTGTGGTAGAGTCATTAAAATCAGATGGGGTTCAAATATTGAAAAAATACCAAAAGTTGTATGATTACAACAATAATTTACCATCAGAAATCAATACTATGATTGTAAATGGAGAAACTGGATTGGTACTTTTAAAAATTTCTGAAATTATTGGAGAAGATAATTTAGAAGATCTTGGCATAGAATCTGTAGATTATATTGTCAGTATTTTGAATGAATTAAAAATGGTAGATTTGAGGAATGAAATTTTACTAAAAGTTCTGCCTTTTAAAGTCTAAAATTTGTTATAAAATTAGTTATGTCAATTAAAAAGATAATCACAGAACCTAATAAAATATTAAGGCAAAAATCCAAAGATGTGATTTCGGTTGGTGAAGATGAACAGAAATTGATGGATGATATGCTAGACACAATGTATGCTGCAAATGGAATAGGTTTAGCCGCAATTCAAATAGGTATACCAAAAAGGATTATTGTTATGGATATTTCCAAAGGTGAAGAAAAAAAAAATCCTTTGTACTTTGTAAATCCAGTTATCAAAAATAAAAATGCTGAACTTTCAACATATGAAGAAGGTTGTTTATCAGTTCCAAATTATTTTGCAGAAATTGATCGCCCAAAAAAATGTGATGTTGAATACTTAAATTATTACGGTAAAAAAAAAGTTTTGAATGCAGAGGGATTATTGGCAACTTGTATCCAACATGAAATGGATCATTTAGAGGGAATACTATTTATAGATTATTTATCAAAATTAAAAAAAACAATGATTATCAAAAAGCTTTCAAAACAAAAAGAGAAGCCTGATAGAATTATTGTTTGATAAATGGACAAAAAAATAGCGTTTTTAGGAACCCCTAACTTTGCAGTTCCTATCTTAAAATCTATTCATCAAAGTAATTACAAAATATCTTGTGTATTCAGTCAACCTCCAAGAAAGTCAAATAGAGGACATAAATTAAATAAATCCCCTATACATTTATTAGCTGAAGAATTAGGGATTGAAATAAAAACACCTGAAAATATTGAAAAAGAAATTTATTATATAAAATCTTTAAATTTAGATTTAGCAATTGTAGTTGCTTATGGACAAATTCTTTCAAAGGATATTTTAAGTTTAAGCAAAAATGGTTTTATAAATATTCATGCATCTCTGCTGCCTAAGTGGAGAGGAGCAGCACCAATACAAAGATCATTAATCAATATGGATAAAATTACAGGTTTAAGTATTATGAAAATAAATCCAAAGTTGGATGAGGGTCCAGTCTGTAACAAATATCCTTTAGATATATTGGAAAATGAAAATGCCAAGGGTTTGGCTGAAAGGCTTTCAAATTTGGCTGCTGAAAAAATATTAACTAATATTGAAAATATTTTACAACAAAAAGCTAATTTTGAAGAGCAAGATTCTTCAATGGCTACATATGCAAAAAAAATTGAAAAAATCGAAAGTAAAATAAACTGGAATAATGGAGCTGATGAAATTTTGGCAAAGATAAATGGATTATATCCACAACCCGGTGCTTGGTTTGGTTTCGAGAATAACAGGCACAAAATATTAAGAGCCACTTTATCAAAAACTACTATGAGACCAGGTGAAATAATTGACGATGAACTAACGATTTCTTGTGGTGATAAATCAATCAAAGTAACTGAAATTCAGAGAGAAGGAAAAAAGCCACAAAAAACTAGAGATTTTCTCTTAGGTAGCAAACTAAAAAAAGGGATCATCTTAAAAAATGAATAGATATCAAATACTCATAGAATACGTTGGTACTTCATATATTGGCTGGCAAACTCAGAAAAAGGGAAATTCAATTCAAAAAACAATTCAAAATGTTATTTCAAAACTATTAAAGGAAAATATTAAACTTCAAGGATCAGGAAGAACAGATAAGGGTGTTCATGCTTTAGAACAATCAGCCCACTTTGATTGTCAAAATAAAATAAAAGATATTAATAAATTAGTCAAATCCCTTAATTTTTTTTTAAATAAAAAAAATATTTCAATTCTTAAAATAAAATTAAAAAAGAATAATTTTCATTCAAGATTTTCTGCAAAAGAGAGAACCTACTTATATATAATTAGAAATGATCAATCTCCGTCAACAATAAATCATAATAGAGAAT
>CACMRY010000011.1 GCA_902616205.1 uncultured Pelagibacteraceae bacterium
AATTTGCTGGTTTTAGAGTTTCATAATCCGCGTGTTTATGTTTTAACGTAAACGGTAATTTTCCTCTAAACAATATCTGATCTATTCCAGTAAAAATTATACCTAAAATTAATCCCCAAGAAAAACTGGGTTTGACATTTCTTGCTTCATGTAGTTCTTTAAACACCCAACTATTTTTAAATTTTTCATCGTATAAAGATAAAGTTTTCTTCAAATTAAAATGATCAACAATAGTTTCGGCCGCAATCATTCCACTTTTCATTGCAGTGTGTGAACCTTTAATTTTTGGCATGTTTAATGTTCCTGCATCACACCCAACCAGAAGAGCACCAGGCATATACATTTTAGGTAAACTTTGAATTCCACCTTCAATTAAAGCTCTTGCACCATATGAAATTCTTTTTCCACCTTCTATTATTTTTTTTATAGCTGGATGAGTTTTAAATCTTTGAAATTCATCAAAAGGTGAAAGGTGAGGATTTTTATAATCTAGACCAATCACATAACCTAGAAATATTTGTTTATTTTCAGCATGATACATAAAACTTCCACCATATGTACTATTATCTAGAGGCCATCCTGCTGTGTGCATTACTAGGCCTTCTGTATGATTTTTTTCATCAACCTCCCAAATTTCTTTAAACCCAATTCCATATTGTTGTGGATCTCTACCTTCATTAAGATTAAATTTTTTTATTAATTCTTTACCTAAATGTCCTCTACAACCTTCAGCGAATACGGTTACTTTTGCATGTAATTCCATACCAGGTTCGTAACTGTCTTTTTTATTTCCCTCTTTGTCCAAACCCATATCTTGAGTAGCAATTCCTTTAACTGAGCCATCATCGTTATACAAAACCTCACTTGCAGGAAAACCAGGGAAAATTTCAACACCTAGTGCCTCAGCTTGCTCTCCTAGCCATCTACATAAATTTGCAAGACTTATGATATAATTTTTATGATTTTGTTGCACCTTTGGAAGTAACCAAGTAGGCCAACTTAAGGATTTTTCTTTTCCTAAAAAAAGGAATTTCTCTTTAGTAACTTTTGTTTTAATTGGCGAATTTAATTCTTTCCAATTTGGTAATAGCTCATCAAGAGCACGTGTTTCGAACACATTGCCTGATAAAATATGAGCCCCAATTTCTGTTGCTTTCTCGAGTAAGCAGACATTAATCTCTGGATTTAACTGCTTTAATTTAATTGCAGTTGAAAGCCCTGATGGTCCGCCTCCCACGATTACTACATCGTATTCCATCACTTCTCTGGACATAATGATATTTTATTACAATATTTGTTATTTTTGTATAGTGTTTAATTTGTTCAGTTCTGATAGAAACTGTGGAAGAGCTTCAAATAAATCTGCTTCTAATCCATAATCTGCAACACTAAAAATTGGTGCTTCACCATCTTTATTTATCGCTACAATAACTTTACTCTCTTTCATTCCAGCTAGATGTTGAATAGCGCCAGATATTCCAACTGCAATATATAAGTCTGGAACAACTACTTTTCCAGTTTGTCCTACTTGGTGATCGTTGGTTATATAACCTGCATCAACTGCAGCACGTGATGCACCTATTGCAGCATTGAGTTTGTCAGCAACTTGCTGAATAAGTTTAAAATTTTCTCCGCTTTGCATTCCTCTACCACCAGATACTACAACTCTCGCTGTTCCTAATTCAGGTCTATCAGATTTAATCTCTTCTCTTTTTACAAATTGTGTAGTTTCTGTTTTATCAGCAGCATCAGCTTTTACTATTTCTGCAGATCCACCTGTCGTAGGTGCAGGATCAAAAGATGTAGGTCTTATTGTAACACATTTTTTTGGATCATTACTTTTAACAGTTGCAAAAGCGTTTCCTGCATATATTGGTCTTAAAAATGTATCTGATGATATTACTTTGATGATATCACTTACCTGAGATGTATCTAGTAAAGCAGCAACTCTTGGCATTAAATTTTTTCCAAAAGTATTTGCAGAACAAACTATATGTGAATATTTATCTGATTGTTTAATGATTGCAGTTGTAAAATTTTCTGCAATATAATTTTCATAAATTTCATTATCGACTTGAATTACTTTTTTTACGCTTGGAACTTGTGAAATGGACTTTGCAACTTCATCTGCATTTAGACCAATAACCAAAACATGAAGATCTTGATCTATTTGTGAAGCTGCAGTTATAGCATTGTAGGTAAAAGGTTTTACCTCTTTATTATTATGTTCTGCAATTAATAAAACTGACATTAAATTACTTTAGCTTCATTTTTTAATTTTTGAACTAATTCTTCGACATTTGCGACCTTAATTCCTGCTTTTCTTTTAGGTGGTTCTTCAACCTTAATTTGCTCGATTCTTGGATTTGTATCAACACCTAAATCTGATGCATTTATTTGCTCTATTGGCTTTTTCTTTGCTTTCATAATATTTGGTAAAGATGCGTATCTAGGTTCATTTAACCGTAGATCACAGGTTACAATAGCAGGTACATTAACTTCAATTGTTTCTAAACCTTCATCCACTTCTCTTGTAACTTCTAAAGACTTTTCTTTAACTTCAATTTTAGATGCAAATGTTGCTTGCGGCCAATTTAAAAGAGCAGCTAGCATTTGTCCTGTTTGATTGCAATCATCATCTATTGCTTGTTTGCCCATAAAAACTAGATCGGGTTTTTCTTTTTCAACAACTTTTTGTAAAATTTTTGAAACTGCTAACGGTTCAATTATTCCATCAACTTTAACATGAATTCCTCTATCTGCTCCTACTGCTAAAGCTTTTCTAATTGTCTCTTGTGCTTTCTCTTCACCAACTGTTATTGCTACTATTTCTGTTGCTTTGCCAGCCTCTTTAATTTTTACAGCTTCTTCAACTGCGTTATCATCAGGCGGATTAGTTGACATTTTAACGTTATCAGTAACTACACCGCTACCATCTTCTTTAACCCTGATTTGAACGTTATAATCAATTACTCTTTTTACAGCGACTAATATTTTCATTATGCTCTTAATAAATTATTTTCAGGATCATAAGGACTTTCTTCAAGAACAGTTGCTTCATGCATTTTTCCTAAAATATCTATTTTTAGTTTTTGTCCTACATTTCCAAGTTCTGGTTTCACCATTGCTAATGCAATAGATTTATCCAATCTAAATCCAAAATCACCACCCGTTGCTCTTCCAATAACGCTACCATTTTCATAAACAGGGTTGTTACCTAAAACATCTGCATCAGTAGTATTATGAACCTCTAAAGTAATTAACTTATTATCAAAACCTTTTTCTCTCCATTGATTTAAGGCATCTAAACCAATAAACTTTCCTTTATTTGGGTGAACAAAACGATCTAAGCCGCTTTCATAAGGTGAATATTCTATAGATAATTCTGTTCCTACTAATTTATATGATTTTTCAACTCTTAAACTGTTCATTGCTCTAATACCATAAGGTTTAATACCTAGGTCTTGACCAGCTTCCATTAATTTATCAAAAATATGATTTTGATATTCAATTGGATGATGCAGCTCCCATCCAAGTTCACCGACAAAATTTACTCTCATAGCATTTACAGGAGCGTAACCAATATCAACCATCTTTGCACTTAACCATTTGAAATTTTCATTAGAAAAATCATCAGTAGAAACTCTTTGCATCAACTCTCTTGCTTTTGGACCTGAAACCACAAGAACGCCATTACTATTTGTCAAATTTTCAAATTGCACTGATCCATCTTTTGGCATCCATCTATGTATCCAGTCATGATCTAATCTTTGAAATGCTCCAGCTGATACAAGATAAAATCTATCATCGGCCTCTCTCGTAATTGTAAACTCAGAGTGAACACCGCCTTTAGTATTTAGTGCGTGACAAAGATTTATTCTTCCTATTTTTTTTGGAAGTTTATTTGCAACTAAATTATCTAAAAATTCTTCAGCTCCAGGCCCTTTAATTCTACATTTTGCAAAGGCAGTCATGTCTAATAAACCAACATTTTGCTTCACATTTTTGCACTCTTTCTTGATTGCTTCAAACCACTTTGATCTTCTAAAAGACCAATCATCTTTTTGCTCCATGTCATCAGTTGCGAAAAAGTTTGGTCTTTCCCATCCGAATTTTTGACCAAACACAGCACCTAATTTTTTCATTCTGTCATAACACGGTGCTGTTCTTAAAGGTCTGGCCGCACCTCTTTCTTCATCGGGATAATGAATAATGAATACATTTCTATAAGCCTCTTCATTCTTTTCTTTTAAATATGATTTAGAACAATAATCACCATATCTTCTAGGTTCTACTCCAAGCATATCAATAGTTGGTTCACCATCTACAATCCATTCTGCTAATTGCCAACCTGCTCCACCCGCTGCAGTTATTCCAAAACTATGACCTTCATTAATCCAGAAATTTTTTAATCCCCAAGCAGGTCCAACAATTGGGTTTCCATCTGGGGTATAACATATTGCGCCGTTGTAAACTTTTTTTACACCAACTTCACCAAAAGCTGGAACTCTATGAATTGCACCTTCGATATGTGGAGCTAGTCTATCTAAATCTTCCTGGAAAAGTTCATACTCAGAATCTTTTGAAGGTCCATCTACATAACAACATGGCGCACCATCTTCGTAAGGACCTAGAATTAATCCTCCTGCTTCTTCTCTCATATACCATCTGCTATCGCTATCTCTTAAAACTCCCATTTCTGGAAGTCCTTCTTTTTTTCTTTTTTGAATTTCAGGATGTGGTTCTGTAACAATATATTGATGTTCAACTGGTATAACTGGAATATCTAAACCCACCATCTTTCCAGTTTGCCTTGCAAAATTTCCAGAACAAGAAATAACATGTTCACATTCAATAGTTCCTTTATCCGTTTCAACAACCCAACCATCTTTAGATTGTTTCATTCCAACTACACTTGTGTTTCTGTAAATTTCTGCACCTCTATTTCTTGCGCCTGTTGCTAAAGCTTGAGTTAGATCAGCAGGTTGAATATATCCATCTTCAGGGTGTTGTATTGCCCCAACTAAATCTGAAGTATTACACAAAGGCCAAATTTCTTTTACTTGATCTGGTGTTAAAAATTTTACATCAACTCCTATTGTTTGAGCAACTCCTGCATATTGATGATACTCATCCATTCTATCTTTTGTGCTTGCTAATCTGATATTTGAAACAACACTGAAACCTACGTTTTTTCCTGTTTCTTCCTCTAAAGTTTTATAAAGATTGACCGCATACTTATGTAATTGTCCAACTGAATAGCTCATGTTGAATAAAGGAAGTAGACCAGCTGCATGCCATGTTGAACCTGAAGTTAATTCTTTTCTCTCTATTAGGACTACGTCTGACCAACCTTTTTTTGCTAGATGGTAAAGAGCACTTACACCTACTACGCCACCACCAACAATAACAACTTTTGCTTTTGATTTCATTTAGCGATTCCTACTAAATTTTCAATTTGAACGAAACAAAATTCTATTCATCATCATCTGCGTCACGCCAGCCCAATATGTACATTAGGTATGCCGCCACAGACACAGAAATCACCCCAACAACCATACCTATATTTACACCGACTTCACTTCCAAAAAAGTACCAACCTAATTGAGTTGATGATATTGGTGGAAAACACAAAACAAACATTACTATCGCGTATTTTATGTACATTGGAAGTTTTTTCATTATATAGACGAACCCAAATTAAAAGGTTGAGAGACTCCAGTAGTTAACCAACAGTCTTTGGTTGGACCATCTTGAGCATTTTTTTCTACTTGCCATTTAAATTTGAAATAGTTTTTATCTGAACCTAAAATGGTTACTTCATAGGTTGCTACATTGTCATTTTTAAAAATTTCAATGATCTCATTCTGTTGATGGTTAAGTAACATTGCGTATGAATTACCCTTCAACATAGTTTTAAATCTTTCAATTGGACCAGTATATCTTTGATTTTTCGGATGAGCAAATTCCCAGGTTTGTAATATACCCCTATCTTTATACGGACTATCATTTTTCATAAGAGCATTTAATTGAATTTTCACTACTTCTTTTGGTGAAATATTTTTTTTCGGTTTTAGGACATCTGCATGTATGTTTGTCGATGTAATTAAAATAAATGTTAGAAATAATAAAAAAATTCTAAATTTTTGAAGTTGTTTTTTTAACATCATCAAGAAATTTTTTTCTTTTTTCATCTGACACAAATGGTACAGCAAAGTATCTTCTATATGTAACATCCGTTATGCCGCATATATTGAAAACTCCTCTTCTTAATCTTTTTGTCGGCATATTATAAAAGAAGGTTTTTACAGCAAACTGAGGAGATCCGTATGTGCAAAAAACTACAGCTTTTTTTCCTTTAAGATTTCCAATAGGGTATCCATAATTTCCAAATAATTTTTTAAATCTAAAAGCCCATGGCGGTGCAAGCACTTTATCGATCCAACCCTCAACAATTGCTGGCATTCGAAAATTCCAGATAGGAGCTATTAATGTAATAACATCACTTTCTTCTATTCTTCTTCTATGATCTTTTACAGTTTCATCTTTATCTTCACCATCAAATACAGGATCAAATTTTTCCTTATACAAGTCAACAAAATCAACCTTGTGACCAATTTCATTTGCTTTTTTGATGAAGGTATCTTTTATCGCTGCATTAAAAGAGCTATCATTATAATGCCCATATATTAAAAATATTTTTTTCATTTTAAATTTTTCTAAAAAGTCTCTCGTACTCAATTTTTATACATTTATTGGAAATATAATAAATTTTATTTTCACTAACTATCTTTGCTGCGTTTTCATTGTGTATACCAAGTTGTAACCATAAAACATTAGCCTTAATATATATTGTTTGTTTGGCAATATCCTCTACTTCTTCGATGGGTCTAAAAACATTAACAATTCCCACATGATCATTTATTTCCTTAAGGCTCTTATATACCTTTTCACCATTTATAATTTTATTATCTGTGTGTGGATTTATTGGGTAAACTTTGTAACCAGTATTTCTTAAAAATTTCATTATTCTATTTGAGTCTTTATTTGTATCTGCGCTTACTCCTACTATTGCAATAGTCCTATAACTTACAAATAATTCTTTAATTTTGTCATCCACTAAACTGTTATTCATAGAGCTTATTATATTTAATTTTTAAGTACGGGAAATACAGGATTAGATTTTAAAAAAATCTTTTGATAATCTTGTTTGATACATCTATTTGAAACGAATTTTATATTTGCCTCATTAATTATTTTCTTTGCATCATCATTGTGAATTCCATACTGAAGCCAAAAAACTTTAACTTTTTTTTTAATCGCTTCTTTTGCAATATTTAGCGCCTCTTTAGATGGTCTAAAGACATCAAGAATATCTATTTCCTCCTCAATATCATCTAAACTACCTAAGACTGTTTCACCATTAATAGTTTCACCAATTGCAAAAGGATTAATTGGATAAACTTTATAACCAAAATCTTGCATATATTTCATAACAACATTTGCAGGTTTTCTTTTTAAATTATTTTTGTCTTCTCCTTTTTTCTCTGAGCTTACTCCAATCATCGCAATAGTTTTTGAATTTTTCAGAACTTCTTTAATTTGTGTTTCGTTCATTTTTTTATTTATTTTTCCACTTAGGTTTTCTTTTTTCTAAGAATGCAGAAATTCCCTCTTTTGCATCTTGTGCCATCATATTTAATGTCATCATTTTACTAGTAAATTGATAAGCCTTTTTTAAAGGCATCTCTAGTTGCTTATAAAAAGCTTTTTTTCCAATTTTAATCGTTAGATTAGATTTTGACGCAATTACATTTGCTAATTTTAATACTTCTTTGTTTAATTTATTTTTTGGAAAATAGTCATTTATTAATCCAATTTCCTTTGCAAAATTTGCTTTTATTGGTTCTCCTGTTAACAGCATCTTCATCATATGTTTTCGATTAACCTTTCTGCTAACAGCCACCATTGGAGTACTGCAAAACAAACCAATGTTTACTCCAGGTGTTGCAAATACAGCTGAATTTGAACTGTATGCAAGATCACAGCTTGCAACCAACTGACAACCAGCTGCATAAGCGGCTCCATGTACCTTTGCTATCACTGGTTTGTTGCCTTCAACTATCTGTAACATTAACTTTGAACATAAATTAAAAAGTTTTTGATGATTAGATCTGTTCTTATGACCCCTTACTTCTTTTAAGTTGTGACCTGCACTAAAACCATTTCCAGATCCTTCAAGAATAATTAATTTTGTATTTTTATCCTTATCTAATTTTTTAAATACTTTAATTAAATCTCCTAAGGTCTTATATGAAAGAGAATTATAAGTTTTAGGGTCATTTATAATTACATTTTTAATTCCATTATTTAAATTTTTGATAATTACATTCATTATTTTAAACTATTTAAGTTCTCCATCTTCTCTCATCTTAGCTCTAATTTTAGTTGCAGAAATTTTTTGTATCTCTTCTGAAAGTTCAATCTCTTCAATCTTATAACCTACTCCTCTGCCATAACAAATGTTTGTAATATTTGGGACAAGCATTACTTTAAATCTTCCTTCAAACTCTGGATTAAGTCTTTCTTCAATTTTTTTTTTAACTGTTTCAAAATCAAACGGATTATCATCTACTCCTTGAACATCTCTGATTTGGATACAAACTTGACCAGTTTTTCTAATAATCTCTTTAAACAAAGTATAATGTCCATCATGAAAAGGTTGCCACCTTCCTAACATTTGTGCTGTAGGCTTTTTGTTATCCCACTGATAAGTCATTTTTTTATCTCCTCTACTATTTTAGGTGCCCATTTTTTTGCATCTTGAGTTGTGACATGAAAATCAAAATTTTTTGGTTTTACAAACATTTGATTTGTATCTTCAAATCTGCCTTTTTGAATTGTATCTACCCACACTCTAAAGTCTGCTGGAAACAAACTTCTAGCTTCAGGTGTTGGTGCTACAAAATCGGCTATTACGAAATTACCCTCTGACTTAAGTTTTAATGCAAATTCAGCCATTCTTTTTGCTTGTCTAACTCTTCCCTCTTCAGAAAAATCCCAATCATCTGCAGCTTTTCTTACTTCATCAGCATTAAGTCTTTTTGCATTTAATAAAGGTGCCATCTCATCAGCAAGAGTTGTTTTACCTGCTCCCGGCAAACCCATGACTAATATAATTTTCATTTAATTTTTTTTTGATTATTAAATATCTTCTAAAGGATGATGAGACATTAATTCAAGTCCATTCTCTCCAACTAAATACTGCTGTTCAAGTTTAACGCCTTCTTTGCCTCCAACTTTTCCTATGTAACTTTCAACAGTAATGGTCATATTTTTAAGAAATCTACCACTTTTATCTCCACCATCAGTTGGATACCTTATTGAAGGCCATTCATCACACAATCCTATTCCATGAACCATAACTGAATATCTATTGCCGTAATATTCCTCAGGTAATTTCCATGATTTTTCTGTAAACTCTTTAAAAGACATATCCGCTTTTATTAAATTAGAATTATGATTAATTTGTTCTAAAGACATAGAATAAAGCATTTTTTGATTATTATTAAAATCGTTTCCGCATACAAATGTTCTAGATATATCTGCGCAATATCCATAAGGACCAACCATATCTGTGTCAAAAGAAACAATCTCTCCTTGTTGAATTATTTTATTGCTGCTTTCTTGCATCCACGGATTTGTTCTTTCACCTGATGATAAAATTCTACACTCAATCCATTCGCCACCATTTTCTATATTTGTTTTATGAAGTATTGACCATAACTCGTCCTCGGTCATCCCTGCTTTAAGCTCTTCTCTCATTTTACTTACACCGATTTCTGCAACTTCTATTGCTGCCCTCATACATTTTAATTCTTCAGATGATTTAATAACTCTTGCTTGCTCCAATATAGATTTTGCATCTACTACCTCTATGCCACATTTATTTAATTCAGTAACTGCTGGACCGTTCAAAACGTCAATTGCAATTTTTTTTGATTTAAAAAACTTGTTTGAGAGATCTTTAATCTCTGTGATCCATTTTTTTAATTGTAAGCTAGCTTGATCTCCATGGGCGAAATAATCCCAAGTTATTGCAGGTCTAATTTCATCAATTAAATTTAAATGCTCGGATAATTTTTCACAATTAAAATATTCATAGAGTATTGTTGGTCCATCCACTGGAATAAAACAATATCTAGAAAGATTGTGCATGTTGAAAACACTCATATTTACCGTATCTAATGCATAACGGACATTGACCGGATCAAATAAAATGCATGCCTCTAAATTATTTTTTATTAATTCTTTCTTAACTCTATCAAGTCGATAACTTCTTAATTTTTCAAAGTTAATTTCATCTTCTCTAATCCTTTTTTTAGAGAGAAAGTTTGTAAAAGTTTTATATTCTGGGTTTATTTTTCTACTAAATTTCATTGAGTTATATTAGTTGCGACCCATTTGTGGAAATGATGTGTTGGGTTATCCATCACAGGAGAAAAATTTCCTCCGTTATAAACATTGGAATTTCTACCTATTTGCATTCCTTGTATAATATCAATGTCCTCTTTTTGTATATCTTCCCATAGTTTGAAATTTTGTTTTCTCAAAGATTTATATTTTTTTGAATTTGCTGCATCGTTACCTACATAATATATTTCCATATGCTCCAAAGTTAAATCGTTATTTTTTGGCTCTAACCAATAAGCATAAAAATGATCTTTATGAATGCCAAGCATAACGTTTGGGAATAATGCAACGTATTCTGCTATATTTTCCTTATTTTTTGGCCAATTTGGAAAACATGGAAATTTCTCTTTTCCTTTAAGTCTGGGATTATAAACAACAGTTCCTTGGCCTGCAAAACGATTTGGTAGCCCTTGTATGTGGTAATGATCCTCAATTTTAGAATAAGAATTTAAACCAGGGTGAACCCAGGGAAGATGATAACTTTCACAGTAATTTTCAATTGCAAACTTCCAATTACACTTAGCTTCTAATTTAAAATATCCATAATCATTTGAATGTTTGATCATATCTCTATCAGAATTTTTCCAAAAATTACTCCATCGATCAATTAAAGGTTTTATGTATTTATCAAAAGACATTTCATTACCGCTAATATTAACCATAATTAAATCTAACCAAATATAAGATCTTATTTCTTTTAGATTACTCTTTGATTTATTAAATTTTGGATGAGCGTGTTTATTCATACCACCAATGTGAGGTGTTGATATAAGCTCCCCATCAAAATTATATGACCATGAATGATAAGGGCACCTAATAACATTTTTAATTTTTCCTTCTTTATGAACAAGTTTTACTCCTCTATGACTACAGATATTATGAAAAACTTTTATTTTATTTTGTTTATTTCTAACTATTAATAAAGGTAAATCTAACAAATCATAAGGTTTGGCATCACCTATGTTTGGGAGTGAACTTGCAACACCAATCACAACCCATTTATCTTCAAAAAGTTTTTTTCTCTCTATTAAAGTATAGTCTTTATTTGTGTAACACTCATTAGGCAAACCATGGGCTTTTGAAATAGGTTTAGTTACAACATCTAATTTTTTTTTATCTATAATATTGTATATTTCAGACATAATTAAATGACTTCATAAAGCCCTAACCATGCATTAACATCTTTGCTTGCAATATAATTAGATTTAAAGAACTCGATCTCACGCCATTTGTTATTATTGTTTAATTCATTTATTTTTTTATCAAATCCATATTCTTCATGAATACCCTCGTTTATTGTAAAGCAAATGTATCCTCCTGGTTTTGTAATTCTTATAAATTCATCCAATGCAGGTGGTTTTACATGACCAAAAGTAAAAGTGCCAACGCATAGAACTGCATCGTATGTATTATCTTCCTCATCTATTTTTTTGTTTAAGTCTACTTGATCTAATTTTTTATACAGATTGGCTGGGACCAAATCTAATAATTTTCTTGATAGGTCGGCACCATAAAAATTGGTAAAACCATATTTTTTAAGTTCAACACCAACCAACCCAGTACCACAACCTGCATCATAAATTTTAGCGTCTTTATTTTTTTCATGCTTAATAAAAACTTCAGAGGTTTCTTTAGGTCCAGTATAATTCCAATCAATCATATCTTGATCGTATTTATTATCCTTACCCCACTCATCATAGTACTCCATTACTTCATCTGTTTCTTTTAATTTATAAATTGGTACTTTGTTACCGACGTCTTTTTGTGCCATTAGCTTCTCATTTTCTGTCCACTTGGATCATAAAGAGGTTCTTTAATCACCGAACAATTAAATAAATCACCGTTTATCTCAATTTGGATCTTATTTTCCGATTTAATTTTATTTTGATCAATAAAAGTAAAAGCAACACTTTTATTTACGAAGTGTGCAAACCCACCTGATGTTACATAGCCTATACTTTGATCTCCATTCATAACAGCTTCATTATTTGTTACATCAATATCGTTTGTTTCAACAATTAAGGGAGTAAGCTTATTAGAACTGTTTTCTGATTTGGCTTTTCCTTTTCCAATAAAATCTTTATCCCAATTTATAAACATATCTAAACCTGTTTCTTTTGCTGTAAAATCGGGCCTATAATCTAAAGTCCATGCTCCCCAATTTTTCTCCAATCTCATTGACATTAGAGCTCTTCCTCCAAAAGGTTTAATATTAAACTCTCTTCCTGCTTCCATTAGCTCCTCATATAATTTTATTTGATAGTGTGGCGCGACATAAATTTCGTAACCAAGTTCACCTGTAAATGAAATTCGGTTTATTATTGAAGGTACTCCACCAACAAACATTCTTCGAGAGTCTCTGAATTTGAATTTTTCATTGGAGACATCGTTTCTTACTATTTTTTCCAATACTTTTCTCGAATTTGGACCAGCTATAGATATGCCATGAAATTCATCAGACCTATTTTTGTAATTAACATCAAATTTATCCAAGTGACTTTCAAACCAACGTCTATGCATTTCTTGGGCTGCACCAGATCCAAAAACCATAAATTCATTTTCATCAAGACAAGCAACTGTTAGGTCTCCACACAATTTTCCTCTATAAGATAACATTGGAGACAAAGATATCCTCCCAGGTTTTGGAAGCTTGCCTGCCATTACGTGATCTAAAAATTTTCTTGCATCAGGTCCTTTAAATTCATGTTTTGAAAAATTAGCTACTTCAATTAAGCCTACATTCTCCCTTACATTAATAACTTCTCTCGAAACATAATCATGTGACCTAGATCTTTTTATAGTTGGTTCCTCATGTGCATCTTCTTTATTATTTGCAAACCACAAAACATTTTCTAAACCAAAACTATCTCCCATAACTGCACCCTGATTTACAAATCTATCATAGAGAGCTGTCGTTTTTTGTTTTCTACCTTTAGGCAAGGTTTCATTTGGAAATGTCATTATGAATCTTCTCTCATAATTTTCAGATGATTTTATTGTTCCATATTGTGGTGAAGCGTAATCTCCAAATCTTGCAACATCCATTGCCCAAACATCTATCGATGGTTCTCCATCAATTATCCATTCAGCAATACATTTTCCAACTCCTCCTCCTTGACAAAATCCAGCCATAACACCTACAGCTACCCAGTAATTTTTCATACCTGGCACAGGACCAATTAATGGAGATCCATCTGGTCCAAAAGTAAATGGTCCATTAACAATATTTTTTATTCCTGCTTTCTCTAATGCAGGCATTCTTTCAAAACCTATTGCTAATCTATCTTCAATGTTATCTAACTTTGGTTCTAATAACTCATGACCAAAATTCATTGGCGTTCCTTCAACTTTCCAAGGAGTTGATTTAGGTTCATATGTTCCAAGAAGCATTCCTTTTGCTTCTTGTCTAAAATAAATATTCCCTTCAAAGTCAGTACCTATTGGTAGTCTTTGATCACCCATTGCCTCTATTTCTGGAATTGCCTCAGTAATCAAATAATGATGTTCCATTGGCTGAACTGGTAGATTTATTCCAGCAAGTTGACCCACTTCTCTTGCCCATAATCCTCCAGCGTTGATTACTATTTCAGCATTGATATTGCCCTTCTCGGTTATTACATCCCAAGTCCCATCTTCTTTTTGTTTTGTATCTTTAACCACAGTGTGAGTGAAATATTTTCCACCATGAACTTTCGCTGCTTTTGCAAAAGCGTAAGTTACTCCCGATGGATCAACTTCTCCATCAATTGGATCCCACAATGCTAGAAGATATCTAGAAGGGTCAATTAACGGGTGTTTTTTCTTAACTTCCTCAAGAGAGATAAATTCCTGATCTAAGCCCATATATCTTGCTTTCGATCTCTCTCTTTTTAAATAATCGGCCCAAACTTCATTTGATGCTAGATAAAATCCTCCACTAGGTTTGAAACCTACTGAATGACCAGATTCCTTCTCAATATCTTTATAAAGCCCAATTGTATAAGCCATCATTCTTGAAATGTTTGGATCTGAGGAAATTACGTGCACATTTCCTGCTGCATGCCAGGAAGAGCCAGATGTAAGCTCATTTCTTTCAAGAAGAATGCAATCCTTAAGACCAAATTTTGATAAATGATAAAGAATTGAGCAGCCAACAACACCACCACCAATGATAACTACTTTTGCATGATTTTGCATTTTAGTATTTTATTTCTTTATTTACATCCTTCAATGACTTGTCTGTCCCATGGTGAAAGTGCTTACTCATATCTGGCATGTATTTCATCGCTATTGGTTTTTTACCAACAGCAACAGCCATTTCTCTCACATGATGAGCTTCAGCACCACAACAGATACCTATTAAATTAATTTTTTCTTTTAGACATTCTTTTGCAAATTCAGCCATTTCAAATCTGTTACAAAATAAATTGTCTAAAGCTACAGGAAAAGCATTTCCTCCCGGAATGCAATCACATCCATGGTCTGTTTGATTTAAAAATCCTGGTTCTTCCTCTGTTGTCCTATAAGGAACGGGTAACCCTGCAACATGGCATGAAACTTTTTTTCTAACCTCTTTTAAAAGTTTCATTGTCATTTTTGGACCTCTGTAACAATTTAATCCTACAACATCTGCTCCGAGATCCTCGACTATTTTACATGCGTCTTCAGCGGTATGACCATCTCTTGTTAAATCACCACGAGGTATTGCATAATTGGCAACTGCAATCAAACCTTCATCCTTAATTGCTTTTAAAGCTATTTTCATTTCATCTACCCAATTGATTGTTTCTGCAACTATAAAATCAACTCCTGCTTCTTTTGCCCAAAGCACTTGTTCCTCGTACATTCTTTGACATTCTTTAAAAGAATTTTTATCTTTTGGATCAAAAATATTTGTATTAGCTACATCGCCACAAACCATTAAGTCTAAATCTTTAAATTCATTTGCAGCATCCCTTGCTATTTGAAGAGCATTTTTTTGCATTGGTTCAAGCAAATGTTCTTTTCCTATAATTCTAAGTTTCTCTCTATGTCCATAATAAGTGAATGCTTGAACAACATCTGAGCCAGCTCTTATAAATTCTCTATGCAATTGTGTAACAACATCTGGATGCTCTAATACTACTTCAGGTACAAAAGGTCCGGCAGAAAGGTATCCTCTTCTTTCCATTGCAAATAAATATCCTTCTGCAAAGATAACTGGACCAGCGTCTAATCTTGATATTAAATCTTTTTTCATTTTCCTCCGTTTGTTATATTTTTTTTTAAATTTGAGGAAAAAATTTTAATAACTGTCTCTTATAATTGATTGTAGAAAAACTGTTTTGCAATTTAGATTGAAATAAAATCCTAAAAAAAAATTTTTACTGATTAATTTCATTATCAATAATATTATTTAAAAAAATCATTGTAATAAAGACATTTTTACTACAACTTTAAGTTGAAAGAAGTTTGCAATTTGATTGGGTATATGTTCTCTTTAAGGATAATTAACCAATTAGGAGAGTATAATGAATATTAAAAAAGTAATTCTCACAATCGCTGTTATTTTCGGACTGTCAAGTTTTGGAAATGTTGCAAATGCGAAATGTGGGGACATAACTGTCGCTAATATGAACTGGGCTTCAGCAAACTTTATGGCTGAAGTTGATAAAATCATATTAGAAGAGGGATATGGATGTAATGTGGAATTAGTGCCAGGTGCAACTATGCCAACATTCACATCTATGCAAGAAAAAGGTGAGCCAGATGTTGCTCCAGAATTTTGGGCTAACGCTGCTATCATCGCTTTGAATAAAGCTGTTGACGAAGGAAAAATGCACTCACTTAATAAAGCGCCAATTACTGGTTTGGGTGAAGGATGGTGGGTATTACCTCACACACTTAAAAAACATCCAGAGCTAACAACTGCTGAAGCAATTTTAGCAAGACCAGATCTGTTTCCTCATCCAGAAGACCCATCAAAAGGTGGTTTTCATATTTGTCCTCCAGGTTGGAACTGTGAGCTAAGTAATAGAAATCTTTACAAAGCTTTTGACATGGAAGCAAAAGGTTGGGCTGTTGTTGAAACAGGTTCTGCTGCAGGATTAGATGGTTCAATTGCTAAAGCTGCTGAGCGAGGTGAAAACTGGTTTGGTTACTATTGGTCACCAACAGCTATCATTGGCAAATATGATATGAGAGCTGTAGATATGGGAGCCTGGGGTGGAAAAGATAACTGGGATAAATGTATAGTTTTACCAGAACAAGAATGTGGAGACCCTAAAGCAACTTCATGGACAAAATCTGAAGTTTACACAATCGTAACTGACAATTTCAAAAATACAGCTGGAAGTGCTGGTATGGAATACTTTAAGAAGAGAACATACCCAGGTCCAGTTATGAACGGTATGTTAGTTTGGATGGGTGAAAACCAAGCAGAAGGTGCTGATGCTGCAATTGAATTCCTAAAAACACAAGAAAGTGTTTGGACTAAGTGGGTTTCAAGTTCAGCTGCTAAAAAAATAAAAAAAGCACTTTAATTCAATAAAATTTTGAACCCGTTGAAAAACGGGTTCAAATCCAATAAAATATTATAATGGATTTCTTTAGCAAAATTCCGGTAATGGATAGAACCGCATTGCGAGAGTTAAAGAAAAGTATAGATTTAAGTTTTAAAGATTTTTCAAGAGCATATGGAGACGGCATAGAATCTTTTTTTGATCCATTACTTTATTTTTTAATTTGGTTAGAAAAATTATTAGTAAATAGTCCTTGGCCAATTGTAATTGGTGTTTTTGCCTTATTGGCATGGTTTGGATCTAGAAGTATCAAACTAGTAATTGGGACTGTAATTTGTTTCATAATTATTGGGTATTTTGGCATGTGGAAAAATTGTATGGCTACAGTAGCTATAATATCAGTTTCCACGCTTGTATGTATAGTTGTAGGAATTCCTATTGGAGTGCTTATGTCTAAGTCAAGTAGAGCTGAGAAAGCTATATTGCCAGTTCTAGATATGATGCAAACGATACCAAGTTTTGTATACTTAATACCCATAATAATGTTACTTGGAATTGGAAAAGTGCCAGGTCTATTAGCTGTATGTATTTATGCTCTACCTCCAATTGTAAGATTAACCAATCTTGGTATCAGAGAGGTTGATAAAGAAACTTTAGAAGCTAGTGAGGCATTTGGTGCAACTCCATTACAGAAATTGAAATCTGTTCAGATACCCCTATCACTTCCAACAATTTTTGCTGGTGTAAACCAAACGATCATGATGGCTTTGGCTATGGTTGTGATTGCATCGATGATTGGGGTTAAAGGCCTAGGGGTCCCTATTTTACAGGCTATTTCAAACCAATATCTGGCTCTTGGAATGATGAATGGTTTAGCAATTGTTGCTCTAGCAATTATCTTCGATAGAGTTACACAGCAGTATGGAAAGCGGATCCAAAAACACAGAGGTCAAAAAAAATAATAAGCCCAGTTTGGATATCGATTTTTCTAGACTCATATTTCAAAATAAATAAAGATCCAAAAAATAATGAAATTTTCTTTAGAAATTGGACCACAATCGACTCTTGAAAACTTGCCACCTGTTAAAGATGTTTACATAACTATGTTGCCAGGCGGTGATTATAAAGAGACTGCTGCAAAGTCAGGAGAGCTAGTTGAAAAAGGTTTTAATCCTGTTCCACATTTTCCAGCAAGATCAATAAACAATGATAATGAATTAAAAGATTATGTAACAAGATGTAAGGATTTAGGAGTTAAACAAGTTTTAGTGATTGGTGGAGGTAGAGAACCAATTGGAAAATTTGACAGCTCATATCAAATGTTGGAAACAGGATTTTTTGATGGGATCAAAATAGGAATAGCAGGTCATCCTGAAGGGAGTCCTGATATATCCGATACAGATTTAGAACAAGCAATGATAGATAAAAAGCCTTATGCTGATTATATAGTTACCCAATGGTTATTAGATAGTCAGCCTATTATTGATTTCATTTCTAAACAAACAGTACCAGTGCATGTAGGAATTACTGGGCCAATGAAGATATCTAGCTTAATAAAATTCGCTAATATTGTAGGGGCAAAAAATTCCATAAACTTTCTTAAATCTAATTTTAGTAAGGCGTTAGATTTATTAAAACCTAAAGACCCTAATGATTTAATTGGGAAAGTTAAATCGCATACTGATTATTTTCACATTTATACATTCGGCGGCTTGAAGGAAACAAACAAGTGGTTGAAGGAGAATAACTATGTCTAATGAGTTTGACTATAGTAAAGTAAGACACGTAACATCAGTAGATCAGTCTGATAGAAACGTACCTTACAATTTAAGACAAAGCGGTCCAACAAAAGTTGAAATGTTAATTTCAACAAGGGTAAGAAAATCACCATACTGGCATTTATCAATGAAAGCTGGATGTTGGAGAGCAACAGTTTACAATCGAATATACCATCCAAGAGGTTATGTTAAACCTGCAGATGGTGGTGCGATGGTAGAATATGATGCAATTGTTAATCATGTTACAATGTGGAACGTTGCAGTTGAAAGACAAATAAGAGTAAAGGGTCCTGATGCAGAAAAATTTGTGGACTATGTAATCACTAGAGATGCAACTAAAATTTCACCAATGAGAGCAAGATATGTAATTCTTTGTAATGCATATGGTGGAGTATTAAATGATCCAATTCTACTTAGAATTTCTAAGGATGAATTTTGGTTTAGTTTATCTGATAGTGATATTGGTCTTTACCTTCAAGGAGTAAATGCAGATGAAAGATTTAATGTAAACATTGATGAAATTGATGTGAGCCCTGTTCAAATACAAGGTCCTAAATCAAAAGCATTAATGAAAGACTTATGTGGTGATCACGTGGATTTTGACAACATGCCTTTTTATGGTCTTGCAGAAGCAAAAGTTGGTGGAAGAAGTGTCGTGATATCTCAATCTGGATTTTCAGGAGAAGCAGGTTTTGAAATATATCTAAGAGAGTCTACTTTATATGCTGAAGATATGTGGAATGCTGTTCTTGAGGCAGGTAAAAAACATAATTTAATGGTTATTGCTCCAGCTCACCATAGAAGAATTCAAGCAGGAATTCTTTCTTGGGGTCAAGATATGGACAATCAACATAATCCATTTCAGTGTAACTTGGGTTATCAGGTTTCATTATCAGGAAAAGGTGAATGGAATAAAGCAAGTGATTATGTAGGAAAAAAAGCTTTAGAGAAAATGAAAGCTGATCTTAAAGCAGGTCATAAACCCTATAAACTTCAATTGGTTGGTCTGGAGCTTGGAGGAAAACCAATTGAAGAATATGCTCCAGATTTTTGGTTAATCTCAGGTGAAAACGGTGGAGAGCCAGTAGGTTTTATAACTTCTCCTTGGTATCACCCAGAAAAGAAACAAAATATTGCAATGGGCTATGTACCATTTGATGGAACTTTGAACGCAAATGGCTTCCCTAAAGGTAAAGTTGGCTCAAAATACAAAGTGCATTTGCCTGAAAAATACTCTGATACTCAAGGACAACCAGTTGATGCGGTCGTAGTAGATATTCCATTTACAGAATCTTACAACGCAAATACAAGAGAAGTTGTAAAAGGGTAAAATTTATTTTAGGGGGAGTTTTTAGATTTCCCCCTAAATTATGACTAAAACTTTCTTAATTGTTATTTGCATATTTATAGGCATTGGATTAATACTTTTTCCATTAATAGTTTCTTATAAAGCACAAAAAAAAGATCAAAAAAAATAATGTTTGCTCAATTTTTAGATATAGTTTTCAGATCATTAAAATTAGATAGAAATTTATATAAGGATCAAAGATATTTTGGTGAAGCTGCAATTTATTTTGCAGGTTTAATTATGATTTTAGATGGTGTTGCTGGAGCTTTTGCAGCAAATACTATTGTTAAAACCTCAATTGGTATCTCAGGTCTTACTGCTATTTTAACTTGGTTAGTATGGTCGATATTCATTTACGTTATAGGAGTTAAAATTTTTTCAGATAAAGAGAGCAAAATACCCTTTAAGAAAGTTTTAATTGCTGTTGGATATGCTCATGCACCAGGTCTACTTAGATTTTTTGCAGTCACGCCAGATCTTGTTATTTCAATTATATTTTTAACTCAATTTTGGATCTTTGCTTCTTTAATAATATCAACAAAACAAATATTAAATATCAAATCTAGTTTTAAAGCTTTTGGAATTATATTTTTGTCTTTTTTAATTATTGCTTTCTTGTCTATTTCGTTCGTAATGAGCAGAATGAATGCTCTTCCTATAAGCAATATAAGTTAAATTGGAAAGATAGTCTTTGAAGTTCTACAAGATTTACAGAGTTTAAATCCTGTTAATATCAAATTTTGAGAAACGCTTTCATCTTCCTTTTCACACTCATCGCATTTATTATTGAAGTCACTTAAGTCTTCCTCTTTAATATTTTCAAAAGGATCTTTTTTAGTCATTATCTGTTAAACCTGCTCCTGCTGCAGATTGCTTTAGTTCATCCGTTTCTTCAACAAAAGTATCCTCTGAGAATTTATAAAGTTCAGACCATTCCTCTTCACTGAATAAATTATTATTTTCCATAAACTTTAGTTCAATTTTTTCACCTTTCTCAACAATATCTCCACTTAAATAATTCGAATAAACTGCTTGATTAAAATTAAAAAGAAATTCTTTATTGTCTATTTTCAAAAATATTCTTTTACCTATAATTTCAGAAGTACGGCTTACAAATGGAACAAATAATAATGGAAAACCAAGGTTGTTAATTTGAATATTGTTTGCATCTTTTAAGTGAATTGATTGGTCAAAAAAATTTAATCCCATAGTAATTGGGCAATATAAACTTTTAGAATTATTAATAGTTGATATAGTAGAAATTTTTTCAAACTCCTGATTTCTTAAAACTTTGAAATATTGATTGATATTTTTAAATCCAGGAAGTCCAAACATTTCTAGCAAACGAATATTTTTTCCAACTTCCTCCGCTACACCCCAAGAAAATCCTATTCCTCGTGTAGCTCTTTTAACTACTGTTTCTATTTCGCTAAAACTTCTCATGAATTTAATGAGTTATATACCCAGTGACTATCAAATGATTTCAATTCATTTGGTAAAGGCGCACCTTGGAACATACAAATTCTGAGCCATTTATCTGAGCGTGGGTCGAACTTTAGTGCTCCAAAGAATGATAATTTTAGTCTTAACATATCAATAGGCATCAAATTTGAACCTATTGTGTTATCTTGAATTTCTGCGTAAGGAAATTTTTCCGTAATAAAAGCCCTTCTAACTACATGACGATATTCATTATGATCCATTAAAAATTTGCCAATAGTTAAACTATTCTTCGATATAAATAAGATTTCATATAATTTTTTTATATCCCTTGCTATAGCAAGTGGTTGTTCTAAATTTGATCCATGATCTTTATATCTATCAGCTAATCTAGGCTCCTCTTTATTTTTAGAAATAAACCAAAAATTTTGATTATTCTCATTTTTTGAAAAATCAATTTTTAGAATATCTGGGTAATTTTTTTCAATAATACTCCTTAATTCCTCAACAGTTCTGTCTATTGGTATATTAAAACTTAACTCTTCATCAGCACTCATGTTTTTTAATAGTGGATTAACAATATTGTCATAGGGTTCCATCATCATAGATACAATATATTCAATACATTCATCATTTAAATTGTCCTCAATCCATGTGTAAATTTCATTAAACAAGAAAGGTTTATTTTCTAATGAACCCTTATTTAAAAAATCTATAAATTTTTCTAGGTCATTTAATAGACTTTTAATTTTATTATTTTGATATTCACTTTCTGTGTGCCAGCTAGTTACATTTTTAAGAGATTTAATTAAACAATCTTTAAAAATATTAAAATCTTTATTTGAAACCTTTTCTATTTGTCTTATTTTTTTTAAAGCAGTTTCTCTTGCAAAGATCCAATTATTCAAAAGTTCTGGGTGATTTACAATAAATGGAGCCATGCCTAACCCTGTTGAATTACCAATGCCTAGATTTCTGCAAATATTTGGGTCTAATTGAACTGCTAAGCCTGGATTTTTATTTTTTGCAATATGATTAACTTGATCAAAAGTAAATTGCCTTACTAAATAAACCAGCATCATTTCCAATCTAAATGGACCTAAAATTTCATCACGGTTTTTTATTCTAAATCTGTCTGCTAAACCAAATTTTCCTGATCCATAAACTGCAGTGGTTCTATATAAATAACCAACTTTAGATAAATTATTCACATCAGGTTGTTGACCATTTGACAAACAATCTACAACATAATTAAAAAGTCTTAATGATTTATTAGCCCTTGAAAGTGTTAATTCTTTGTAAGATAATCTTCCAACTTCCTGTTTTGGAACTTCATTAGCTAATCGATCTATATCCTGATCTGTAGGTATACCATCGTGCAATGTAAATGCAGCATCCCACTTTGTGGCAATTACCCTATCTGATCTTTCCTCATCTTTAATTTCATTTGCAAAACAAATTAAGGAGTAAGTTCTATTATTTTTTGAAAAAGAATATACTGCTCTTCCATATCCGTTTTGGTTTAGATTAAATAAATCTCTTCTATATTCCCAATCTTTAAATTCATTTAAAAAAGATCGTAAGAATGAAAGTTTTGATTGATGAAATGATCCAAGTTTGGATAATTTCATTAAAATTTTTGGGTCTCTTAAACTTACTTCCATTAGTTAATATTTTTATAAAAATTGAACCAATTATTTCCTAAAATATTGTTAATTTCTTCGTCATTAAATCCAATTTTATTTAAACCTTTTTCAATATTATTAAAACCTCTAGCATCTATAAACCAATCTGGTTGATCTGGGAAACCAGGTTTATCTTTGCTCCCTTCGCCATAATTTTTTGCCTTAGCCCAAGTTCCATTTCTCATCCATTCGACTATGCTGTCTGGCTGATTTAGACATAAATCAGATCCTATGCCTACATTCTTTGATCCCATTATATCAACTGTTCTAGCCACCATCTCACAAAAGCTATCGAGTTTACAATTAGTACTATCTTTTAAATGATGCGCATACAAAGATAGTCCAAGAATACCCCCACTCTCTGCCAGTTTCTTTAAAACTGTATTAGATTTATTTCTTTTTGCTTCATGCCAAAAAGAAGGATTAGCATGTGTTATCGCTATTGGTTTTTCACTTAAATCAATTGCATCAAGTGTACTTTGCTCAGCAGAATGTGACATATCAATAACTATCCCTACTCTATTCATTTCTTTGATTACTTCTCTTCCAAAGTTTGTAACCCCACTATCATTTTTTTCGTAACAACCAGTGGCCAGCAATGATTGGTTATTGTATGTAAGTTGCATAAATCTACATCCAAATTGATGAACTTTTTCAACTAAATTAATGTCATCTTCTATTGGTGAGCAATTTTGAAAACCAAAAAATACTGCTGTTTTATTTTCTTTTTGAGCTTTAGTTATATCTTCATATGACTTTCCTAAAAATATTAAGTCATTATTTTTATTAAATAACTCATCCCATTCTTTAACTCGATTTAAAAATTCGTCGTAGTCTTCATGGTAAACTACTGTAACATGAATAGCATCTAATCCTGCCTCTCTATTAATTTCAAATATTTCTCTAGACCAATTGCAGTATTGTAAATTGTCAATTCGATAATTCATATGAGTTGATTAAACTTATTACAGTATTTAAACGCTTGTTGATATGTAAATTGAAGACACACATAAATCTATTGAAATTTTGGGGTATTTTGTAATAAATGTAAAAAGTTAAGCAATATAATCTTTAAATGAAAAACAGAAAAAATAACCAGAAAGTTGCTATTGTTATGGGTAGTCAATCAGACTATTCGACAATGCAATTTTGTGAAAAAGTTCTAAAAGTTTTAAAAATAAAATTTGAAACCAAAATTGTATCTGCTCATAGAACACCCGATAGAATGTACCAATTTGCAAGAATGGCAGAAAAAAATGGAATTTCTGTAATTGTTGCAGGAGCTGGTGGATCTGCTCATTTACCTGGAATGATAGCTGCGTTGACAAGCATACCAGTAATTGGAGTACCAATAGAAAGTAAAAAACTTAAAGGTTTGGATAGCTTGTTGTCAATTGCTCAAATGCCAAAAGGTATTCCGGTTGGAACTGTAGCAATTGGTAAAGATGGTGCTATTAATGCTGGTCTATTTGCGGCTTCAATTCTTGCTAGCTCAAATATTCAAATAAAAAAAAATCTTAATAATTGGCGCATAAAGCAATCGAAGTCTGTAACGAAAAAACCTAAATAAATGTCAGATATTACTTTAGGTATAATAGGTGGAGGTCAACTCGGATCCTTATTATCTGTAGCTGCAAATAAATTAAATATTAATACTGTAATCTTTAGTGATGATAAAAATTCTCCAGCAAAAAATTTTACAAAAAATTTTATTTCTGGAAATTATGATGATGAAAAATTGATTAAAGAGTTTTTAAGTAAAGTAAATGTGATTACTTATGAGTTTGAAAATATTCCTTACAAAATATTGAAGAAATTAAATGAAAT
>CACMRY010000012.1 GCA_902616205.1 uncultured Pelagibacteraceae bacterium
GGTATAACACTTTCGAATAGAGTAAAAAAAAATGCTTAAAGTCGCGATTTTAGATGATTATCAAAATGTTGCTCAAGAATTTGTTGATCTTAAAAAATTATCAGGAAAATTTGAAATAGAAGTTTTTAATGAACCTTTTGAAAGCGAAGAAGATGCAACAGAAAAATTGAGAGATTTTGAAGCTTTGTTGATAATGCGGGAGCGAACTAAGATTACAGCTAATTTAATTAATAACTTAAAAAAATTAAAATACATTGCAACAAGCGGAATGAGAAACAAGTCAATTGATCTTGAAGCTTGTAAAAAAAAAAAAATAATTGTCACCGGCACCGACTCAAATTTAAATCCAACTCCAGAGTTAACTTGGGCTTTAATTTTAGGATTAGCAAGAAATTTAAAAACTGAAATTGACAATATGTTCCAAGGGTATTGGCAGACAACAATTGGAGTTGAGTTGAAAGGTAAAATATTAGGTTTAATTGGACTTGGTAGAGTAGGTTCACAAGTTGCAAAAATTGGAAAAGCATTTGGTATGGAGGTTATGGCTTGGAGCGAAAATTTAAGTTTAGATAAATGTAAAGAGTTAGGTGTCTTACCGTGTAGTAAAGAAGATTTAATTCAAAATTCAGATTTTATATCTGTTCATGTTCAAGGTGGAGAAAGATACAAAGATTGTATCAAGTTAGCAGAGTTTGATAAAATGAAAAAAACTGCCTTTTTAATTAATACATCAAGAGGACCCATTGTAAATGAAGACGACTTAATCATTGCTCTTTCTACAAATCAAATTGCGGGTGCAGGAATTGATGTATATGACAAAGAGCCTTTGCCCTCTAGCCACAAATTAAGATTTTTACCAAATGCTTTATTAGTCCCACACATTGGTTATGTTACAGCTGAGAATTATTCAATATATTATAATCAAATGATAGAAAATATTGAGGGATGTTTATCTGGAAAACCAATTAGAGTTATCGAATAATTATGGAACTTCCTGTAGTTAATCATAAAGATTATGTTGCTAAAATCGATGATGACCACAAATTCCCAATAAAAAAATTTGGCGAACTTGCTAAACATTTGATTGAAAAAAAAGTTGTCTCTAAATTTTATGAGCCAACTCCATGTTCAATTGAAACATTAAAAGAGGCACATTCAGAAAGATATATTTTAGATGTACAAAATAAAAAATTGAGTGAAAAAGATATAAAAAAAATTGGCTTTCCATTAAATGACAGTGTTGTAAGAAGATCTTTTGTTGCAACTGGTGGTACAGTTTTAGCAACCAAATTAGCAATAAATTACGGAATAGCATGCAATACTGCTGGAGGATCCCATCATGCAAATTTTGATGGTGGTGCAGGTTATTGTGTGTTTAATGATGTGGCTGTTGCAGCACAATATTTATTAAATAGAGGCCTTGCTAACAAAATTTTAATTGTTGATCTCGATGTTCATCAGGGAAATGGTAATTCGGACATTTTTAGAGATAACAAAAATGTTTTTACCTTTAGTATGCACTCAAAATCAAATTATCCTGCAAAAAAATCAGAAAGCGACTTAGATGTTGAGCTTAAAGATAACACAGAAGATAAAGAGTATTTAGATATATTAAAGTTTAATTTAGTAAATTTAAATGATGAAAACTTTGACTTTATTTTTTATATAGCTGGCGTAGATGTGCATCATGAGGACCGATTGGGAAAGTTAAAACTAACTGATCGAGGTATTAATTTAAGAGATAATATAGTAATAGATAATTTTTTCTCAAAAAGAATACCCATTTGTGGAGTATTAGGTGGTGGGTATAACAAAGATTTTAATAAACTAATTGAATTACACTCAAGTTTACACAAAACTTGTGCTAAATATATTTAACATGTCAAAAAATAATTCTAATCTAACTGCAGAACAAAAACTTATTTTATTTGAAGAGGGAACAGAAAGACCTGGTTCTAGTGAATTAAATTATGAAAAAAGAAAAGGTAATTATTATTGTGCAAATTGTGGGGTAAAGTTATTTAGTTCTGATACCAAATATGAAAGTGGATCAGGTTGGCCATCATTTTATAAATCTTTACCTGATGTCTTTGAAACAAAAACTGATTATCATTTAGGTTATGCTAGAACAGAATACCATTGTAAAAATTGTGGGGGTCATCATGGTCATATCTTTGAGGATGGCCCTAAACCAACTGGGAAAAGATACTGTAATAACGGTGTATGCTTGGTTTTTAAACCAAAATAAAGTTTTAAATCTTAATTAGTTTTTTAATAATTCTTATATAAATTTTATATTTTTTTTGTTAATTTAGAATAATGAAAATTTTTATTAGTATATTTATTTCTAGTTTAATTGCTTTTAACGTTAATGCAGAAAATATTTCTCAGAAATTGTCAAATTTTCTTGATGAATTAATTCCCGGAGAAGGTGTGACTGACGTATCTATTCAAGTACATGAAGAAGATAATCCAGATATAGAAATTTTAACTAATAGAAGTTTAGATAAGACTGATGATTCTAATAGATTTATTCAGATGAGTTTACATACTCAAGAGACAAATAATAAAGATAGATTGATAACAAATCTTGGTTATGGATATAGAGAATTAACTGATGACAATTCTTTAATGTACGGAGCTAATGCCTTTATAGATATTGAGTCTGAAGGACATATGAGAGCTAGTTTAGGATTAGAGGCAAAAGGTAAAATACTGGATCTTAATGCAAATTTTTATGAAGCAATATCAGGTAAAGAAAATATAGATGGCATGGATGAAGAGGTACTATCTGGTTATCAATTTAATTTAACAACTCAAATGCCATATATGCCATGGTCGACCTTAAATATTCAAAATTATTATTTTGAAAATATTAAAGCTTCTAATGATACAGAGGGTAATAAAATATCTTTAGAGATGAATTTAACCCCAACTTTACAATTTGACATTTCTCAAGATTTCTCAGATACAACAGGTGTCGATGATGAGATAGATTTTAAATTGTCCTTGAGATATCCGCCAACAGAAAATAAACCAAACTTACAAGATGGATTTATTTCAATTGTTGCTTTTGAAAAGGCGAATATGAAAGATAAATTGGTCCAAAAAGTGAGAAGAGACAATAATTTAACAGTTGAAATTCAAGGTGCAGTAATTCTAACAAAAAAATAATTTTATGATAAAAATTTTAAATACTTTCATTGCCCTTATATTTTTGTTTAGTGCATTTAATGCTTTTGCTGGGACTGGTCCTGCAACAGAGTATAAAGTTACTATGACAAAATTAGAATTATGTGAAACAGGAAGTACTACTGCGAATTGTCTAAATCCTTTAACAATATCTCCATCAACCACATCTGGAGAAGTTGATATTGCTGCTGTTGATGCAGGAGCTGCAGCTGGATCTTATGGCAATATAGCAAAAGCTAAAATAGGAACTTTATATACTTATCTACAAATTACTATGAGCAGACAATTTATAATAACTGGGACTGCAGGAAATAATTGTGCAACAAAAGCTGGAGAGTCAGGAACTAAAACTACAGACGCTGCAGGGCAAACAGGAGGAACACCTGGATCATCCACATTATATGTACCTGATGGTAGCAGTTATAATGATCACATGAATGGATCAGTTGACTCTTTGGGTGCATCTGTTTCAAACGATGGTGTAATAGGAACAAGTGATGAATATTTTCAATATAGAAAAATTATATCAGGAGGTGGTTTAAAAGTTAAAGCAGGCGATTTTCCAACAGTAAAAATCGCATTTGATGTTTCAAATGCAGTTGGTAACAGCGGAGGTACTTGTACTAATGACGTTATGTATGCTGAAGAGCCAGGAATGACAATATCTTTTGTTGATTAAATATTACTCTAAAGAGCTTAAAAGCTTTCCAGATTTTTCTAATTCTCTTAATTCCTGATAACCACCTACGTGATGATCTTCAAAAAAAATTTGAGGAATCGTTCTTTTACCACCAGCTTTTTTAATCATTTCATCCATTAAGTTAGGATTTGTTGATATATCTATTTCTTTAAATCCTAAATTATTTCTACCCAATAATCTTTTTGCTGCATCACAAAAAGCACATAGAGGTCCTGAGTAAACAGTGATATTTTTCATATTATTTATATAATTCTATTATTTGAAAATACTAGTCTAAATATTCCTCTTTTTTTATTTTTGATCTTATAAGCTTTCTTGAATATTCAAATTTTTTTCTATGTTTTATACTTTGTGAATTTACTCTCTTTCTCCACAATCTAAATGAAGAGGGTTTTAAAGATTTTCTCATTATCTTAATAACTTCACTTTCAGTTTTTCCAGTTTTTTTTTCTATATCTTCAAACGTAATTCGGTCTGCCCAGGCCGCCCATATTACCCAATCAACACTGCCCATTTTGGGCTCTGGATTTTTAACTTTTGTAATTGGTCTGTGACTTTTTTTCATAGAAAAATTAAATAAACCTTAAAAAAATTTTAATGCAATTCACCTAAGCTATGATATTATCATTTTTAGATAGTCCTATCTAGCCATCTTTAGCTCCCGGTTTTTTAGGGCTATCCTTTTATGTTTCCCCAAGATTTTGTTTTGTTTCTTCAGATCATAATATTTCTTTTTATAACACCAGGCACTCCTAGGGTAGTAATTGTTTCTTATTCAATGAATTATGGAGTTAAAAAATGTTTGTGGTCAGCTTTTGGAGATGTAACAGCTAATTTTATTCAGGCAACACTAGTAATATTTGTAATTGGTTCTTTTTTTTCGGAACATCAAACAATATTAAATTTATTTAAATGGGTTGGTATAATTTATTTACTTTATTTAGCTTTTGACATCTATAAATCTAGACCTAAAGATTTATCAGACTTAAATAATATTTCTAAAAGTAATTTTTCTTTTTTTAAAGATGGATTTTTAGTTGCTGGGACAAGTCCAAAAGCTTGGATGTTTTTTCCATTTATATTTCCACAATTTATAGATTTTGGCTCAAATTATATAATCCAATTTATAATATTAATTTTTACATATATGATTTTAGATTTTTTATCTTTAATTGGTTATGCGTTGCTCGCTAATAAATTAGTTGCTTGGATAAAAGCAAATCCAAGAGTCATTAACACAATTTCAGCGTGTGTTTTAATTATAATAGCAATCATAATCGCAGTAACTCAAAAATATTAAAGTATTACAGCGGTTATATGTCTTTGTGATGCTTCAATAACTTGAAATTAAATTATTTTTATTATTAATTTACAATTATTAATTTAATTAAAGGGGAATAAATGAAAATAAAAAACATTATAATTACATTTGTTTCTGCAATTGCCATTTTATTTTCAACATCAGTTGTATCGTTTGCAAAAGTTGTTGGTGATAAAATAATTTTAGGCGCTGCAATTTCTCTAACGGGTAAATATTCATCTAATGGTGTTCATACTCAAAATGGCTATAACATGGCTGTAGACAGAATTAACAGCATGGGTGGTGTAAAAGTTGGAGGAAAAACTTACAAGTTTGACATTATCTATTATGACGATGAGTCAAATCCAAAAAGAGCAGCTCAACTTGCAGAAAGATTAATATCACAAGATGGTGTTGAGTTCATGCTTGGGCCTTACAGCTCGGGTCTAACTAAAGCAATCGCGCCAGTGACAGAGAAATATGGTGTTCCAATGGTAGAAGCAAATGGTGCGTCTAGATCTTTGTTTACTAAAGGTTACAAATATCTTTTTGCAGTGTTAGCTCCAGCTAACTTATATCTTGATGTAGCCATCAGAACGGCAGTTGAGTTAAATGGTGGAAAAGGTGTAAGGATTGCACAAGCATTTGAACAAGATGCTTTTTCACAAGACGTAAGATTAGGTATTTTAGATGCAGCGAAAGAAACTGGATCTGAAATTATTATCGACGATAAGCTTCCAAAAGAGCTTAACGATATGGCTGCAACATTGGTTAAAGTAAAACAAATGAAGCCAGATGTTCTTGTGGTATCTGGACATACAAAAGGCGCATTAACTGCAATTAGACAAATTGCAGAAATGAAGGTTGATGTTCCAATGTTAGCAATGACACATTGTGATGCTGCGAAATTATCAAAACAACATGGTAAAAACTCTCAGTACGCACTTTGTGCTTCTCAATGGCATAAAACATTAACATATAAAGATGATTTCTTTAAAGATGGTATGACTTATGCAGCAGATTTTGATAAAGAGTTCGGTTATGATCCGCCATATCAATCTGCAGAGTCTTCTGCTGCATTGTTAGTGTTCAAGGATGCATTTGAAAGAGCAAATTCTTTTGATCAAAAGAAAGTAAGAGATGCTCTTGCAGCTACTAATATGCAAACATTTTACGGAAATATTAAGTTCGCACCGGGTGGTCAAAATGTTGACAAGCCTATGGTACTTTTCCAAGTAATGTGTGATGGCGCTGGGAAATGTGAAAATAAAGTTGTAGCTCCACTTAAGTGGGCGTCGGCTGAATTGATTCACCCAATTCCTAAGTGGTCTGACAGATAATAACAAATCTTTAAATACCCCCTAAACTCTAGGGGGTATTTTTTTTAGAGGCAAATATGGACTTCATGGTTTTTCAGTACCCGATGATAACAGTTCAAGCTTGCTTGGACGGGATACTGCTTGGAATTTTATTTGCATTAATTGCATATGGTATGGCTTTGCAATGGGGAGTAATGAATATTATAAACATTGCACAAGGTGATTTAGTTATTCTTGGTGGATATATTGCATACTTTATGTATCTTTATGGAATTCATCCAGCCTGGGGCGTAATAGTGTCACCAATTATAATGTATTTTGTTGGTGTTGGAATTTATAAATTAGTAATTAATAAAGTGGTTGATAGAGATTTATTTATCTCAATCCTCGCAACATTCGGTATAAGCATTCTTTTTATGCAACTAATGAACTTTGCATTTGGTGCAGATGTTGTCTTGGCTAATTCAGGTTATGGAACAACATTTTTATTTGATAGTGCAGTAGTTTTACCAAATTCAAAAATATTTTCTGCATTCGTTAGTATTGTTTTTGCTATTTGTTTAGTAATTTATATGAAAAAATCAAAACTTGGCCGAGCAATCAGAGCAACTGCACAAAACGCACGAGCTGCAAAGATTTTAGGTGTAGATACAGAAAAAGTTTATGCAGCTACTTTTGGATTAAATGCTGCTCTTTGTGGTGTTGCGGGAGCATTAATTTCAATTACTTTTACAATTCATCCTTATATGGGATTACCATATACTATTAGATCATTCATGATTGTTATTGTTGCGGGTCTTGGCAATTTACCTGGTGTTGCAATGTCAGGGATGGGCCTTGGTGTATTTGAAGAGTTTGCTGACTATATATTAGGTACAGAATTTAGAATAGGTTCAGTGTTTTTATTGTTAGTTTTAATTCTCGTTTATAGAAGATTTAAACTTTCGAGAAAAAGAGAGTATTTAAAATAATGAATAAAAACGTGTTATTATATGCTGTAATTATAATATTTGGGCTCGCTGCACCTTTTGTATTTCCGGCATTTAAAGTTCAATTATCTATTTTATGTGTATTAATTGTTTTAGCTACCACTTGGAATATTCAGGGTGGTGAAATGGGATATAACACATTTGGAAATATTTTATTCTATGGTTTAGGAATGTATTTATGTGCTTCTGTGCAAGTTGGCATGTTTTTTCCTTTAGCAGAGTGGACAGAAAGTGGAGGAGAAAAAACATTTGTACATACGCCCACACAATTCTTTCAAGGAATGGCAGCTGGTTTAGTGGTAGCCGCAGTTGTTCCAACTATTGTTGCAGGATTAATTGGTTATGCCATCTTAGGACTTAGAGGACATTATTTTGCAATTTGTACTTTAGGTTTAGGTGTGGCTGCAGGAGAAATTTCTGGAGGTATAGAAATTATTGGAGCAGGACAAGGTTTTACAACTCCTCCTTTTCCAAATGTTGGTGGTTTAGAAGCAAGAGGAGAATTCTTTTATTTTTTAAGTTTTGGTGCTCTCGTACTTACTTTCATAGCAGTGAGAGCAATTTATTCAACACGATTTAGATTAATTCTTAATGCGATCAGGGATAATGAAGACAAAGCTGAGGCAATGGGAATTGAGACAATGAAATATAAAATAATTGGTTGGATGGTATCAGCGTTTTTCTGCGGTTTAGCAGGTGGTATTATGGGAGGACTTGTTGGTTACATAGACTCTACTGATGTTGCATTTGATGGAAGAGAAATGGGTGTATTTATGGTCTTGATGGCGATCCTCGGTGGTAAGGGAACTTTATGGGGTCCAGTGATTGGAGCTACTGCATTTCATATTTTTAAAGAAGGATTTTGGACATTCTTTTTAGGTTGGCAGTATGTGGCCTTAGGAGTTTTAATAGTTGTGATTGTTATTTATTTCCCAGAAGGAATAATGGGATGGTTAAGAGAAAAATATCCTGAAAGATTTGGCGAAGTTGTTGATGAGGCAGATCGAAAAGCGCAGGTAGAATTGAAATGAGTATTTTAGAAGTAAATAATGTTAGTAAATCTTTTGGTGGTGTTAAAGCAAATGTTGACATTTCAATGACAGTTGAAAAAGGAAAAATATTTGGATTAATTGGTCCAAACGGTTCAGGAAAAACAACTTTATTTAACTCAATAGTTGGAACTTATCCAATAGATCAAGGTTCAATCAAATTCAATGGTAAAGAAGTATCTGAATTACCCGTTCCTGTAATTGCTAAACTTGGATTACTTAGAACGTTTCAACAGACTAGAATTTATGGAAAATTAAATTGTGTTGATAATATGCTAATTAGTCATAAAGGAAGTGACGAAAGTATATTAAAGATATTCTCAAAAATTCCTCAAGATTTAACTGAAAAGGCGGAAAATCTTTTAAATTTTGTAGGTCTTTATCAAAAAAGAAAACTAAGAGCTGGTGATTTATCATTTGGCCAACAAAAATTATTAGAATTAGCAATGGCTTTAATGAATGAACCAGAAATGCTTTTACTAGATGAACCAACAGCGGGTATTAATCCAACATTAATTAATGGAATTATTGATAGATTGATCAAAGTAAATCAAGATTTTGGAATAACGCTTTTAGTAATTGAACACAATATGAGAGTTATTATGCAATTAGCAGAGAATATTTATTGTTTAGCCCATGGAAAGATGCTTGCTAATGGAGCACCTGACGAAATTAAAAATGATAAACGTGTAATAGATGCATATTTAGGAGCACAATAATGTCTAATCAATATGAAGTTTTAGGAAAAGCTCCAGTCGCAGAAGATTTAAAAAAACTATCTCCTAATAATATTCATCTTACTATTAAAAATATGAATGCTGGTTATGGCAAAATGGAAATTCTTCATAATTTCGATCTTTTCGTTAGTAAAGCTCAATCTTTATGCTTGATTGGACCAAACGGAGCTGGCAAATCTACTATTCTTCACTCGATTTATGGATTTACAAATATTTTTTCAGGGCAAATAGAAATAGATGGAAAGGAAATCACAAGTTTAACCCCAGCTGAAAAATTAAAAACTGTGGGAATAGCATACATACTCCAGGATAATTCTGTATTTCCAGATATGACTGTAGAAGAAAATTTATTAATGGGTGGATTTATTAAAGAAAAAACAGAGGAGTCATACGCAGAAGCTGAGCGAATTTTTGAAAAATATGAAAGATTAAGAAATAGAAGAAACCAACCTGCAAAAGTTTTATCAGGGGGAGAAAGAAGATTGTTAGAGATATCAAGAGCATTAGTGATGAAGCCTTCAGTCCTTCTAGTAGATGAACCATCCATTGGCTTAGAGCCTAGATATATTGATATGGTTTTTGAGATACTTAGAGATCTTCAAGAAAATGAAAAAAAAACAATAATACTTGTTGAACAAAACGCTAAAAAAGGTTTAGAATTTTCTGATATTGGATATGTGCTTGTGTCCGGACAAACCGCAATAGCAGGAAAAGGAGATGAGCTTTTAGACAACCCCGACGTTGGCCGTTTATTTCTTGGTGGCTAATGATAAACCTAAAATTTTTTTTTAAAGGGTTTTTGTGTATTAAAAGATTTGATAGTCCTGCAATAGCTCTCTCAGCTAGCTTCATTGCTATAGGAGCGCTATTGAAAAATTTGGGTTTTACCCTTCAAGAAAGTATTTTTTCTACATTATTAACTTATGCTCAACCTGGATCCTTAGTTATGGCAGAGTCTATGTTTGTAGGAGCTTCTTTAATTAACATATTTTTAGCAGTATGGTTAGTGAATGCTCGACTATATCCTATGACAGTATCTTTGATGCCTTTAATAAAAGATAAAAGTCAGCCAAGATGGAAGTACTATTTGTCTTGTCACTTCGTTGCTGTATCCTCATGGTTAATTGTAAAAGATAATTATCACAAAATTAATAGAAAAAATCGTACTGATTTTTGGATTGGAATAGGAACCTCCACCTGGCTAGTTGCAATTATTTCAACACTGATAGGTTTTGTATCTGCAGATTACTTAAATAAAAATATGATGATAGGCTTGGCAGTTATAAATCCTATTTACTTCATGTGCGCAATGATTAGTGCAATGAACAACAAAACTATAAGTTCAGCCATAATACTTGGAGCTGTATTAGGTCCAGCCTTACATTTAATTTCATCTCAATGGAGTATCTTACTAGGAGGTATTTTAGCTGGGACGATTGCATTTTTTATTGGAGAAATAAATGACAACTAAAATTATTTTAGTAATATTAATAACATCACTAGCAACATATATATCAAGATTCTTTGGGGTATTTACATCAGAGATAATAAACGAAAAATCAAGGATATACAGATGGTTTAATTGTTTAGCATACTCAACTTTAGCAGCATTGATATCAAGAATGTTATTATTTCCCTCAGGAGATCTGAGTGAAACGACCTTATTATTGAGAGTAATTATAATCCTCATATCTATATCAATTTTTTATTTAACAAAAAAAAATTTAGTTTATCCAACGATTTTTTCTGCTATCATTATGGCTGCATTAAGTAACTAGTTTGTATGAAAAAGTTTTTTTTTCTAATATTAATTTGTTTATTTTCATCATATGCGAATGCCGGTTGTGATGATCCATTAACAGATAGCGTTGATTATACAAATTGTAGGTTTTCTGATGGGCAAGATTTACAAGGTAGTTACCTTCCAAATTCAAAATTGTCGTTTGCAAGTTTTATTCAGGTAATTTTCGACAAAAGTATTATGATGAATTCAAATTTGTCTTTTGGTACTTTCCCAGAGTCCAGTTTTGTTAGAGCTAATTTATATGAGTCAATTTTAGTAGGTGCTAACTTTGAAAAGGCTAATTTTACAGGTGCTAATTTAACTAGAGCTGATTTTATGGGCTCAACACTTATAGAGGCAAATTTTCAAAACTCAAATTTAATGGAAGCTAATTTAACATCATCAAATATTAAAAATGCAAATTTTGATGGAGCAAATCTAATTGGCGCTACATGGACCAACGGTGAAACTTGTGGACCAAATTCCATAGGAGTTTGTAATAAATAATTTTAAAATATTAAAAATCTTTATATAATACCCAAAATTTAATGATTAAAAATTTTGAAAATTTTGAAAATTTTGATGGTTTTGAAATAAACTTTCACGAAAAATCCGAAAGAATAATAAATATCCAGATTTTAGATGAAATTATTGACCGTTTAATATTTCCATTTAAAAAATTTGATATCACAACACTTGAGTATAAACCATTTACAAGATTTACAATAGCTCAAAGCTTAGATGATACTACATCAGGGAAATTAAGTAGTTTTCTAAATTTAATTTTGAGGGATAGGGACACTGGTTGTTTTATAATTGGTCCAAAAAATTACTCATCTAAAACTGATAATAATTTTTTAATTAAGTTAGCAACTGCAGTGACACACTTAATTGGCAATCCAAATCATGACGCAATGGCTGGAAAATATTATGCAAGATTTCATGTAAAACACGAAGATAATAGTGACTCTTATTTAAGGAAAGCTTACGTAAATATGGATCTTCACACTGATGGTACATATGTAAGAGAAAAAACCGATTGGTTGCTTATGCAAAAAATGGAGGAAAAAAATGTCGATGGAGGAGAAACAGCTTTGTTACATCTAGACGATTGGGAACATCTTGAGGAATTATCTAACGATCCAGTTGGGAAAGAAAGTTTTATTTGGGGTTCTCCAAAAAGTAAAAATATTAATTACAAAGTTGAACATCCTGTATTCTCACAAGATAAACACGGAAAACCTGAAATATCGTATATTGACCAATTTCCAGAGCCAAAAAATATGAAACAAGGACTATTTTTGCAAAAATTATCGGATGCACTTGAGGGAAGTAAAAAAATAATAGTTACCCCTTTACAGGTTGGTTGCTCAGTAGTAGCAAATAATTATTTTTGGCTGCATGGAAGAAAACCGTTTGTTGAAAACAAAAATTTAAGTAGAGAATTACTTAGAATAAGAGGTTCTTTTTTTACTAATTAATTTAAATTAGTGATAATAATTACCATAAATTGTCATGAAAATTGGATTTATTGGGACTGGTCATATTACAAAATCAGTAATTCATGGTATTTTAGGATCAAAACTCAAAATAAGAAAAATTATAGTTTCAAGAAGAAATAATAAAATTTCATCGAATTTAAAAAGAAAAAGTAAAAAAATTCTAATTTTAAATAATAATCAAGATATAATAAATATGAGTGATTGGGTTTTTTTATCAGTCACACCAGAAGTAGGTTACAAAATTTTACCTCAACTCAAATTTAAAAAAAATCAAACTATAATTAGTTTTATCTCAACAATAAAAATGAAAGAGCTAAAAAAATATATAAATATTAAATCTAAAATTTTCAGGGCTATACCATTGCCTCCTATTTCAATAAGAAAAGGACCCATACCTTTATATCCACCCAATAAAAGTGTTAAAAATTTCTTTGATCATTTGGGAACAACTGTAGAGATAGAAAATGAGAATTTATCTTTAAATTTTTGGTCTACTTCGTCAATGATGGCACCTTTTTATGAGTTATTAAATACATTGTCGATATGGCTTAATCAAAAAGGAATTAATAAATCGGATTCTCAAAAATATATTACTTCACTTTTTATAGCCCTTTCTGAGGATGCAAAAATTAATTCAAAAAATGATTTAAAATTGTTGGTCCAAAACTCACAAACCCCAAAAGGTTTAAATGAGCAAGCTGTTAATGAGCTAAGAAAATCTGGTTTTTATAAATCTTTAAACAGAACTACAAATAGTATTCTTAAGCGTCTTAAGAAATAAATTTAATGTCTGAAAGTATTTTACAGGTAGAAAATCTATCGAAATATTTTGGCGGATTGGCGGCCGTATCTAATTGTTCTCTTAAAATTAAAAAAGGTTCTATAACTGGAATAATTGGTCCAAATGGCTCAGGAAAAACCACTCTTTTTAATTTAATCGCAGGAAATTTAAAATCTTCTCAGGGTAGTGTTATTTTTGATAACGAAAATATTACTGACATGCCCTCGTATGAATTATTTTCAAAAGGACTTTTAAGAACTTTTCAAATTGCACATGAATTTTCGAATTTAAGTGTTCTTGAAAATTTGATGATGGTTCCCCCTGATCAATCTGGTGAAAATCTATTGAATGCACTTTTAAAACCTGGTCGAGTAAAACAAGAAGAGGAAGTTAATAGATCAAAAGCATATGAAGTTATTGAATTTTTAAATTTAAAACATTTAGCAAACGAGAGAGCAGGAAATCTTTCTGGAGGTCAAAAAAAACTTCTCGAATTAGGCAGAACAATGATGGTAGACGCAAAGCTGGTTTTATTAGATGAAGTCGGAGCTGGAGTAAACAGGTCACTACTCAAAGATTTAGGAACTGCAATTATAAAACTGAATAAAGAAAAAAATTATACTTTTTGTATGATTGAACATGATATGGATTTTATAAGCAGAATGTGCGATCCAGTTATTGTGATTGCAGAAGGCTCAGTGCTATTTGAAGGTAAATCAGAAGAAGTAAAAAAAAATGATAAGGTAATAGAGAGTTATCTTGGAAATTCTAAAATTTCAAATGGGAATTAATGGCTTTTTTTGAGGGAATAAAAATGACTGCTGGTTATGGAGATGGACCAGATATTATTAGCTCTTGCAATATAAATGTTAATAGAGGAGAGATAGTAGCCATACTTGGCCCAAACGGAGCAGGAAAATCTACAGCAATGAAGGCTATGTTAGGTCTTATTACTTTGAAATCAGGAAGTGTTTGTTTGGATAGTGAGGATATTTCAAAAACATCTCCACAAGATAGAGTAAAGAAAGGAATTTCTTTTGTACCTCAAACAAGAAATGTTTTTGCAGAGCTAACAGTAAGAGAAAATTTAGAAATCGGAGGTTTTCTTAGAGAAGATGGGTTAGAAGAAATGATTAAAAATATCTATGAGCTGTTTCCAATATTAAATGAAAAACAATCACAAATTGTTGGTCAATTATCAGGTGGTCAAAGACAACAAGTGGCACTTGGAAGAGCTTTGATGAGTGAGCCATCTGTGTTGATGTTAGATGAACCAACAGCTGGAGTTTCGCCTATAGTAATGGATGAATTATTTGAGCATATTATAAAAGTAAAAAAAACTAATGTTGCCATAATTATGGTTGAACAGAATGCAAAACAAGCACTTAATATCTCGGATAGGGGATATGTACTTGTTACTGGAAAAAATAAATTTGAGGGGTCAGGCAACCAACTTCTTACAGACCCTGAGGTGAGAAGGTCTTTCTTAGGTGGATGATGGATATATTAAACGCTTTAACAGTTTTAATAAATTTCACAGTTATACCTGCCTTAACTTATGGATCTCAACTTGCGTTAGGTGCAATATTTGTAACATTAATTTACGCGGTTTTAAGGTTTGCTAATTTTGCAACTGGAGACATGATGTCCTTTGGAACCATGTTTGCTGTTTTGCTGACTTATTATTTTCAAACTATAGGAATTAATTTTGGTTTTTTACCAACAGCATTGCTGACAATTCCTTTTGCAATAATTGCAATGATTATTTATATGCTTTTGATTGATAAATTTGTTTTTAGTTATTATCGAATAAAAAAAAGTCCTCCTGTCCAGTTTGCTATGGTTAGTGTTGGTGTTATGTTTGTAACTCAAGCAATAATAAGAATTATTATAGGACCTTCTGATAGAAGATTTATTGATGGAGAAAAATTTATTTTAAAAGCAAATGAATTTAAAGAAATTACAGGATTAAATGAAGGTATAACTTTAAAATCCTCGCAAGCAATTACTGTTATTTTAACTCTAATTATAGTTTCAATTATGTTTTGGTTTTTAAATAAGACTAAAACAGGAAAAAGTATGAGAGCTTATTCTGATAATGAGGATTTAGCTTTATTATCAGGAATAGATCCTAAGAAGGTTGTAATGATTACCTGGATTATAGCTGGAATTTTAGCAACAATCGGTGGAGTTTTGTATGGTTTAGATAAAAGCTATAGGCCATTTGTTTATTTTAACAATATGCTTCCAATTTTTGCCGCTGCAATAGTTGGAGGTATTGGTAATCCTTTTGGTGCATTCCTTGGAGGATATGTAATTGCATTTGCAGAAATATTTTTAACTTATGCTTACAAAAGATTTATGTCATATCTTTTACCAGAGTCTCTAGAGCCTGACTCTTTATTACAGCTACTTTCTACAGATTATAAATTTGCAATTTCATTCTCAATTTTAGTAATTGTTTTATTAGTAAGACCATCAGGAATATTTAAAGGCAAAACCCTATGAGGAACTATTCAAATGTAATTGCAGCATATTCAATAATGTTAATTTTAATAATATTGGTGGGAATATTTCAATCTTGGTCGATTGCTCTTACTATAATGAATTATTGTTTAATTTCAGCTGTTATGACTATTGGTGCAAATATACAATGGGGTTATGCGGGTTTAATAAACTTTGGTATTATGGGGTATACCGCACTTGGTGGATTAGCTGTAGTTTTAGTCTCAGTAGATCCAGTTAAGAAAGCATGGCAAGTGGGTGGATTGAATATTCTTGCCTGTATACTGATAATAGTGGCTATGGTGATAACTGTAAGATACCTTTTAAATCATTTTAAAAAATCAAAAATAAGAAATTATAGTATTGCTTTAATTGTTATTGGAGGGATACTTGTATTAAATGTTACTGCTACTCCTGGTATAGAAGCTATTGAGGCGATTGATCCTGCTAAAACAGGTTTTCTTGGTGGACTTGGCATGCCAGTTTTATTTTCATGGATCGTGGGTGGTTTATTTGCAGCGGGGTTAGCGTTTGTGATTGGGAAAATTGCATTAGGTTTGAGAGCAGATTATCTTGCAATTGCTACACTTCTAATTGCTGAAATCGTAGTCTCAATAATTAAACATGAGGAATGGTTAGCAAGAGGTGTCAAAAATGTAATTGGACTAAAAAGACCTGCGCCATACGAAATTGATTTACAAACATCTGATTGGTTTATTAATTTAGTTGAAAAATTTCATTCAAAAAAATTAAGCTTAATTAGCTCAGCAACAGAAAAACAGGAAGCTCTTAATCAAATGGTTATAGAAGCTTCCTCTGTTTATGTGAAACTTTGTTTTACAGGTTTATTTTTAACAGTTGTGGTTATTTTATTAATTGTTACTCAAAAGGCTTTATATTCTCCATGGGGTCGTAAGATGAGGGCAATTAGAGACAATGAGGAAGCTGCCAGTGCAATGGGTAAAAATATTGTCAAAGAACATTTACTTATATTTGTTTTAGGATCTGCTGTAGTTGGACTTGCAGGGGCAATGATGGTTACTAATGACGGCTTGTTTACTCCTGGGAGTTATCGTCCAATGAGATATACTTTTGTTATATGGGTTATGGTTATTGTAGGGGGAACTGGAAATAACTTTGGGGCTATACTTGGTGGATTTGTTGTATGGTTTCTTTGGGTTGAGGCGGCTCCTATTGCCTTGTTTTTGATCAATTTATTTACTTCTCATATGCCTGAAACTCATGCTTTAAGAGTTCATTTAATTGAGAGCGCTTCATACTTTAGGTTTCTTGTGATTGGAATTGGATTATTGATGATTATGAGATATAGACCTAAAGGTATAATACCAGAAAAAATAATTAAACAATAATGAAATATATTATTACAGGTGCTGCAATAGCTTGGGCTTTGTACATGGCAGATAAGTATTTATTTTTTTAAAATTTCCTTACAACAACAGATTTAGAGATATACAATTTTTTACTTATTAAAAATTAAAAAGAACAAATTTACAATATACCCCAGCGTATTCTTCACTGGGGTATATAAAATTTTAAGTATTATCTTTGTTTTTTTGTTTTAAACTTACCGCCTTTGATTTCTTTTTCCAAGAAAGATCCAAAAGCTTCACCAACATCAGTAAATTCAACACCAGTTGCTCCCTCGTAATTAACCTTTTTTCCTTTAGCTAATAAATCAAGAGCTTTTTTTAGTTCACCTGGGTAAATTTTTGTTCCAGGAGCATTTGCAACACTCATAACATTTGCTTGAATTGTTCCTTTATCTGCTTTTCCACCTGCTTGCATAGAAAGAGCTATTAATGCTGCTGCATCATATGATTCTCCAGTGTATGGCCCTGACGAGTCAATTCCGCCAGCTTTAGCTACTTCAGCAAATTTTCCAGCTCCTTTTCCTGTTGATCCAGGCAAAGAACCAAATGATTTGTTCAAATCTTTTCCAAATCTGTCTGTAAGGGAGTCGCCAATCATTCCGTCTGAAAGTACAAATACATCAAATGCACCAGAGTCCAATGATCCTTGAATTATCATACCACCAGCTTGATCAAGATAACCAAGTACTGCCAAAGCATCACCTCCAGCTGCAGCTAAAGTAGCCACTTCTGCACCATAGTCTCCTTTACCTTCTTCATGAGCAGTGACTGCTGTAACACTTATACCGTGTGCTTTCACAGCTGCTACGTACACATCTGCTAAACCTTTACCATAGTCATTGTTTGTGTGAGTAACAGCAATTGATTTTACTTTTCTGTCTTTAGTAATATCAGCTAAAACTTGACCACCTCTTGCATCAGATGGTGCAGTTCTGAAGAAATAACCATTATCATTTAGGTCTGTCAATCCTGGAGAAGTTGCAGATGGTGAAATCATAACAACACCATTAGGTACAGCGACATTAGTTGCAATTGCACCAGTTACTCCTGAACAGTCAGCACCCATAATAGCAACAACTCCGCCAGATACTAAGCCTTCAGCTGCTGTAGTAGCTGCCGCTGAATCTACACAAGTTGAATCTGCTCTCTCAATTGAAATTTTTTCTCCACCTAATAATGAACCTGAGTCTGAAGCTTCTTTAAATGCAAGCTCAGCAGAAGCAGCCATTGCTGGAGTAAGAGACTCAATAGGACCTGTAAATCCTAATATTATCCCCATTTTTATATCTGCAACAACATTTGATGTCATTGTCATGACAAGAATTGTTGCAGTCATAATTAATTTTTTCATTTTCCCTCTAATTGTTAACAATTTATAAAGACTAATTAAAATATTATTCAATTAATATTTCAATAAGTAATTTTGGCTTATATTTGACATTATCTAATTGAAAATGGATCCAAGGTAGGCTCATCAGAAGTATAAAACCATGTAGTCTTCACACGAGTGTAATCTTTAATAGATTCTAGTCCAGCCTCTTTTCCATATCCGCTATCCTTTATACCGCCAAATGGAGCAGTTGGTGAAATCAATCGATAAGTATTAACAAAAGTAATTCCAGCTCTAATTGCTTTTGAAACCCTCATACCTCTTGCAAGATCGGAAGTGTATACGCCTGACGATAATCCATACTGGTTATCATTCATCTTTGAAACAACTTCTTCTTCAGTTTTAAATTTCATTACTGATAAAACAGGTCCAAACAATTCATTCTCAGCAACAGGTAAATTATGGTTATCACATTCTATAATTGTTGCTGGAAAATAATAACCTTCATTAGAAAATGAATGTCTTTGTCCACCACATTTTAATCTTCCACCTTGTTCAAGCGTTAGTTTAATATTTTTTTCAATGACCTCTAATTGTTTATAGTTACTTATTGGACCCATCTCAGTTTCAGGATCCATTGGAGCTCCAATTTTTATTTTCTCAGCTCTTTTTGATAGTTTGTCTAAAAATTCATCATAAATCTCTTCCTGCAAATAAAGCCTAGATCCAGCAATGCAACTTTGTCCACTGGCACCAAAAATTCCTGCGGTAATACCATTAATTGCATTTTCTTGATTTGCATCATTAAATACTGCAACAGGACTTTTTCCTCCAAGTTCTAAGCTTACTTCAGATAAATTTTGCGCAGAATTTATAATGATATGACGAGCAGTATCTGGTCCACCAGTAAATGCAATTTTTTCAACTAGATTATGCGATGTAAGAGCTCTACCACAAGGTTCTCCAAAACCAGAAATAACATTTACAACTCCTTTTGGAATACCAGTTTCCTCGATTAATTTTGCAAATTCAAACATTGTTGCAGGTGCTAACTCAGAGCATTTAATAACAACTGTATTCCCCATTGCTAATGCTGGTGCAAGTTTCGTTGCAGTTAGAAACATTTGTGAGTTCCAAGGAACAATTGCAACTACTACACCGATTGGTATTCTCGTCGTTATTGCTTGAATGTTTGGTTTGTCTATTGGAAGAACTGTGCCTTCAACCTTATCAGCAAGACCTGCATAATAATCATAATATTCAGCTATGTAGTTGGCTTGTTTATATGTTTCTCTATAAAGTTTTCCAGTATCAATTGTTTCTATTTTCCCCAAATGTTCAGCATTATCTCTAAGTTTATCTCCTATCATCATCAGATATCTTGCTCTTTCTTTTGGCAACAATTTAGGCCATTCGCCTTCAAATGCTTTTTGTGCAGCTTTTACTGCTCTATCAACATCACTTGCGCTTGCTTCTGGGACTACAGCCCAAGGTTTATTATTTTCAGGATTAAGCGTTTCAAAAGTTTTTTCAGTGTCTGAATTAACCCACTCACCATTTATAAACATTTTATATTTTTTTAACTCAGGCATTTTCTATATGTTTTTTAATTTCTAAATTTACTTTATCAGAACATTCTATACTACATAGATGTTTTCCTTCAGGGATTATTTTAAAGTAAGAATTCTCAATTTCTTTACTTAATTCCTCAGACATTTGAGGTGTAGACCCTATATCACCTTCTCCAGTCATTATTAAGGTATTTACTTTTATCTTTGAAAAATCCTCTTGATCTTCATGATTTACAAAAAGTGAATATACTTTTAAAAAATTATTCATGTCGTTTGTATCTAATAATTTACTTATTTTTTTATATGTATCAGGGTTTTTTTTTAAGTAATCGTCTGTAAACCATCTTTTTAGAGCTTGTTTTGATAATTTCTTACTTTTCTTGGCTAGTTCAAACCTATCATTTACTAATTTTTGTTGTTCTATACTTCTTTTAAATATTGAACATAGCAATGTTAAAGATTTAAGTCTTTCATTGAATTTACATGCAAAATTTCTTGCTATCAATGATCCAATTGAAAAACCAATTAAATGAATTTTTTCAATATTGAGTTCATTAATCAAATTTAATAATTGGTCTGAAAAAATATCAAATGAAATTTTATCTTTGTTAAGAGGAGTTTTTCCATGTCCTAGAATATCATATGTTAATACACTATTCTCAAATGCATTTACTTGAGGTTCCCAAATTGTATTATTCAAGCCTACACCATGGATAAATACTAAAGGAATTCCAGATTTTCGATTAAATGAGTAGAAGGTATTGTATGAGTCTTTTGCATTGATCATTATTTATTGTTCAATGCCCATTTCTTTCATATCTTGGTATCTGTCGCCAGTTCTTGCATGCGCCCTTCCAAATGGAGCACCACCTATTGCAACAACTATCTCATTTTCATTTGGAGCGTCATGAATTGTGAATTCGTGAGTAAGGTAGAATGGCCTCAATCCTGGATCTTTTTTATGCATCATAGGAATTGAAATTTTTGATCCAGCAGGTCCCCTTGTATTTGTAAAACTTAAATATGCTGTTCCACCAACTGCATCTCTAAATTTGTTTCCAAATCTTAAAGTATGTATAAAAGCAGAAGCATGTTCTATTTCACCATTTAGACCAACTATTGCAGCCTTCCCATATGCTTGAATCTTATCACTCGAACCAATTTCTTTAATAAGTTCTGGAACTAAAATATCACCGAGTTTTGGTGCTAGTTCTAAAATTTCAGGCTTAATATCTTCAACAAAACCTCTTCCAGCCCAAGGATTTTGTATTACTGCAGCAACTGAAACTAAAAGCACGGGGTCTTTTGCTTCTTTTCCCCCCTCTATAAATGTTTTATCTAAAAATTTGGCAAATTTTCTAAGTTTAAGTTCCATTTTATTTTTTTAATTCCTCAACCCTAATTCCCCGTATATCCGTAGTCAATTGCTGCATAACTAAGATACTAACATGACTTAAATTACTAATTAACCTTTGAAATTCAAATTCAGTGTCTGCTGGTAGGCAATTTAATTCTTTGAAGTAATAAACTTTGGCAGAACCAAAATCAATCTCAGCTTCTTTTGCAATCTCGTTTAAAATCTTAGTTTTTTTATCAATTGAATAATTAAATCTACATATATTAGATAATGACCAATACAATATCGACGAAACAACCAACGAAACTAAGATTGTTAATTTAATTGGCATTTAATTTATTTTTAAAACTATCTTTTCTAAAACTGTACAATGCTTTTGGATCAACATCTATTTCAATCACTACAGGTTTGTTTACTTTAAGAGCACTTTTAAGTGTATCATTTACTTCAGATAATTTTTTAACTTTATAACCTTTCGCACCATATAATTCTGCAACCTTATCAAAAGGCGGGCTAGAAATGTCAGCACCTAAATATCTTTTCCCAAAAAAATCCTTTTGATAAGCTTTCTCAGCTCCCCAGCTTTTATTATTCATTACAATAGTAATTGTATTTATACCGTGCTCAACAGCTGTGCTTAATTCAGAAAGTGTCATACCAAAACCACCATCTCCCATAAGACTAATTACTGTTTTTCTTGGTTTAGCTAATTTTACACCTAGGCCACATGCAAAAGAAAAACCAACAAGACCAAAATCTAAAGGAGTAAATAAACTTGGAGGATTGTAATATTCTAATGCATCGGTTGCCTGTAAACACAAAGTACCAGCGTCTAATGTTACAGCTGAGTTTTTTGGTAGTACTTTTCTAAGCTCTTTAAATAAACCGAATGGCTGTATCGGGTAATTCTTATATTTAATTTTATCTCTATTTAATAAAAAATTTGATCGATCTTTTAAAAATTGTTTAGTCCAGTTTTTTACCTCTAATTTAATTTTTTTTTTTTTTAATTCATTTAATATTTGATTTGCTGATGTTTCTGCATCTGCATTTATCCCAATATGAATTGGAAAGTATTTACCAAGCATCTTTTTTTCTAATTCAATTTGAATAATTTTTGCTTTTTTATTTATATACTCATAAGATAAGAAAGTTGAATTGAACCCCAATCTTGTTCCAATTGCGATTATTACATCAGCTTCTTTAGTTAATTTAGTAGCAACAGGATTTCCTCTTGGACCCATCTGTCCTGCATTTAATTTATGATTAAAAGGAATTGCATCTCCATGACCAGCAGCTGTAACAATTGGAAGATTTAGATATTCTGCAAGTTTAATTATTGTTTTAAATCCTGAAGTATATTTAATTCCACCTCCAACAATAATTATCCCTTTAGATGAATTGCTTATTAATTTTGCAGTTCTTTTAATTGATTTAGGATTAGATTGAGTGTTATTTATATTTTTAAAAGATTTTATTTTTTCATTTATTTTATAATTATTTTTTTCAGCTAGTAGGTTTCTTGGTAAATTTATACAAACTGGGCCTCTTCTTGGTGACATCGCAATATTAAATCCATCTGATATCGCATTTGGAATATTTTTACTGTTCTTTAACGTAATTGTTTTTTTAGTTACAGGTTCAAACAAGGATTGTTGATCAAGTCCTTGAAATGCATCCTCCATTTTATCTTTTGTAGAATATAGTCCTGCCAAGGATATAACTGGTGAAAAAGCAGCTTTTGCTTGAGCAAGCCCTGTTACTAAATTTGTTGCACCAGGACCATTTTGCCCTGCAATAATCACACCTGGTTGATTAGAAGCTCTTGCATACCCATCAGCCATATGAGTTCCTGTTCTTTCATCTCTTACATCAATAAATTTAATTTGTTTTTCATGATAAAGAGCATCAAACATTTCCATAGTAGCTGATCCAATTAAACCAAATACATGTTTAACTTGCTCTTTTTTTAAGGACTTTACAGCAGCTTGACCACCTGTAAGCTTTCTTGAGTTAAGCTTCACGAAACTTTTTTGACTTCAGTATCTAGATCATCTTTAAAATGTGGCATTACTTTTTCAGTAAATAACTTTATACTTTTCATACAATCTTTATGTTTTACACCTGGAAAATTAGACCAAACTTGCAGATTTTGTAAGTTTAATTCTGATTTTAATTCATGAATTTTATCAATCACATACTCTGGCGTACCAAAAAGCATATTTCTTTGATGAAGGAATTCGTAATTTAATAAATCTAATTTGCCTTTAGTTTCTGGAAGCTCTTCACCTGGATCCATATGATTACCAAGACCTCTCCAATGACAAACCCATTTCATGTAATTAACCATATGTTCTCCTGCCATTTCTTTTGCTTCTTCCATTGTATCAGCAACAAACATATCTCGAACAAGAGTAACTCCTTCTCCTAAAGGAACATTTTTTTTAGTAACTTCTGATCTTTTATTTTTGTATGCCTCAAATCTTATTTTCAGGGCCTTTACTGTAGGAATCCACATGATTACATTAATATTATTTTCTGCTGCCCACTCAATAGATCTTATTCCATCTACAACTTGATGAATAGGCGGGTACGGGTTCTGATAAGGCTTTGGTACAACACTAATTTTTTTCATGGTGCTGTCTTCCATGTTCATAAATTCATCACTTGGTGGGCTCATATCATGTTGCCATACATAGTTGGGCGATGGATAAGTATAAAATTCTCCATCATGATTAAAAAATTTTTCTGACCAAGCTTTTTTTAAAATTTCTAGTGTCTCAGCAAACAATCTAAAATTTTTTGCTTGATCTTTTAAATCAGCTTCTTTATTTAAATTTATAGCTTCTCGTCCATAAACACCTCTGGCCACACCTACCTCTACTCTTCCTTTGGAAAGCTGATCAAGCGTTGCAATATCTTCTGCCAATCTAATAGGGTTATGGAATGTAATTACGTTTGCAGCTTGTCCTATTCTAATATTTTTTGTTCTTGCTGCTGCATCTGCTCCTAACATTAAAGGATTAGTGCAAGACTCCATTCCCTCATGATTAAAATGATGTTCTGTAAACCATATTGAATTCCATTTATGTTTATCACAATATTCAGTGATTTCTTTGGTTTCATCTAGTAATTGATGATATGGTTTTTGCGTCCAGTTTGTTGTGTTACAAAAATAACCAAACTTCATAAAGCCTCCTTTAAAATTTAATTTAAAGACGACCGATCCCACTTTCGTATAGCCCTTGGAACAGTTACGACGAGTTATGTATCGCTTTATTTACAAGTAACCATAACACTTTTTGTAACTTCAAGATATACAAAAAGTTTTACCACAAGGGGGCTGAAGGGGTGTTACGAGGTTTTTGGACTTCATTTGGACTAAAT
>CACMRY010000013.1:0-7500 GCA_902616205.1 uncultured Pelagibacteraceae bacterium
GTGCACTAAGAAACATTAAAATATTGGAGAATGAGGATTTTTTTAATTTAAAAGTAAGCGTTAAATCATCCGATGTATTTTTGTCAATTGGAGCTTACAAACAATTATCAAAAAAAATAGATTATCCTCTTCACATAGGAATAACAGAGGCAGGCAGCTTTTTACCTGGTACTATAAAGTCATCAATTGGTTTTGGATCACTTCTTTTAGATGGGATTGGTGATACGATAAGAGTTTCACTTTCTGATAATCCAGTAAAAGAGATAAATGTAGGTAATGAGATTTTAAAATCACTTAATCTTAGAAACAGAGGTGTTAAAATTATTTCATGCCCATCTTGTGCAAGACAAGCTTTTGAAGTAATTGATACAGTCAAAATCTTAGAGAATAGACTTTCACATATTAAAACTCCAATTTCACTCTCAATAATCGGCTGTGTTGTAAATGGCCCAGGTGAAGCAGCTCAAACTGAAATTGGAATAACCGGTGGTGGTAAAGGAAATCACATGATGTATTTAAATGGTGTAGAGAGTGAAAAAATTAAAACTGAAGAAATTATTTCAAAAGTAGTCAGCATGGTTGAGAAAAAAGCAGAGGAAATTGAAAAGAAAAAAAAACAATAATGCTTCCTTTAGACAAAGTTCAGGGATTGATATCTAAGCATGCTAAACTAGAAAAAGACTTATCCTCAGGAGATATTGATAAAAATACTTTTGCTGAAAAATCAAAGGAATATTCTGATCTAAATGAGATTATCAAAGAAGCTAGGGAATATGATCAATTTGAAAAAAATAAACATGAATTAGAAAATATTATAAACGATACTAGCTCTGACATGGAAATGAAAAATTTAGCTGAAATTGAACTTTTTGAATTAAAAAATAAGTTCCATCTTAATGAAAAAAAAATAAAAATTTTTTTATTACCTAAAGATGAAGCTGATACAAAAAATGCTATGATAGAAATTCGAGCTGGAACAGGTGGATTAGAAGCAAGTTTATTTGCTGGAGATTTGTTTAAAATGTATGAAAAAGTAAGTAATAAAAAAAAATGGCAATTAGAAATTATTTCAATTTCAAAAAGTGATGCTGGAGGACTCAAAGAAGTAATTGCTTCTATTAAAGGTCAAAATATTTATTCATCTTTAAAATATGAAAGTGGAGTGCATAGAGTCCAAAGAGTTCCAGACACAGAAACACAAGGAAGAGTACATACATCTGCAGCAACAGTTGCCGTTTTACCAGAGGCCGAAGAAGTTGACGTAAAAATTGAGGATAAAGATCTTAGAATAGATGTGTTCAGAAGTAGTGGGCCAGGTGGACAAAGTGTGAATACTACTGACTCAGCTGTAAGAATAACTCACTTACCAACAGGAATTGTTGTGAGTCAACAAGATGAAAAATCTCAAATCAGAAATAAGGAAAAAGGACTTAAAATCTTAAGATCTAGAATTTATGAGCTGGAAAGACAAAAAAGAGATGCAGAAAGATCAAAGGATAGAAAAAGTAAAATAGGGACTGGGGATAGATCTGAGAGAATTAGAACATATAATTTTCCACAAGGAAGAGTGACCGATCATAGAATTAATTTAACTCTTCATAAATTAGAAGAATTTATGGAGGGAGAAATATTTGATGAAATGATTGAAAACTTAAGCATTCAAGCTCAAGAGGAACAAATTAATAAATTATAATTATGAACTATCAACAAATATTAAATAATGGATCAAACCAATTGAAGATTAAAAATTTTAAATCACACAAACTAGATGCTGAATTATTGTTAGCAAAAACACTTAACATAAGTCGAGAGGAAATTTTGTTAAATTTAAACAGAAAAATAAATCAATCTGATTTAAAGAATTTTAATTATTATATAAATTTGAGAAAAAATTATATACCTATCTCTTATATAGTTAATTTTAAATTCTTTTGGAAATATAAATTTTTTGTAAGTAAAAATGTTTTTATACCTCGTCCAGAAACAGAATTGATGATTGAAAAAGTTTTGGAAACTTTGGCAGTATCATCAAATAAAAAAATTTTAGATATTGGAACTGGTTCAGGATGCATTGCGATATCATTAATTAAAGAGAGGCCAGACTGCAGAATTACAGCTATTGATAAGTCCAAAAAAGCAATAAAAGTGGCAAAAAAAAATGCAGAAATGCATCAAGTTGGAAAAAAATTAAATTTTCTAAACATCGATGTTGACAAATACTTTAGCAATAAATATGATATTATTGTATCTAATCCTCCTTACATAAAAAATAGTGAATTATTAAATTTAGATAAGGATGTAAAACTAAACGAACCAAAACTAGCGCTATCTGGAGGTTCTTCAGGGTTAGAGATATTTTTTAAGATAATAAATAAATGCAAAATACTTTTAAAAAATAATGGGAAGCTTTTTTTAGAAATTGGTCATAAACAGGGTAAAGAATTGAGTAAATACTTAAAGTTAAATGGGTTCAATCAAACAAAAACTTATAAAGATCTTTCTGGTAAGGACAGATGTCTAATAAGCATTAAAGACTAATAATGAACAATTTTAAAAATAATCATAGAAGAAATAGGTTCCGTTCAAATAGCGATAGAAACTTCAAAAAAAGAAATGGTAATGGACATAAATTAAACGGGGATTTTAATAACAATTCTGAATTTAAGAGAAAAAATCCTGGTAGAAACAATCAAAACGCAGCAAAACTTATAGAAAAATATAATGACTTAGCTAGAGAAGCTTTATCAAATGGAGATAAAATATTATATGAAAATTATCTTCAACATTCAGATCATTTTTCAAGAGTATTGAATATACAAGAAGCATCAAAAATATTTAACTTAGAAACTAGTAAAACTTCAGAGAATAAAATCGAAGAAAAAGGTGATGAGGTGAAACTTGATAATCCAATAAAAGAAGAGAGTGTCAAATCTGTAGATTAATTGAGACCTGCAATAAGTTCAGATTTTAATACATCAATTTTAATTTTATTTACTTCAAATTTATTTCTCTGTTTGCCTTTCAGAGTTTTTCCTGATGGTAATTTTAATTTTTGAGAATTTATTTTTCTGCCATTTTCTATTACCTCGTAATGTAAGTGAGGACCAGTCGAAAGTCCTGTTGAACCTACGTAACCTATAATTTGTCCTTGTTTTACTCTTACACCTTTTTTAATCCCTCTTCCAAATTTTGACAAATGAGCATAAACAGTCTGGTAAACTGAATTATGTTTTATTTTTATGCAGTTTCCACCTCCACCACACCATTGAGCTCTCGTAACCACTCCATCTCCAGAAGCCATAATTGGTGTTCCAGTTGGTGCAGCAAAATCAGTTCCAGTGTGCATTTTCGTAAATCCCAATATAGGATGCTTCCTTTTTCCAAATGGTGAAGAAAGTCTTGCACCATTTATGGGTGTTTTCATTAATGTCTTTCTCATACTTTTTCCATTTTCATCAAAATAATCAATTTCTTTTTTATCTAATTCGAATTTGTATAAATTTAAATCATCGCCCTTAATATTTAAATTGGAGAAAATTATATCACCACTTTCAATTAATGAACCATCCTCATTTTCAAATTGCTCATAAATGATTTGAAATGAGTCTCCTCTCCAAATATCTCTTTGAAAATCAACTTGAAAACCATAAAGTCTTGCAAACTCTATTATAGTATTAGGTTTTATGCCCAGTTTAATAGCAGTATTATACAAACTGTTTTCAATAATACCTTCTTTAAATTTTAAAATCTTAGTTAAATTTTTTTCTATTACTTTTGAGGAAAATTTATTGAGACTGACATCTCTTAAAAATACTATATCTTTTTTTTTACTTAACTCTATTTTAAACTCTATTATTTTAATATCATTTTTTCTATCTATTTTAAAATAGACTTGCTGATTTTGTTTTAATAATTTGACCTCTTTTCGTTTTTTTACTGTTTTTAAAAATTTTTCTTTTTCTGAAGATGGAAGGTCAATACTATCTAAAATGTTTTGATAATTATCACCTTTCTGTACTTCATAATTTACTTCAATATATCTTGGTGTTAATCCAGAATTTATAGTCTCAATGGTTTTTTTTAAATAAATGTTATGAAAAGATTTTTGTAAAAGGTAAATTTGTTTTTTTTTATTGGTGTCATAAAAATAAGTTACAAAAAGTGCTATAAAAATTAATAAAATAAGCCATATAAAATAGGCATATTGTTGAAGTTTCTCTAGAATTTTTGTTTTCATTTTTTTTAAAATTGACAAAAATATGCTGAAATATATGGGTTTTTTACCACACTTTTTATCTATCTAATAACTTGATTTAAATATATTTTCTAATATAAGCGTCACACTCAACATGTAAAAAATGTTATTTATTGGGCTTTATTGCCCAATTAGCTATTTAATTTGTTAAAATTTTAAGAAGAGAAGTGTGGACGGTTAAGGTTACCAAAATTTGTCGTACACACTTTAATTATTACATAAATATTATTCTTAGTATTTATGTAGAAGCTAGTGTGCGCCGTTTTTAAACTTGAGAGTTTGATCATGGCTCAGAACGTACGCTGGCGGCACGCCTTATACATGCAAGTCGAACGAAGTAGCAATACTTAGTGGCAGACGGGTGAGTAACATGTGGGTATCTTCCCTTTGGTGAGGAATAACACGAGGAAACTTGTGCTAATACCTCATAAGTCTTTACGGAGAAAGCTTTATGCGCCAATGGATGAGCCCGCACTTGATTAGTTTGTTGGTGGGGTAATGGCCTACCAAGACTTTGATCAATAGCTGATCTGAGAGGATGATCAGCCACATTGGGACTGAGACACGGCCCAAACTCCTACGGGAGGCAGCAGTAGGGAATATTGCACAATGGAGGAAACTCTGATGCAGCGATGCCGCGTGAGTGAAGAAGGCCTTTGGGTTGTAAAGCTCTTTCGTCGGGGAAGAAAATGACGGTACCCGAATAAGAAGGTCCGGCTAACTTCGTGCCAGCAGCCGCGGTAATACGAAGGGACCTAGCGTAGTTCGGAATTACTGGGCTTAAAGAGTTCGTAGGTGGTTAAAAAAGTTGGTTGTGAAATCCCGAAGCTTAACTTCGGAACTGCAATCAAAACTTTTTAGCTAGAGTATGATAGAGGAAAGCAGAATTTCTAGTGTAGAGGTGAAATTCGTAGATATTAGAAAGAATACCAATTGCGAAGGCAGCTTTCTGGATCATTACTGACGCTGAGGAACGAAAGCATGGGTAGCGAAGAGGATTAGATACCCTCGTAGTCCATGCCGTAAACGATGTGTGTTAGACGTTGGAAATTTATTTTCAGTGTCGCAGCGAAAGCAGTAAACACACCGCCTGGGGAGTACGACCGCAAGGTTAAAACTCAAATGAATTGACGGGGACCCGCACAAGTAGTGGAGCATGTGGTTTAATTCGAAGATACGCGCAGAACCTTACCAACACTTGACATGTTCGTCGCGGCTCTAAGAGATTAGAGCTTTCGGTTCGGCCGGACGAAACACAGGTGCTGCATGGCTGTCGTCAGCTCGTGTCGTGAGATGTTGGGTTAAGTCCCGCAACGAGCGCAACCCTCACTTTTAGTTGCCATCATTTAGTTGGGCACTCTGAAAGAACTGCCAGTGATAAGCTGGAGGAAGGTGGGGATGACGTCAAGTCCTCATGGCCCTTACGTGTTGGGCTACACACGTGCTACAATGGCATTTACAATAGGAAGCAAGATGGCGACGTCAAGCAAATCCTAAAAAGATGCCTCAGTTCGGATTGTACTCTGCAACTCGAGTACATGAAGCTGGAATTACTAGTAATCGCGGATCAGCGCGCCGCGGTGAATACGTTCCCGGGTCTTGTACACACCGCCCGTCACACCATGGGAGTTGGTTCTACCTTAAGGCAAGGTTTAAAACCCTTGACCACGGTATAGTCAGCGACTGGGGTGAAGTCGTAACAAGGTAGCCGTAGGGGAACCTGCGGCTGGATTACCTCCTTTCTAAGGATGAATAAGAATTAGTTCTTATTCTAAATAATATAACAGGTTAATGTTGACCGTCCTCATTTCTCTTCTTGAAACAGTGTTTCTCTCTTCTACGTAGGGCCGGTAGCTCAGTTGGTTAGAGCACACCCTTGATAAGGGTGGGGTCGAAAGTTCGAGTCTTTCTCGGCCCACCAAAATTAACTGGGGGATTAGCTCAGCTGGGAGAGCGCCTGATTTGCATTCAGGAGGTCAGCGGTTCGATCCCGCTATCCTCCACCATGAAACACTCAGTTATTTTATTTTGTGAAAAAATTTTTTATATTATCAATATCTATATCCGATTGTTCGAATAGATGAACAATCAATAAATATTCGAATAGATGAATATTTAATAAAAATTTGATTCAACACAGAATTTTTTTCTGTGCATAAATCAAGCGTTTAAGGGCGTGTGGCGGATGCCTTGGCACTGAAAGCCGATGAAGGACGTGGTATACTGCGATAAGTTACGGGGAGCTGTATGCAGGTTTTGATCCGTAAATTTCCGAATGGGGAAACCCAACACTTTATGTGTTACTTTAAACTGAATACATAGGTTTAAAGAGATAACCCGGAGAACTGAAACATCTAAGTAACCGGAGGAAAAGAAATCAATTGAGATTCCGTTAGTAGTGGCGAGCGAAAGCGGACTAGGCCAGTAGATTTGTTGAAAAAATTTGAATAGTTTGGAAAAGCTAACCATAGAGGGTGATAGTCCCGTATTAGTAATGTTTAACAAATTTCTTGAGTAAAGCGGGACACGTGAAATCCTGCTCGAATATAGGGGGACCACCCTCTAAGCCTAAATACTCTTCAGTGACCGATAGTGAACTAGTACCGTGAGGGAAAGGTGAAAAGAACCCCTATTAGGGGAGTGAAATAGAACCTGAAACCGCATGCCTACAATCAGTCGAAGCTCTTTTTAGAGTGACGGCGTACCTTTTGTATAATGGGTCAGTGACTTAATTTATAAAGCAAGCTTAAGCCATCTAGGTGTAGGCGTAGCGAAAGCAAGTCTTAATAGGGCGATTAGTTTTATGAATTAGACCCGAAAACGAATGAGCTTACCATGAGCAGGTTGAATGCAAGGTAACACTTGCTGGAGGACCGAACCAGTTGACGTTGAAAAGTCTTTGGATGACTTGTGGTAAGGGGTGAAAGGCCAACCAAATTCGTAGATAGCTGGTTTTCCGCGAAAACTATTTAGGTAGTGCGTTGAATAAATATGCGTTCAGAGGTAGAGCACTAAATGGGCTAGGGGGAAGAGATTCTTACCAAACCTAATAAAACTCCGAATGCTGAACGTAGTTCTTCAACAGACAGACTGTGGGTGCTAAGGTCCATGGTCGAGAGGGAAAGAGCCCAGACCACCAGATAAGGTCCCAAAATTGTGATTAAGTGTGAAAGGATGTGGAAATTCCTTAACAGCCGGGAGGTTGGCTTAGAAGCAGCCATCCTTTAAAGATAGCGTAACAGCTC
>CACMRY010000013.1:12500-24402 GCA_902616205.1 uncultured Pelagibacteraceae bacterium
GTTAGAGGTACTTTTTTAGCTTGGAAAAAAAATCTAAACAAAGAGTATCTTTTAGGCACTGGGACCTCATATACAATATTAAAAATAGCACAGCTATTTAATACTAAAATTAAAATGGTTCCCCAAAGATTTGGAGAAAGACTCGCGTCAAATAAGATCAATAAAGATGCTCACAGATTACTAGGATACAAACCTAAAATTAAAATTGAAGATTACATTAAAAATTTCATTAAAAAAAATGGAAAAAAATAAAAAAATTTTAATTGTTGGAGCTGGTCCTGTTGGATGTGTTGCTGCGGAAGTTTTATCAAAAAAAGGATTTAATATTAATATAACCGAAAGTAGAAATCATATTGCTGGTAACTGTTATGATTATAAAAATAAGTATGGAGTTTTAGTGCATAAATATGGACCACACTATTTTAGAACTAAAAGCAAAACTTTATTAACTTATTTAAGTAAATTTACTAAATGGATTCCAGGAGATTATAATGTCAATTCTTTTGTAAATAGAGATTTTTATGAATTTCCAATAAATTTAAATACAATCAATAAGTTTTTTAAAAAAAAATTTTCAGAAAAAGAGGCAAAAAAATTTATTAAGAGCATATCAATCAAACCATATAAAAAGAAAAATTTTGAAAATTATCTTAAATCAAAAATTGGTATTGAGTTATATGAAAAATTTTATAAAAACTACTCTATTAAGCAATGGGGTATAGATCCCCGCTTTCTAAGTGAGTCAGTAGCAAAAAGAATACCAATTAGATATAATAAACAGACAAGCTATATAAATACTAAATATAAATTTATGCCAAAAGATGGATTTACAAAAATGTTTGGCAATATGTTATTGAATAAAAAAATAAATGTAAAACTAAAGTCTAACTATAAATATTCAATTGATGATCATAGATATTATGATTATATTCTATATACTGGACCTATAGATACTTTTTTTAATTATAAATTTGGATATTTAGGATGGAGATCATTGCGGTTTAAATTTGAGACATTTAAAAAAAACTTTAAACAGCATTGCTTACAAATAAATTATCCAAATGATTTCAATTTTACTCGTACAGTAGAGTATAAGCATGTAACTAAACAAAGATCAAAATATACAACAATATCTAAAGAATTTCCAATTTCCAAAGGTAAACCATACTATCCAAGATCGACTGTTGAGGATAAAAAATTACTTCAAAAATATATTAAAGAAAGAAAAAAGCTTGAAACTAAAGGGGTCTATTTTGCAGGCCGTTTAGCAGAGTATAAATATATTAATACAGATGAGGCTATAGAAATAGGCCTTAATGTTGCAAAAAAAATTCTTAAAAAACACAAAAAAAATCAAAAAAAAAACATATAAACTTAAATTAAATTTATTTTAGTCTTTTTTAATTATAATATTATATTTTATGGAAATATTAATTACAGGATGTTCTGGCTTTATAGGTTTTCATCTATCTAAATTATTACTAAACGATGGACATAAAGTTTTTGGTTATGACGGAATGACTGACTATTATGATGTTAATCTAAAAATAAAACGTCTTAGTATTTTAGAAAAAAATCAAAATTTTATATTTGCAAAAGGTATGCTTGAGGATCAAAAAAAAATTGATAGTTTTGCAAATAAGCATCAGCCTGAAGTAATTATTCATTTAGCTGCTCAAGCGGGAGTTAGATATAGTTTAGAAAACCCAAGAGCTTACATTGAGACTAATATAAATGGTACATTTAATGTTATGGATATCGCAAAAAATTTAAGAGTTAAACACCTTTTAATGGCGTCAACATCATCTGTTTATGGCGGAAATACTGACGCTCCTTTTTTAGAAAACAGTAAAGCAGATACGCAGCTTACAATTTATGCAGCAACAAAAAAAGCAAATGAAAGTATGGCACATTCTTACTCCTATTTATGGGGCTTGCCCATTACCATTTTTCGTTTTTTTACTGTTTATGGCCCATGGGGAAGACCTGACATGGCATTATTTAAGTTTGTTTCGGCAATTTACAATGATCAACCTATTGACATTTATAACAATGGTAAGATGGATCGAGATTTTACTTATGTAGATGATTTAGTTTATGGAATAAAATTATTGATAAATACCATACCCAACGTTAATCAAAAAAACAATTTTGATGAAGGGGATAGTCACTCAAAAATTGCCCCTTATAGGATTGTGAATGTAGGTAATTCTGAACGAATAAACCTGTTAGACTTTATTGATACAATTGAAAATATTTTAGATAAGAAAGCTAAACGTAACTACATGCCCATGCAAATGGGAGATGTAAAGTCAACCTGGGCAAATACAAATCTTTTAAAAAAACTTACTGGATATTGTCCAAAAACAAATTATAAAGATGGGGTTCAACTGTTTGTCGAGTGGTATAAAGAGTATTATAAAAAATAAACTTGTAATTCTCATTATAAAATTAATAAATTAAATCAAATGAATAAATTTGATAAAAAAAAAATAAATATAGGAATTATTGGCCTTGGATATGTTGGATTACCTTTGGCAATTGAATTTGGAAAGAAGTTTCCTACTGTTGGATTTGATATAAAAAAAAATAGAATTAATCAATTAAACAATTTTTATGACTCAAATTTAGAAATTTCAAAAAAAGAAATACTAAATTCAAAAAAAATTATATTTACAAGAAATGAAAAAGATTTAGAAAAGGTTAATTATTATATTGTAACGCTTCCTACACCGGTAGATAAAAAAAATAATCCAGACCTGTCTTTAGTACTAAATGCTTGTAAATTAATTGCAAAGTTTTTGAAAATTGGCGATTTAGTTATTTTTGAATCAACAGTATATCCAGGTGCCACCGAAAATGAATTTGCAATTGTTCTTGAAAAGAACTCTGGACTAAAATTTAATAGAGATTTCTTTTGTGGCTATAGTCCTGAACGCATAAATCCAGGTGATAAATTTAACAAAATTACAAATATAAAAAAGATAACATCTGGTTCAACTAAAAAAATTTCAAAAATAGTTGATAAACTTTATAAACAAATAATTACTGCCGGTACATTTCAAGCAAAGGATATTTCCACTGCAGAGTCTGCTAAAGTAATTGAGAACATTCAAAGAGATGTCAACATAGCATTGATGAATGAATTGGTATTAGTTTTCAATAAATTGGATATAAATATTTTTAATGTATTAGATGCTGCTAATACTAAATGGAATTTCCTTCGATTTCATCCAGGACTTGTTGGGGGCCATTGTGTAAGTGTTGATCCCTACTATCTTATTAAACGTTCTTTAACTGCTGGATTTAATCCACATTTAATCACCGAAGCCAGAAAATTAAATGATGGAATGGGCAAGTATATTGTTTCTAAAATAAAGTTTGAAATGAAAAAAAGAAAAATAAAAATTAATAATTCTAAGGTATTAATATTAGGCCTCGCTTTCAAGGAAAACTGTATTGATTTTCGAAACAGTCAAGTAATAAAAATTTATGCATTGTTAAAAAAATTAAAAGTCAATGTAGATATACTTGATCCTTTAGTTAACAAAATAGAGTTAAAAAATAGTCATAATATAAGTCTTGTATATAAACCTAAGTTAAAAAATTATGATGCAATTATAATTGCCGTTGCTCATAATGAATTTAAAAAATACAATATAAAAACACTAACTAAATTTTGCAAAAAAAAACATATAATCTATGATTTAAAAAATATTTTACCTGAAAATGAATCTATTATTAAATTTTAATTTAAAATATTTGGTTTATAGTAGACTGAAATATTAAAATAACTCTAAAAGTTTAATTTAAATGTATAAATCCCGAAGAGCAGTTTTTTTTATTCGATCTTATAATGATACAGATCACTTTTCGCCTCTTATAGCCGAATTTATTGTTAGAGATGAAAATCCATTGATTATTATTTATACAGATTTTAAATATGAAAATGACTATAGATTCAATTATCTAATGTCATTAGGAAGAGTTGAAATCATTCGAGATATTGATTTAGATTTTGTTAATTATCTTAATAAAAAAAAATTGTTTAGCAGATTACTAGATAAATTTTATTTAATTAAACGGAATAGAAAAAACCTAATTGGAAAATTGTACCGTAAATTTTTTTTTAACTGTAAAAAACAAGTAGATGTCTTAAGAGATAAAAATATTGGAGTTTGTGCATTTGAATGGGGCACTCCATTTGAGAGAGGCGCTATATTAGAAAAGTATTTTTTTGCTGCAAAAGGAATGGGTATTACTACTATTGCTATACCACATGGTTGTAACATTTTTTTAAATTCTGATGTAACCGTAGGATATAGAAAGTTAATGGAAAAAGGTATAATTCCTGAGAAGTCTGACTCATCTTTATTTGACTATTATATTTTACAAAACCCAATTAGAAGAGATGGTTGGATCAAATGGGGCCTTGATCCTATTAAAACACAAGCTTGGGGAAGTTTAAGATTCTACCCAGGTTGGGCAGATAAAAATAAAAAAATATGTCCTGAGTTCAAATTGGAAAATATTAACAAAACAAAAGTTGTATTTATGCAATTTCAAAAAGAATATAATATTTTTAATAATCAAATTTTTGAAACACTAAAAAAAATATCATCAATAAAAGATATATCTCTTGTAGTAAAGGACGCAACTAGAGAAGGAAAAGAGTACTATGATAAAAATAAAGCATCTGGTCTTCTAGGTGAGTCACTTGTTGGTTGGTATGGTAATGACGTTCACTCCCCAGCACTTGTAGAGTGGGCTGATATAGTTATTGTAATTGGTGGGTCGATTGGAATTGAGGCGATACTTCAAAATAAGTTTTTAGTTTATCCAACTTATTTAAATAATAATAGTACACTTTATGAATATTTTGATGCCTGTTATTGTCCTAAAAACGACTCCGAACTAGTAAAATTGATTAATGATAAGTCGAATGGAAAAAATTTTCCTCAAAAAAATGGTGCAAACGATCTTTTAAAAGAAATAGTTTATGCAGGAAATGAGACATTTGATGTACCTCAGAAATATTATGAAAAGTTTAAATCTATTAATTTAAAATATTCAAAAATCATTAATTAAATTTTTATTTTGAAAAAAATATTATATATTGTTGTTAATCCATTTATGTTTACCCGTAATTCAGTTGGAGGTAACATAAGTTCTGCAAATGGTGTCATAAAATCCCTAGCTAAATATGGTTATAACATTGACATATTGACAGATGACAAAATTCCAAATTTAGATGAAAGTGATAAAATAAAAATAATTTATCTTCCTTATATAAAATTAAGAACTTTTTTTCTAAAAAAAATTCAAAATAAAATTTTAAAAAAATTAATATCAAAAGTAGAAAATTCTATTTTCAAATTTATTTTACTTAATAAATTAAAAAAAATATTAAATTTTAATATTTATGATTATTGTTATATTAGAGCATCTTTCCATGCACATGTTGTTATAGAAATCTTAAAAAAACATAAAATTGATTTGATATTAGAGGTTAATAAACCTTTAAGTATGTCGCCATATAATAATAAAAATAGTGAATGGCCAAAAAATAATAATAATATTTTGGTAACAAAGTCAGAAAAGTTACAATATGATTATGCTAAATTAATTACAGTAGATAGCTCCCTTAGAGCTCGTTGGATTACAGATTTTGTTGGAAATTATAAAGATAAAATATTAGTTAATCATAATGGTGTAGATGTAAATTTATTTAGACCATTAAAAAAAAATCAAAAAGTATTAAGTAAACTAAATTTTAATAATGATGATATAGTAATAGGTGTAGCATCAAGTTTCCGTTGGTATAATGATATTTCAGAAATGTTTGAAATAATCAATCAATCCTTAAAAAAAAATACTAATCTAAAATATCTTCTTGTAGTTGGGGATAAAAGCAGATCAGAACAAATTCTTAAGTTAGCTAATAACTATAATATTTATAAAAGTGTCAAAGTATTAAATCAAATTCCGTTTAAAGAGATGCCACAAATCTTAAGTGTTTGTGACATTTTTTTATCACATTTTAATTTTTACAAAAAATGGCCTCATAATAATTCAATTAAACATTTAGAATATTTAGCAATGGGCAAGCCAGTTGTTGCAACCAAAGTTGGAGAAACTAATTTTGCTATTGAAGACAACAAAAATGGTTTTCTTTGCAGAGAGGGTAAAATAGATGAATATGTAAGTTCAATTCACACTTTATCTAAAGATCAATCATTAAGAAAAAAATTTGGAAGTGCTGGGCGTTCAAAAGCTATAAATGAACTCTCATGGGAAGCAAATATTGATAGAATTTTTGATTTTATTTCAATTTTAGATGCTAAAAAATAATTTGTAACTATTTTGATTACAATTTATAGATATTAATATTTACTTAAATATACTTTGGCAAACAATAAATTTTAAATGAAAATTTTAGGAATTATTCCAGCTCGAATGAACTCCTCGCGTTTTAAGGGTAAACCAATGGCTAAAATATTAGGTACGCCTATGATTGGGCACTGTTATTTAAGATCAAAAATGTGTAAAGAACTTTCAGATTTATATGTAGCTACCTGTGATCAAGAAATATTTGATTATATTCATTCTATAGGTGGTAAAGCTATTATGACTTCAAATTCACATGAGAGAGCAACTGATAGAGCCTCTGAAGCTATGTTAAAAATTGAAAAAGAGTATCAATTTAAGTTTGATGCAATAGTAATGATACAAGGCGATGAACCGATGCTCGTTCCACAAATGATATTAGAGTCATTTACACCAATAATAAAAGATAGGGAGATTAAAGTAGTAAATTTAATGTCAGAAATAGATAATGATGACGAATTCAAAGATCCCAATGAAGTTAAAGTTGTAATAAATAAAAGAAATGAGGCAATATATTTTTCAAGGGAGGCGATACCCAGTAAAAAAAAGTATGAAAATAAAATTACTAAATTAAAACAGGTTTGTATAATTTCTTTCGAGAGAGATTACTTAATTAAATTTAATGAAATGCCTCAAACAAATTTAGAAATTATAGAGTCTGTAGATATGATGAGAGTAATAGAAAATGATGAAAAGGTAAAAATGGTATTAACACAATCAAAGACTTGGAGTGTAGACACTGAGGAAGATTTAAAAAAAGTAGAACAAAAAATGCTTAATGATAACTTGATTAAATTATATAAGTCAACAAAATGAAAAATTATTTGGTTACGGGTGGAGCTGGTTTTATTGGTTCTTGTTTGATAAGGAGACTTTTAAAAGAGGGACATAAAGTAACGACAATAGATAATCTTACTACTGGTTTTAAAAGCAATATACCTAAAAACATAAATTTTATTAAGGGGAATTGTGGAGATCCCAAAACGTATAAAAAAATTGCCAAAACAAAGTTTGATGCTATTTTTCATGTCGCAGGTCAAAGTTCTGGAGAAATAAGTTTTGACGACCCAGTTTATGATATTAATGCAAATACTACATCAACAATTTTACTTCTTAAATACGCTTTGAAGTCGAGGTGTAAAAGATTTATTTTTGCAAGCACAATGTCTGTTTATGGATCCAAACCTGACAAACCAGTCAAAGAGATTGACAATACTGAACCAGAATCATTTTATGGAAATTCTAAACTTGCCAGTGAAAATTATCTCAGAATTTATCAAAAATATGGAATTAAATATACATCTTTGAGATTATTTAACGTTTATGGGCCAGGCCAAAATATGAAAAATTTAAAGCAAGGCATGGTTAGTATTTATTTATCTCAAATGATAAATAATGGAAAAATTCACGTAAAAGGCTCTCCTTTAAGATATCGCGACTTTGTGTATATTGATGATGTTATTTATTATTTCATGGAATGCCTGAGAAATAAAAAATCGATTGGTAAAACAATTAATATTGGTACTGGAAAAAAAACTTATGTACACCAAATAATCAAAATATTAGCCGCACTTCATAAAAAAAAAATATCTGTCAAATATAGTGGTTCAACCCAGGGAGATATCAATGGAATTTATGCAGATGTTATACTTAAAGAAAAAATTTTTGGAAAACGTATGCTAACTAAACTTAGTGATGGTCTATTAAGTATGTACAAAAGTTCTATGCAGTACATTAGCTATGAAATCATCTGAAAAAAAGAATGAACCTATTTTACAGAGTTATAGATTATCAGCATTAAATATCTTTTTTAAAACTATACCATTAATTATTGTACCAATAATTTTAGCAAGAATTCTTACACCAGAAATTTTTGGTATAGTAGCTGTTTCAGGAGTTTATGTTGGTTTGGCACAATTTATAACTACTTTTGAAACTGGTGAGTCAATAATTAAAAAGGAATTAAGCCATTCAATTCTACATTCAATTTTTTGGTTTAATCTTACTTGTGGAGTATTTTTATATATAATTTTATTTTTATCTTCAGAGGTATTTACATTTATTTCTAATGATGCAGTCCTTAAAACGTTGATTAAAGTACAGGCAATAACTTTGATCATAACAAGCCTAACAAGTGTTCCTCAAGCTCTTTTAAGAAAAAAATTAGATTTTTATTCACTATCTATTTCTTCTTTAATTGCTGGAATTTTCAGCTCAATTATATCTATAAGTTTAGCATTATTAGGTTATGGGATTTGGGCATTGCTTTCTTTTTATTTAATTCAACCAATAGTATTTTTAATAATAATTTTAATCAGATCGAAATATATCCCAAAATTTATTTTTAAATTTAGTGATATTAAAAATATATTTTCATTTAGTATTAACCTAACTTTGACGAAAATTTTAAGTTATATAGAGCGAAATATTGCAAAAATAGTTATAGGACAATATTTGGGTTATGCTCAAGTTGGTCTTTATAATTTAAGTAATATGGTAGCTGTAAAACCTATTAAAGCTGCATCACAATTTATAAATCCAGTTTTTTATTCTTTAGCATCAAAAAAAAAAAAATTGATAAAAGAGAATTTAACATCTAATTTTTTAATATATATTCAATTCTGTGTTTTAATATTTTATCCAGCAGGTATAATTTTACTTTTTTTTTCTGAAGAAATAATTCTTTTCATTTTTGGTGAAAAATGGAAGGGCATGATCCCAATTGTTTTTATTTTTTCATTTATATTTTTTAATAGGCCAATAGTTAAAATTAATATAGAATTATTTAAAACTCTTTCTTTAACAAATGTGCTTCTAAAAATTTATATGGTTTCCACACCCTTATATGCAATTGTTATCCTATTTAATATTCAATTTGGATTAGAAGCAGTGGCAATTTCTTACGTAATTGTTAATTATTTTCTAACGTTTGTAATTACAGGATATATGATAAAAAAGCTACAGATAAGTCTAACTAAAATTTTAAAAAAAATTCAAAATATTTTAATTAGTAATGTTCTTCTTTCTGTCTACTATGCAATTTTTTTAAAGGTTATTTTTATTAATCCAGACTTACAGTATTGGTATTTTCAATTTTTAATTTTATTGTCTGGAGTTTTTTTGTATTTGGTTTTACAATTTGCTCTACCTTCTCAAGCTTTTAATTTATTTTTACATTTTATAAAGATAAATAAAACTTTCTATAATAAAAAACCTTTTATGAAAAACACAAATTAAAAATCGTAATGAAAATTGGACACCTCATATTTAATAAATTATTACCAAATTTAATTTCACTTTTTGGAATATCTAAAGACACATGGAAGTTTAAGAAAATAAACATTTTTTTTCAATCAATACTTATGTTTCCTCTAAAAAGAGTAAGAGGCATCCGTAGAACACCCTATTTCGTTGAAAAACAATATGATGATATTTCAGGTTTTTATATTAAAGATAATTACTACAACAATAAAGAAAGATTCTCTGTAGTTGATGGTCAAATAAAAAAAATTTCAACGGTTGATAACATGAAATTTATAAGAAATGAAATAAGAGAAATTTTATCAGAATACAAATTCAACAATATATTAGAGGTAGGCGCGGGAGAGTTGACTACTCTTGAAGATATATTTGCATTTAAAAGAGGTGAAATTAATTGTTATGGAATTGATTTATCTTTAAATCGTCTTGCACATGGCATTCATGAATTTAAGAAAAGACATTCAAAAATTCCTTATGTTGCTAAAGCAAATGCAATTAAACTCCCTTTTGGTGATAACTCTTTTGATTTAGTAATTACTCGACATACTTTAGAACAAATGCCTAAAATTTTTAAATTTTCAATTGATGAGATATTAAGAGTGAGCAAAAAACATGTTATTTTTTTTGAACCTTCATTTGAATTAGGATCTGTAACTCAAAAACTTAAGATGCTAAACTCAGATTATGTACGTGGTATCCCAAAATATTTAACAACTAAAACTTTTTTAACTGTGAATGAAGCATATTTAATGAAAAATAGTGCAAATCCATTAAATCATACTGCTTGCACAAAAATTCAAATTAAAAACGAAGTGGATATAAATTCTGATAAAAAAGATATCCCATTTGTTTGTCCTAATTCTAAAGAAATATTACAAGTTCATAAAGATTTTCTTTATGCTCAGTCGTCTGAAGTAGCCTATCCAATAATAAATGGAATTCCGATCTTAGACGAGTCAAATTCTTTTAAACTCTCAAAAATATCATAATTATTTATTTATATGGACAGCCAAAAAGAATTTTTAACAACAAATATAAAAAAACACAAAGTGCTAATTAATACTGTACCTCATTGTGGCACACATTTAGTTGCAAGTATTTTAAATACAATTGGATATAGGCAAGCAATCTATAAAAAATTTGGTTTATTTAATAAAAAAGTGGGATTGAATTGGAGATTATCAGAAACAATTTTTAATTATAAACCTGAGAAATTCGACAATAGTCTCTATGTAAGTGTTGCTAGTCCTAAATTAGTTCGTTTTGAAATTGTAAAAAGATTTTTAGATAAAATTGATATTGGAGAATATGCTCTTTCCCATATACCATTTGATAAAAATTTTAGTGATTATCTATTTGATCATGACTGGAAGGGTTTCTTTATTATACGTGATCCAAGAGATATGTGCCTTTCAATGTTAAGGCATATTGAAAGTCGTCCCCATCACTTCGGATATTCATATTTATTTAACGAAATAAAATCAAAATCTGAGAGAATAGAGGCAGTTGTTAGAGGTTTCGTAAATAAAAAAAAAAGAAATTTTATAGGCATAAACAAAATGTATTTATCTATGTTAGAATGGAAAAATAATTCAAATTTTGTGTTTTTAAAATATGAGGAGTTAGTAGGTAAAAAAGGTAATGGTGAAACTTTGAGTCAATCAAAGTCGATTAAGAAAATGTTTGATAATCTGGAATATGATACAAACAATTTAGATAATAAAATTTTAGAAATTATTGGTAATGATTCTTACGGAAAATCTGGCACTTTTAGAAAAGGAAAAATTGGTAGTTGGAGGGAGGTTTTTAATGAAAAAGATGTGATGATTTTTAAAAAATATGCTAGTGAACTTTTATTGACTCTCGGATATGAAAAAAAATAATAAGGTATTTATTGCTACATCATCGTTTAATGAAAAACCAGCTATAGTTGAAAAAAAAAATAATTTTAAAAAATTTAAATTTATAAAAAATCCACTTAAAAAAAAACTAACAGGTAGTCAAATAGTAAAATTTGCGAAAAATTGTGAATATATAATAGCTGGTACAGAAAATTACGATAAAAATATAATCGATAAACTCAATAAATTAAAATTTCTGTTTCGGATGGGATCAGGTACAGATAATATTGATATTGATTATTTAAAAAAAAAAAAAATAAAATTTTTTAAATCCAAAATAACTCCAGAGGCCGCAGTTGCAGAGTTATCAGTTGGATATATTTTATCATTTTATAGAAATCTAATGGAACATA
>CACMRY010000014.1 GCA_902616205.1 uncultured Pelagibacteraceae bacterium
GTAAGATCAATGATAGGATCATTAAAATATTTATCAGAAAATAAATGGAATTTAAAAAAATTTGAAGATGTCTTTAATTCAAAAGATAGAAAAAATTGTGCACCATTAGCCCCAGCACATGGGCTTTACTTAGAAAAGGTTAGCTATTAGCTTTATTATTACTCATTGCAAATTTTTTATTTATTCTCCACCTTGACTCTGCTCTCACTATGTAGCCACAACAATTTTTTGATCTACATTTACAAGGAAACTGCTTATAATCTTTGTCATATCCAAAACCATAATCACAAGTCAGCTCTTCACCTCTTTTAATATCTTTGATAGCTGTAACCCATATTTTCAAACCTTTTCCTTCATATTCACAATTATTTTCACATGAATGATTTATTAATCCTGCTATATTCCAAGAGAAATCTCCATCTAAAGTATATCTCTTGTTTAGAGTGAAAAGATAAATAGGCTTTGAATTATCATATTTATCTGACTCATCGATTTGTTTGTTGGTAACTATTTTTCCTATGTAATCTATTATTTTTGTTCCTGCTTTAATATTTTTTGATGCATAAAGACCTTTGCCTTTTTTATCGATGTAAGATTTTTTAATTTTGTACAATTTCATATAATTTCTATTTAGATATAAGAATTAATTAATCAATTAAATTCGATAAGTGCATCTACATGACGTTGTGTACTTTCTTGAAGAGCCTTAAGGTCATATCCACCTTCTAATATCGATACAATATTTCCGTTACAAAAAGGTTTCGAAACTTCCAATGTTCTTTTTGTAATCTTATAAAAGTCCTCTGAACTTAATCTTAATTGAGCAAGTGGATCATCAATATGTGCATCAAAACCCGCTGAAAATAGTAAAAATTCTGGTTTAAACTCTTTTAATTTAACTAAAACTTTTTCATAAGCATTAAGATACTCATTTCCTGTAGTGCCTGCCTCTAAAGGAATATTAAGAACATTATTGTATTTTCCATTTTCTTTCTCTGAGCCAGTTCCTGGATAGTAGGGATATTGATGGGTAGATATATATAAAACATTTTTGTCATTATAAAAAATATCTTGAGTACCATTTCCATGATGTACATCAAAATCAATGATAGCAATTTTTTTATATTTGTATTTCTCTATTAAATAATTTGCTCCAACCGCAACATTATTAAATATACAAAATCCCATTGCTTTCTCTTTTTCAGCATGGTGTCCAGGAGGTCTTACACAACAAAAAGCGTTTTTAAATTCTTTTTTTTTAACACCGTCAATTGCCGATATAATTGATCCTACCGCATCTTTCGTTGCATCTTTACTACCAGGAGAGACAACTGTATCACCGTCAAGAAATTTTAAACCACTTTGAGGAAAAGATAAGTTAACTTGCTTAATATAATCTTTTGTGTGGGTTTTAATTAAAATGGATTGCTCAAAATTTGATGGTTTTTTCCAAACAAGATTTTTGTTATCTAATTTTTTAAAATTTTCTATTACAGCCGTAACACGGTCTATTTTTTCTGGATGCCCCTCTCCAGTATTATGATTTTGATAAGTATCTGAAGTAATTAGACCAGTTTTCACTTAAAATAATTTTCTAAAATATTTGAGTATATTAAAGTTAATTTTTTTAAATCTTTTAGCGCAACAACTTCATCCACTTTATGCATTGTTTTTCCTACTAAACCAAATTCTAAGCATGGAGAAATCTTTCGAATAAATCTTGCATCAGATGTACCACCAGTTGTTGACAGCTTAGGTTTAATTTTTGTAATTTTTTTTATTGTATTTTGTATCATATAGGTAGTCTCATTTGGACTGGTTAAGAAAGCCTCACCAGAAACATTATATTCAATTTTATATTTTGATTTATTTTTATTACAAATTTTTTTAACAATTTTATTAATTTTACTCTTCAACGTATTAGATGAATGTTTATTATTAAATCTAATATTGAAGCTTGCGTACGCTAAACCAGGAATTACATTGTCAGCCGAATTATCAATATTAATTTTAGTTATTTCTAAGTTTGTAGGTTGAAAATCTTTTGTTCCTTTATCAAATTTAATTCCTTTTAATTCTTTTAGAATTTGAACTAGAGCTGTTGATGGATTATTCGCTCTGTTTGGATAAGCGACATGACCTTGTACTCCAATGACAGTTAGTTTCCCAGTTATACTACCTCTTCGACCAATTTTAATCATCTCTCCAAGTTTATTTGGATTAGTTGGCTCACCCACTAAACAAAAATTTATTTTTTCTTTTTTCTTTTTTAAATATTCTACAACTTTTTTAGTTCCATTAATTGCAACACCCTCTTCATCTCCAGTGATCAGCAGACTAATGGAGCCATTAAATTTTTTATTTTTTTGAATAAATTTACTTACAGCTGTAACAAATGCTGCAATAGAGCTTTTCATATCATTGGCACCTCTACCTATTAAATGACTGTTTTTAATAGATGGTTTGAACGGATTTACCGTCCAATCTTTTAAATTTCCAGCTGGAACCACATCTAAATGACCTGCATAGCAAAAATTTGGACTTTTGTTTCCAAGTCTTGCGTAAAGATTTTTTACAGGTTTTGTATTCTTTTCCTTAAATTCAAGTATTTTTGTTTTAAATCCAAGTTTTTTTAATTTTTTTTCAAGAAAACTCATCACTCCTGCATCAACTGGTGTGACAGAGGGAAATCTAATTAGCTCCTTAGCTAATTGAAGTTCATTTAGTCTTAACATTTTATTCTCTTAAAAGATCGTTGATAGATGTTTTTGATCTTGTTTTTTCATCAACCTGTTTAATTATTACCGCACAATATAATGACGGTGCTGAAGTATTATTTTTATCTGGTAATGAGCCTGGGACAACTACTGAATAAGGTGGAATTTTTCCATATGTTATTTCACCAGTTTTTCTATTCACTATTTTAGTAGATTGACCTATATACATTCCCATACTTAAAACTGAACCCTCACCTACAATAACTCCCTCGACCACCTCTGACATTGCACCTAAGAAAACATTGTCCTCAATAATTGTTGGTAATGCTTGTGCTGGTTCTAGTACACCTCCTACACCACTACCTGCTGAGATATGGCAGTTTTTTCCTATTTGACAGCAGCTACCAGCTCTTGCAAATGTATCTATCATTGTGCCTTCATCAATATAAGCTCCAATGTTAACATAGCATGGCATTAAAACTGCATTCTTTCCAACAAAAGAACCTTTTCTTACTGGGGAATTAGGCACCATTCTAAATCCAGCTTTCTCATGATCTTCTTTTGTCCAGCCAGCTGTCTTTCCTTTTAATAAATGGGCTTTATCATACCAACTACTGTATGGGCCATTTAAGTTTTCCATTGGATACATTCTAAAACTTAGCATAATAGCTTTTTTAATATGTTGATGTGTAACCCATTCACCATTTATTTTTTCAGCTACTCTTACTTTTCCACTATCTAGATCGTCAATAATTTGATTAACTGTATCTTTTAAATTTTGATCAGTAGCTTGATTTACTTGGTCTCTTTTCTCCCAAGCCTCATTTATAATATTTTCTACATTCATAATTTTATGAGTTTTTTAATAACCTTATTTCTTTAAGAAAGAAAGACAGATTTTCGATTTTATGTGAAATAAAATCTTTATCTGCATCCATTTTTCCAAAATGCTCGTCATTAATTAACCAAACAGTTGTGCACCCTCGTTCGTGGCCTATACTTAAATTTTTAGCTATATCTTCAATGTAAATAGTCTCTTTTGGATTTATGCCAAATTTATTTACCATTAAGTCGAAAGTTTCAGCTTCTGGCTTGGGTACATAGCCAGCGTCTTTAATATCAAAAACTTTATCTCTACCAAATAAATCGTACACACCTAGGTGAGTTAATATATTGGCAGCATGTTCAGCACTACCATTGGTAAAGATGAATTTTTCCATATCTAATTGTTTAAGCTCATTTCTCATAATTTTATCTTCTTTCATAAACGATAAATCAATATCGTGAACGTAAGATAAAAATTCGTCAGGTGATATTCCATTATGGACCATTAATCCTCTTAATGATGTATTATATTTATAGAAATAATTTGTTTGTAGTTCCTTGGCTTTAGTTTTATCAATTTTAAGTTTTTCAGATATAAATTGTGTCATCCTTTTTGAAACTTGGCCAAATACACGCTCTAAAGAGTAGTTATTATGCTTTCCATAACAAACACCATCAAGATCAAGAAGCAGATATTTTTTTTCTTTTAAGTTCATTTTCGTATTAATGTACCTGATCCCTTATCGGAGAAAATTTCCCATAAACATGAATGTTGTTTTGTGCCATTAATTATACCAGCTGCTGTTACGCCATTATTAACTGCCTCTAAACAAGCGTTTATTTTAGGTATCATGCCCTCAGTAACTGTTTCATCTTTTACCATCTCTAATATTTCAGATGACGATATTTCATCTATGAGTTTTTTTTCTTTATCTAAAACACCATCAACATTTGTCATCAATAACAATCTTCTTGATTTAACAGATTTTGCTACAGCCATAGCTGCAGTATCGCCATTAATATTATGTGTTTGACCATTTTTATCCAAACCCAATGGGGAAACAATGGGTATTTTATTTTGTTTAATAATATCTAATAAAATACTTTTATTAATTTTATTTGGTATACCAACAAAACCAAGTTCTTTTGCTTCTGGTACGACTTCAATAATATTATCTTTTTTAGTGTGAATTGAAACCGCCTCTGTATTTTTTTCTTCTAAAGAACTAACAATATCATTATTGAAATCTATTAAAACTGACTCAACAATATTTATAATTTTTTTATCAGTTACTCTTAGCCCTCTTATGAATTTTGATTGAATATTAGATTTGTCTAATTCTCTTTTGATTCTAGGACCTCCTCCATGAACCACAATAGCTGAAAGACCTAATTTATTTAGAATACTTAAATCAGTAATGAAATTGTCAAAGATATTTCTATCAATTAGAACATTCCCTCCATATTTAATAACTATCAAGTCATTTTTATATTTTTCGATATATTTATTTACCTCATCGATTGGTGGTCCATTTTCAGGAAGAATTTTTTCTAATTCCATCTATTGGGCGGTTTTTACAGTAGTTCTTTTTATTATGACGTACTGCTGTGCCATAGTAAGTATGTTGTTAATTGTCCAATAAATTACTAAGCCTGACGGAAAAGGTGCTAAAATAACTGTAAGGAATAGAGGAAAGAACGCAAATATTTTTGCCTGAATTGGATCAGGAGGTGTTGGATTTAGTTTTTGTTGAAGATACATACTTAGACCCATTAAACACGGCCATACACCAATAAGTAAAAATGATGGTGGGTCCCATGGGATAAGTCCAAATAAATTAAATATTGAAGTTGGATCACGTTCGCTTAAGTCTTTTATCCATCCATAAAATGGCTGATGTCTCATTTCTAAAGTTACAAACAAAACTTTATAAATTGCGAAGAAGAAAGGTATCTGTATAAAAATTGGCAGGCATCCGCTTACAGGATTTACTTTTTCCTTCTTATACAACGCCATCATTTCTTGCTGCAGTTTCATTTTATCTTCCTTATGAAGCTCTTTTAGTCGTGTCATTTCAGGTTGTAGAACTTTCATTTTTGCCATTGATTTAAATGAGTAATTTGCAAGTGGGAAAAATACTATTCTAATACAAATAGTTATTAAAATGATTGCTATACCAAAATTACCAGTTAGTTTGAAAAAATAGTCTATTAAGAAGAAAAGTGGTTTAACTAAGAAATAAAACCAGCCCCAATCAATCGCTAAGTCATATTTGCTAATATTAAGATTTTCAGCGTATCCATCAATAATATCAACCTCTTTTGCTGCTATTATAATCTTAATCTCATTAGATTTTGTTTCATTAGCTCCAATTTCTGTTGCACTTGTTTCAATAAAGTTTGCTCTAAACTTATTTTTATAATCAAAGTCAGTTCTAAATTTTCTATTTTCTTGTGGTATTAAACTTGCAATCCAGTACTTGTCAGTAATTCCCAACCATCCCTTATCAGCATTAATTGAAAATTTTTTTTCTTCTATATCATCATAGTCTTCCTCTACTAATTGATCATCAAATACACCTATAAGACCTTCGTGCAGAATAAAAAAATCAATTATTTCTGGTGCTATGTTTCTGATAATTTGACCATAAGGATAGAAGTTATAAGTTTTTTCTGAATTATTAATTATTGTTTGGTTTACTTTAAATAAATATTGATCATCAATACTAATATCTTTTATAAATTTAATATTTTGATCATTTGTCCATGAGAGCTTTATTGGAGAATTAGGGGTTAATTTATTATTTCCTTCAATTGTCCAAATTGTTTTTGAATTAGGAAGATTAATATTTTTGTTTGCTGTTGCCCATCCGGTTTCAATATAATAACCATCCTCTACCTTTTTTGGATTTAACAAAATAACGTTATCATCACCATTTAGAGTATTTGTGTACTTTTTAAATGTTAAATCATCTATAGATGCACCAACTAAAGAAATTGATCCAATTACTGTACTATTTTCAAATTGAACTCTATCTTCATTTTCAATAGCCTCATTTCGAGAAATTTTTGAAACTTCTATATTTTGATCTAATGATGGTGCTTCACTCGTCGATTCAACAATATTATTTTTTTCATTATTGATTTTTTTTGGATCTGGAGGTGGAGGAGCAAAAAATAATCCATAAATTATTATTACTGCTGCACTCAATGAAATTGCTGCTATTACATTTTTAGAGTCCAATTTTTTTACCTCTTATCTTTTCAACAGGATCGTGCCCTCCATGACCAAACCATGGATTACATCTTAAAATTCTTAGAAACGACTTATAGATTGCTTTAATAAAATTGTATTTTTCAAAACATTCTAAACAATAACTGCTACAAGTTGGATGGAATTTACACGAATTATAAAAAAAGGGACTTAATAAAAATTTGTAAGCCTTAATTAGAAAAATAAAAATATAATTAATAACTCTCATTATTTTATTTTTTCAAAATCTTGAAAAACTTTCTCTTTTATAATTTTATAATTGTCATCCAAAACAGATTTTCGAGAGATCAAAAGATATGAATAATTAAAGTTTATATTAATTGATTTTACAGCATCATTCATAATATTTTTAAGTCTTCTTTTTATTTTGTTTCTACTAACAGCGTTACCAATTTTCTTTTTAGTTACAAAGCTAATATTTAATTTTTTGTTGTTCTTACCAGATAATCTCTTAAAAAAAATTGTTAAATATTTATTGGATATTTTTTTTCCACTAAGGATTGATTTAAATTCTTCGTTTTTAGAAAGGCTTACTATTTTGCTTTTCATTAAGCATTAGTTAACTTTTTTCTACCTTTAGCTCTTCTTCTTTTAAGAACTTTTCTTCCACCTTTGGTTTTCATTTTAGCCCTGAACCCCACAGATTTTTTACGAACTCGATTACTTGGTTGATATGTACGTTTCATGGTTAGTCAATTTATTGTTAAATTCACGTACTTATACAAATAAATATATATAAGTACAGCGATTTTTAATAAATTAGAGCTGCATGAATAAGGAAAAAAAAATTAAAATATTTTTAGGTTCTGCTTATATTTTGATTGTATCTATTTTTTTATGGTTTTTTTTTAGTAAATTTTCATTTCAAGATTTCTCCAGTTATGAATTAATCAGAGACAATAGAGATACATTAGAGCAAGTTAAAAATAGTAATATTTTTATATCAAGTATTTTTTTTTCTTTTAGGAACAATTATTTGGGTCTTATTATTAGGATTTGGGTCCCCAGTTTTTTTGGTAGGGGGTTTTATCTTTGGTAAATGGTTAGGTACTTTAATAATTGTTTTTGGATTATCAATTGGTGCAACATTTTTGTATATGTTTGCCAATTATTTTTTAAAAGATTTAATTGAAGAAAAGTTTTCATCTCGTTTTAATAATTTAACTGAAAAATTTAAAGAGAATGAATTTACATTTTTTTTAATTTATAGATTTATAGGTGGTATACCTTTTTTCATATCAAATATTTTACCTACAATTTTTAATGTTAAGATAAGAAATTTCTTTCTAGGTTCAGTAATTGGAATGACGCCCCAATTGTTTGTAGGAGCTTCTCTAGGCGCTGGCCTAAATAAAATTTTGGAGGAAAATTCTGAGGCACCTAGCCTTTTACAATTACTTTTGACACCAGATATCTATTTACCAATTATAGGAATTATAATTTTAGTTTTGATTGGATTTCTTTTAAGAAAAAAATTTTACTCAAAATAATTCTGGTGCCCCCACCCAGAATTGAACTGGAAACTCATCCTTACCATGGATGTGTTATACCATTTAACTATAAGGGCTAATTCTATTTTAAATTTAGTGTATAAAATTAATTTTTTCAAATTATTGCCTTAATTTTTTTCCAAAATGAGTTATACCTATTTTTAAGGAAATGCTATGGGAATTCACTACGACTACAAATCTACTCGAGGCGCAAAAGCTATGGAGAAGCAAGCTAAAAGAGAAAAGAAGCTTGCTGAAAAAAGAGCTAAAAAACAAGCAAAGCATGGAGAAGTAAAAAAAGAGGAAGATAAAACAATTCCTATAGACCAAGTTATAACTTTAGATCATCTTACAAATCCTGATAAAAAGTAATTCAATGAATTCTAAGAAGGATAAGCTTAGTAAACTTGAAATTGCATTAAAAAAGAATTTAAAAAAGAGAAAAATTTTTCAAAAGAAACAAAAGAAAAATAATAAATAGACATGTCCATTCAGCCTGATACTTGGATTAAGAAAATGTGTAAAGAACACAATATGATCGAACCGTTTTTAGATCATCAAGTTTCAGAGGGAAAAATATCTTATGGATTAAGTAGCATGGGTTATGATGTTAGAATTTCAGATGAATATAGAATTTTTACAAATGTAAATAGTTCTTTAGTAGACCCTAAAAACTTTTCAGATGATAATTTTATTGAAAGAAAAGGTCCTTATTGCATAATTCCACCTAATTCTTTTGTTTTAGCAAAAACAGTTGAATATTTTAGAATTCCAAAAGATGTTCTTTGTATTTGTGTTGGAAAAAGTACTTACGCAAGGACTGGTATTATTTGTAATGTAACTCCAATTGAAAATGAGTTTGAAGGCAATATTGTTATAGAGCTAAGTAATACAACACCTAATCCTGCTAAAATTTATTCTAATGAAGGAATAGCTCAGTTTTTATTTTTTAAATCAGAGACAGAACCAGAAACTACCTATAAATCTAAGAACGGAAAATATCAGGGTCAAACAACCATTCAGGTCGCAAAAATAAAATAAAATGGACAAGTTTTTGATTACGGGTCCTTGTAAAGTCAAGGGACAAGTCTCAATCAGTGGTTCAAAAAATGCAGCATTACCAATTTTAGCTTCAACATTATTATTTGATAAACCTGTAGTTATAGAAAATCTTCCAAGGGTTAGAGATATAGATACAATGTTAAATCTTATAAAGTCTCTTGGCTCAAAAATTAAATTTTCAAAAAATAAAAAAACTGTAAAAATTTACAAAACAAAAAAACAAAATTATTTTGCTTCTTACTCACTAGTCAAAACAATGCGAGCAGGGATATTGGTTTTAGGACCTTTAATTTCAAAATATCATAAATCCATAACATCACTCCCAGGCGGTTGTCTGATTGGGGCAAGACCAGTTAATTATCATCTGAGTACACTTAAAAAACTTGGAATGAAATATGAAATTAAAAAAGGATATATTCATGCAAGTTCAAAAGGAAAATTAAAGGGCGCTATGATTAAATTTTCGAAAATTAGTGTTGGAGCAACAGAAAATTCAATTATTGCAGCCACTCTTGCACAAGGAAAAACTACATTAAAAAATTGTGCAATCGAACCTGAAATAAAGGATCTAACAAATTTTCTTAAATCAGCAGGTGCAAACATAAAATGGATTGGTAAAAGGACTTGTCAAATAATTGGTGTAAATTCCTTGAACCCAACCACTTATTCTGTAATGGGAGATAGAATAGAAACAGGAACTTTTTGTGTTGCAGCAACTTTAACAAAAGGTGATCTTACAATTAAAAACTTTAATCCAAAATTGATCCAGACAGAGTTAAATCTATTAAAAAGATCTGGTGCGAAAATAAAGACGTATAAAAACGAAATAAAAATTAAAGGCCCACAAAAAATTAAAAGTATAAGTAGTATTGTTACAAAAGAATATCCAAACTTTCCAACTGATTTACAAGCTCAATTCATGGTTTTGATGTGCAAAGCTAATGGGAGAAGTTCGATAACTGAAAGTATTTTTGAAAATAGATTTATGCATGTTGCTGAGTTAAGAAGATTAGGCGCAAAAATAGTTATAAAAGATAACAAAGCAATTATGGAAGGCAATACAGATTTTACCGGGGCAGAACTAATGTCTAGCGACCTAAGAGCTTCGGTTGCTTTAGTTTTAGCTGCAATTATATCAAAAGGGCAGTCAGTAATTAATAGAATATACCACTTAGACAGAGGATATGAAAAAATTGAAAATAAACTAAAAAAAATTGGAGTTAGAATAAAAAGATTATCTTAATGGATAAAAAGTTTTTAAAAAAAATTATTGCTCAATCTCCAGAAGATCTTCAAATGATATCTGCATGTTGCTCTGAAGGTAAAGTTAAAATATCAGATATTAAATATCTTCCTTCAAATAAAATATTTCTAATTTCAATTTTAAGAAAAGATAGAGAAAACGAAGATGACAACAAAATAATAAATAGCATTATAAAATTCGAATTTGTTCAATCTACTAAATCAAAAAACATTGATCAAAATGAACCAGAAACAGAACTTGAATTGTTAGCAATAGATTTATTTAAAAGAGAACATAATTTTGAAATAACCCTATTATTTTCAAAAAATAGATTTATAACACTCACTTCTGAAATTATAGAAGCAGTATTGGAAGATCAAAAAATAGAGAATGATAAAAGTAATTAGTTGTAAGAAAAAAAATTATAAAAGAGAACTACTATCCTTTTTAGATAAAAGAAGATCTGGAAAAGAGGTAGATACTTCAATTGTCCCGAAAATTATAAAAGACATAAGAAAAAATGGGAAAAAAGCTCTCTTAAAGTATGAGAAAAAATTTAGTAAAAATACAGAGATAGTTCCTTCAAAGGATAAAGTAAATAAAGTTATAAGAGCGTTAGACCCTAAGATTAAAAAAAGTATCGATTTAGCCTATAATAGAATTTTTAAGTTTCATTCACTGCAAAAACCAAAAGATATTAAGTATGTAGATAATTTAAAAAATAAACTTGAATATAAGCATGTGCCTTTACAGTCAGTAGGAATTTATGTTCCAGCTAATTTACCATCTACATTATTAATGAATGCAGTGCCTGCAAAAATTTCAGGGGTTAAAAGAATTGTTTTAGCTAACCCAAAACTTGATGGAAAACTTAACCCCGCTGTTCTTTATGCAGCTAAAAAAGTTGGAATTAAGGAAATTTACTCAATGGGTGGGGCACAAGCTATAGCAAGTTTAGCATATATTCAAAAAGTTAACAAAGTTGTTGGGCCTGGAAATATATATGTTGCAAGAAGCAAACGTGAGGTTTTTGGTGATGTTGGGACAGAGGGAATGGTAGCTGGGCCTAGTGAAATTTGTATATTAGCAGATGGAAAAACTGATCTAAATCAAGTAATAACATCTATGATTGGTCAAGCAGAGCATGACGTCAATTCACAATGTATTTTAATTACAAAAGATAAAAAATTAGTAAATAAATTTAATATTGAAATCAGAGGAAAGATACAAAAAGTTCAGAGAAAGAGTGTTGTTTTAAAAAGTTTGAAAAATAACGGATTAATTGTATTTGCTCAAACTGATAAGCAAATAATAGAAGCAATTAATGAGGTAGCTCCAGAACACTTAGAAATTAATGTGTCTAATTATAAAAAGTATCTAAATCAAATTTATAATGCAGGAAGTATTATGATTGGAAAATATTCTCCAATGGCTGTTTCAGATTATAATGTTGGTACTAACCATGTTTTACCAACCTTAGGCTCTGCAAAGTTTTCATCTGGATTAAACTCAAGTGAGTTTTATAAAAAAATTAGCCATATAACTCTTACAAAAAAAGGTATTGAGAAATTAGGAGAATCCGCTACACATCTCGCAGAGTATGAAGATCTAGATAATCATGCTCAAAGTATTAGATCTAGAATGAAAGGAAAATAATTGGGAAAACAAGATACGTTGGAGTTTGAGGGAGTGGTAACTGACTTACTTCCAAACGCTATGTTCAGGGTCAAACTTGATAACGGACATAATGTAACTGCACATACAGCTGGAAAACTTAGAAAAAATCGTATCAGAGTTTTACAAGGAGATAGAGTTAAATTAGAAGTTAGTCCCTACGATTTATCTAAAGGTAGGATAATTTTTAGATCTTAAAATGATGGCTTCGTAGCTCAGGTGGTAGAGCAGAGCCCTGAAAAGGCTTGTGTCGCTGGTTCGAGTCCCGCCGAAGCCACCACATCATGGTGGTAAAATAAATAAATCCAGACCAAATATAATCTTGCTATATCTGGCAAATTCTTATACTCAGCGACTGCTAATTTAATTAGCGAGTAAATAAACTAATAAGAAAGAGTAAAATATAAGTATGAGTACATTAAAAGGTAAAGTTAAGTGGTTCAACGGTAAGAAGGGCTACGGTTTTATAGAAAGAGAAGACGGTGAAAAGGATTGTTTCGTTCATGCGAGCGCAGTTCGTGAAGCAGGACTTCGTTTTTTGAATGAAAATGATGCAATAGAATTCGAAATTCAGGACGGAGACAAAGGTCCAAGCGCAGTAAATTTAAAGAAAATTTCTTAAAAATTTATTTCATTTAAAACATTTGTATAGGGATAGATTGCTAAATTAGCATTTTTATTCCTATACAATTCAGTATTGCATTTTAGATTTAAAATGCTAAACCACTCACCGATGATTAAAAAAATTGAAACATCTAGAAGTACACACAGACATCATTTCCATGCTGGCTGCACGCTAGCTATTTAATTATTTATAAATTTAATTTTTTCCACAATTAGTATAAAACAATAAAAAGGAGCACGGGTAGCTCAGTTGGTTAGAGCAGCGGTTTGTGGAACCGAAGGTCGACAGTTCGAATCTGTCCCCGTGTACCAAAAAATGAATAAAGAAAAAAAACTTCAAGCCTCTTTACCTAAAGGTTTCAAAGATCGTTGGGGCGAAGAACTAAATATTAAGAATAAATTAGTAGAAACTATAAAAGACGTATTTATTAATTATAGTTTCGAGCAATTAGAGACCCCAGAATTTGAAAAGAGCGAAAATATAGGTTCATTTCTAGCAGAAGACGAAACCAATCCAATGAGTGATGTTTTTTCATTTGTGAATGAAAAAGAGTCTTTAACATTAAGATATGATTTAAGTGCTCCTTTAGCTCGCTTTTGTGCAGAGAATTTTAGAGATTTAGTATTTCCTTATAAAAGGTTTGCTTATGGAAATGTATTTAGACAAGAAAAAGCAGATAGCGCAAGGTTCCGTTCATTTGCTCAGTTAGATGCAGATATAATTGGAGATGTAAACCCATCACAGGCTGATGCAGAAATATGTAATATTATCGGCGAGTCATTTAAAAAAATTGGACTTACCAAAGATCAATTCACAATAAATGTTTCAAATAAAAAAATCTTACAAGGTTTAATCAATAAACTTAAAATCGAAGAAGATAAGCAATACAAGGTCTTAAAGTCTATAGATAAATTAGATAGATTAGGGATAAAGGGAGTAGAGGAATTATTAAAAACTGGAAGAAAAGATCAATCTGGTGCTTATACAAAAGGTTGTGAATTATCTGATAACCAAGTTTCAGAAATAATAAACTTTCTTAATTTAAAAGAGATAAAAGATTTAAAATCAAATCTAAAAAATGATTTATCAGCTGAAGGTATTAATGAATTAGAAGAACTATTTGAGATATTGTCTTATGGAAATAATAAAGATTCTATTAGCATTGATGTTACAAAAATCAGGGGACTTAGCTACTATACAGGGTTCTTAGTTGAGACTAGTTTAAACTTCAAAGTAACAAATGCAAAAGGTAAAGAAATAAATATTGGTAGTGTTGCAAGTGGTGGACGCTATGACAACTTAGTCGCAAGATTTAAAGGTGCTGATTATAAAGGGAGTGGAATGTCTATAGGAATAGACAGACTTTTATACGCTATAAATCAATTAGGAAAAATTAAAGTAAATAAAACTAAACCAGTATTAGTTTGTATTTTAGATAAAAATTTTATCAAAAAATATTATGAAATAGTAAGTGAACTAAGAGATAATAATATTCCTGCAGAAATATATTTAGATCAAAATAAAAATCTTAAAAAACAACTTCAGTATGCGGATAGAAAAAAATTAGATATAGCAATTATTTGTGGTGAAAATGAACTCAAAGATGAAAAGCTAACAATTAAAAAACTAAATTCTTCAAAAGAAAATGATCAGCTATCAATAAGTAGAAATGAATTTATAAATGAAATCAAAAAACTTATCTGAGAATATTCTTAAATCTGTAAGATCAAAAGGATTTAATCATATAGAACTTGATTCTGTTATTGAGACTAATCATATTGTGGAGAGATCAGGTGAAAGTTTTAGAAGATTTATCTTTTCTTTTAATGATCAAAATGGAAATGAACTTTGTTTAAGGCCTGACTTAACGATTGCATCCTGTTTAAAATATTTAAATGATAAAACCAAAGGCACTAGAAAAGTATTTTATAGTGGTCAAGCTTTTAGAAAAACTTTGAATAGAGCAGATCCAATAATAAAAAATCAGATTGGATTTGAAATTATTGGTTCTAAAAAAGAAAAAGAAGATGATAAAAGAATTATTGAAACCTCTATCAAATCTTTATCAATAATAAATTACTTCTCAGGCAGTCTCACAATTGGCAATGTAGAGATATTCAAACTTCTTTTAAATAAATTAGATATACCAAAGAGATGGAGATTAAGACTTCAAAGACATTTTTGGAGAGAAAATTATTTTAATGAATTGTTAAAACGTCTCGAAACAAATTCCGATGTTGATCCAACAATTGTTGAGATTGATAAAAAAAGATATCAACAAATGCTTAAGCAAGCACAATACAAGATGATTGCTGGAAGATCTGTTAATGAAATATTAGAAAGGTTTAATAATAAAATAAAAGATCCAAGAAGAGCAAAAAAAGGAAAAAATGTTGCAAAAATTATTAAAGAATTTCTCAAAATAAATTGCTCAATAGATCAAGCAGCAAATAAATTAAATTCATTTTTTAGAAAAAATAAAATTAATTTACGAGTTGAGAGTAACTATTTTCCAATAACTAAAAATAAAGTCTCAAAATTAAATATTAGATATTCAGCTTCATTTGGAAGGCAACTGGAATATTATACTGGTCTTGTATTTAAAATTGAAATTAAAAAAAAATCTAAAAATATAAATATTATCAATGGTGGAAGGTACGATAATTTAATTGGAGATCTTGGATCAAACAAAAAAATACCAGCAGTAGGAGCTGCAATAAATTTAAATGATTAATATTGGAATACCAAGCAAAGGAAGATTAAGAAAAAATGTTTTAAAAGTTTTTTCAAAAAAAAAATTAAAACTTTTATCTGAACGTGGAGAGAGAGATTTATTTGGTTATATTAAAGGATTTAAAAATATCAATGTTACTTACTTGCATGCAAGAGAGATTGTAGAAAGATTAGGAGATGGATCTCTAGATATTGGTTTCTCAGGTTATGATTTACTTAAAGAAAGTGAAATTAATATTCAAAAACAAATCTTGGTTAAAAAAAAATATAACTTTGGTGATGCTACATTAGTAATAGCTATTCCTGATGACTGGATTGATGTTCAGACATTAGCTGATTTAGAAGAAATAGCTTTTGAGTTTAAAGATAAAAAGAAAAGTAGATTAAGAGTTGCAACCAAATATCCTAACTTAACTAGGGAATTTCTATTTCAAAGAGGTGTAACTCAATTTAAGTTAGTTAAAAGTCTTGGAGCAACAGAAATTTATCCATTTACAGGATCTTCTGAAATCATATCCGACATAACATCAACTGGTGAAACTCTAAAAGCCAACAATCTTAGAATTCTTAAAGATGGTGAAATTTTAAAATCTCAAGCTTGTTTAATGATATCTAAAAAAAGTGTGAAAATTCAGGGAATTAAAAAAGTTATTAATTTGATTTCAAAATAAAAAACTTTAGTCTTATTATAAATAACTACTTACGAATCATGGATGTAATTTTATTAATTATTCTAGTTTTAATATTTGGTGTTGCCTTAGCAATACTGTTCATAAATTTAAAATTTAACCAAAAAAAAGATGAAAAAAAAGAAGCAGAGGAAATTGCAAATCTAAAATCAGAAATTTCAAGTTTAAAAGATACGCTTAATTCTACTATTAATAACTCACTTGGTGCAATGTCGACCTCATTTAATAACCTGTCAACTGGTGTTACAAAAGACATGACCGAGGCACTAACAAAAGTGGATGAAAAAGTTGGAAATTTTAATCAGCAAGTACAATTATTAAATCAAAGCCAAGAAGGCATAACAAAAATCTTAGCAGGTGTGAAAAAATACGGAGTTTTAGCAGAATTTAGTTTGGATGCTTTAATAAAAGATTTATTGCCAGCGTCACAATTTATGACAAATGTGAAGATGAAGGAGAGTACCAGCGAGAATGTTGAATTTGCAATTAAACTTCAAGGAGATGTTTTGGTTCCAGTAGATTCCCATTTTCCAGTTGAAAAATATAAAGCAATTACAGATGGCTATGATGCAGATGATAAAAAAGCAGTCGCAGATGCTAAATCAAAACTAGCATCCGCATTTAAAGCAAAAGCCAAAAGTGTGAATGAAAAATATATTGTTCCACCGAAAACAACAGATTTTGCAATTGTATATGCTCCTACCGAAAGTTTGTATAAAGAGTTAACTGAATATCAAGATCCAAGTACTAAAGAATTATTAACTCAAGAACTAATGAAAAAATATAAAGTTGTAATTTGTGGACCAAATACACTATCAGCATATCTTCAATCTCTACACATGGGTTTTCAATCTCTAAAAGTTCAAAAGGGTGCAACTGAAATTTATAATCATTTAAAAACAATAAGTACAAGATTTGCTAAACATTTTGATAATATAATCTCACTTAGAAAAAAATTAGAAGAAGCAATGACTGTAGTTGATAAATTTGGAACGGACGCAAGATCAATTACAAGAACGCTAGAAAACATTAAAGATCCTGAACAAATAGAAAAAGCTATAAAAAATGAAAACGTTGAAAGACTAGAGAACCATCCAAAACAACTCAAAAATTAGTTTCATTTTTAGTTTAAATCCAAATATAAGAAATTTAATGGAGTGGAATAATAAATATACTTACCCAAAGTCATCGAGATCAATAGAGAATGGATATAGAAAATATTTTTTTGGAGATGAAAAATTACCAAGTGTAACAACTATTTTAAGTGCTACCAAATCTGAGGAAGAAAAAGCAGCTCTTGCTAATTGGAAAGAAAGAGTAGGTCACAAAGAAGCCAATAGAATAAAAACTGAAGCTTCAACCAGAGGCACGTCAATGCATTCATACATTGAAGATTTTTTAAGAGGAAGAATTAACGAAAGTTTTTTCGAAACGAATGAGCAATATAAAAATATGGCAAAAGAAATAATTGAAAAAGGAATTAAAGGAAGATTACATGAAATTTATGGTATGGAGGAAACACTTTATTACCCTGAGCAATATGCAGGGACTGCCGACCTTATTGGTTTTTATGAAGGAAAAGATGTTGTTGTAGATTTTAAACAAGCAAATAAACCAAAAAAAGTTGATTATATTCAAGATTATTTTTTACAACTTGGAGCATACACTTTAGCTCACGATGTAGTTCATGGAACAAAGATGAAAGCAGGAATTATACTTCTTTGTACAAAGGATAACTTATTTCAAGAATTTAAAATTGAGGGAGCTGAATTAGAAATGTATCAAAATTTATTTATGGGAAGGGTTAAAAAATTTTACGAGATGAATAATATATCTTGACTTTAACTTTCCAATTCATAAAAGAGATATTACTAACTAGAAGCTACTTGTTTAGATGCAAAAGGTTTAGTTCAAATAAAAACTTTCCAAATACCCATCAAAACTTAGCTAATTTAAGGAATAAAATATGAATTTAGCAATTTGGGATATTGAGTCATCAAGTGCCAGCACTGACTTTGGTAGCATAATTGAAATCGGTGGAGTGCTTGTTGATGAAAACTTCAAAGAAAAAGATAGATTTAATCTACGATGTCGTTTGCCAGAAGGTGAAATCTTTCAGGCAATGGCATTAATAGTAAACAAAACTTCAATTAAAAAACTTACTCAAGCAAACTTAAGTCATTATCAAATGTTGGCCGAGGTTGAGAAAATCTTCAAAAAATGGAGTCCCGCAATCTTTCTTGGTTGGTCAAATATCGGTTTTGATGATGAAATGATCAGAAAAGAATTCTTTAAAGGAATAAGATATCCCTATTTAACTAATGCAGCGCCAAATAAAAGACATGATGGAATTAATATTGCTCGAGCAGCTTATGCAGTAGATCCAAATATTTTAGAGGTAGAATTTAATGAAAAGAATAATGCAGTATTTAAATTAGAATCTCTTGCACGTATGCAGGGGATAGATTCAAGTGATGCTCACTCGGCGCTAGCTGATGCTGAGATGACTGCTAAAGTACTAAGCATTGTAAAAAAAAAACAAGAACACACTTGGAATGATTTTTTAAAGACAGCAAATAAATCTGATACTGAAACTACTATTAAAAAAGGTGATATTTTTACTTTAAATGAATATTATTATGGAAAGTCACGGCTTCATTTAGTGGTTCCACTGCATCCAAAATATTGCATGCATCAAATCTACCAAGGTTGGTATTATTCTGTTGATTTAAGAACAGATGTCGAGCCATTGTTAAATTTATCAATAAATGAATTAAAGGTAGAAATGAAAAAATCACCTAAGTTTTTAAGAACTATTAGATCAAATAAAGCTCCAATTATTGTTGACGCAAAATATGGAATGAAAGCAGAACCCTATAATGCAATGGATAAAAGTTTAATAAACAAAAGAGCAGAAATTGTTCAAAAAAATGAAAAATTTTCTCAAAACATTCTTGTTGCTTTAAGAGAAGTGGCAGAGGAAAAAGAACACTCAAAATCACAAGAAGATATTTATGCTGAAGAAAGTATTTATACAAAGTTTACTTCAAACAAAGATACTGCGTTATTCCCAGCCTGGCATGCTGCATCATGGAAAGATAAATTAAAGTTATTAGATAAGTTCGAAGATGATAGATTGGTTGGTTTTGGAAAAAAAATTATTTATCAAGAGGCACCTGAAACGTTACCACCTGAGATACTTAAATCTATGAAAAGAGATATCGCTAAAAGAATATTAAGTGAAAGAAAAGAAAAATGGTGGACTATTCCCACTCTTTACACTGAGATAGATACCTTAAGAGAAAAGTATACAAATGAAAATGATGAGGAAAAATTAAATCTTCTTGATGAATTCAATAATTACGCAATGTCAATACAGAAAAAATATGAAAATGTATGATGTGGATAATTTGAACATATCTATATTTAGTATTGAATTAAAAAATTAAATTTATATATAAACCATATGGCAACATTAAAAATTACAGACGAAAATTTTGATACAGAAGTCTTAAAATCATCCAAACCAATTGTAGTTGATTTTTGGGCAGAATGGTGTGGACCTTGCAAAATGGTCGGACCGATTTTAGAGGAAATCTCAGATGAAATGGCAAACGATGTATCTATTGCTAAACATAACATTGATGAAGAGCCTAATACGCCAACAAAATACGGTGTTAGAGGTATACCTACAATGTTACTTTTCAAAGACGGAGAGTTAAAATCGACTAAAGTTGGAGCAACACCAAAATCAGATATTGTTTCTTGGATAAAAGAAAATATCTAATTTAAATTTAAAACTTCCCCAGCAAGATAAAGAGATCCTGTGATAAGTATGATGTCATCGTTGTCAGTAGAAATTTTCTTTAAAGCATCCTCCACTGATTTTTCATAATTTAGATTAGGAAATTTATTTAACTTATTTTTCAGATCTTTACCTTTAATTGAGTTAGTTTGATTTGGAATATCTATTGTTGTTAATGAAGAAATATTCTTAAAATAGCTTATGTATTCTTCATGATCTTTATTGGCCATCATACCTAAAATTATATGTTTTTTACATTTCAGTGTTTGTAAATAATCATTTAATACTTTTGCTCCCAAAGGATTATGAGATCCATCAATAAATAGCTGATTATTTTTACATAAATCCTTTAATTTACCTGATTTAATTTCTTGAAGTCTTGCAATACTTTTAATTTTTGTAATTCCAGATTTAATATTTTCATCAGTTATACTCAAGTCTAGATTTCTAGCAGCTGCAACTGCTGTAGCTGAATTATCAATTTGAAATTGTCCCATTAAATTTGGTTGAGGTAATTTTATTCCTCCAAATTCATCTTCAAAATAAATAAATTCATTTTCATTAATTAAATAACTAAAATTATCATTAAATATGATCTTTTTCGCTTCATTTGAAGATAAAGATTGTTTTATTAATTCTTGTGTATCTTCACTATTTTGTTTAGCTACAACTATTTTAGAATTTAAAAGAGTCGAAGTTTTTTCAAAAATAATTTTTTCAATTGTTTGCTCGTTTTCAGGAAGCCAATCTAAATGATCTAAACCGATGGCAGTAACAATACTTAATATATTTTTATCAATTATATTAGTTGCATCAAATCTATGAAATAAACCACTTTCGATAATATTTATATTTTCTCTATATTTGTTTGCATGAAAAAAATAGGCTGCAGTTAAAATTTCAAAATAAGTAATTTCCTCCCCATTGTTTACTTCTTCAACTTTTACTAATAAATCTGAAAGATCAGAATCTGAAATTTCCTCATCGTTAAATATAAATCTTTCATTAATTCTTTGAATATGGGGGCTAGTATAAATATTACATTTAATGTTGGCTTCTTTTAAAATTGCTCTTAGTACCTGAATTGTTGAATATTTTCCATTTGTTCCAACAACAGAAATATATTTTAAATCTTTTTGAGGATTACCAAGTTTTTTACAAAGATTTTTAACTCTATCTAAACTTAAATCTATTTCTTTAGGATGCAGCTTTTGTAAGCGGTTCAATATTGTCTGAAGAGTCATTTAATTTTTCTGAATTTAACTCAGTTTTTCTCTTAAGCAATATTGATAAAAGGGTGCTGATTTCTTTTCTTATATCTTTCCTTTGAATAACTCTATCAACAAATCCATGTTTTTCGACGAACTCTGACGTTTGAAAGTCTGCGCTCAATTCCTCTTTTACTGTTGCTTGGATTACTCTTTTTCCAGCAAATGCAATTAAGCATCCAGGTTCAGCAAAATGAACATCACCCAACATTGCAAATGATGCTGTGATACCTCCTGCAGTTGGATCAGTAAAACAAACTAAGTAAGGTAAATTATTTTTCTTTAATTCATTAATTGCTAAGGTTGTTCTAGTCATATTAGCAAGTGCAATAGGCGACTCGAACATTCTTTGGCCACCCCCACAAGGAAAGAAAACATATGGAGTTTGATTGTCTATTGCATGTTGAACACCATAAATAATAGCTTCTCCCTCCGCTGCACCCACTGATCCACCGATAAAATCAAAATTAATCGCGCCTGCTGTGATTTCAATTCCATCAATTTTTCCTCTTGCAATCATTACAGCACAGTTTTGATTAGTTTTCTTTCTAGCGGCTTTTAACCTATCTTTGTAAGATTTTGTATCGACCCAATTTAAAGGATCTTCAGCTGGTATAGGCGTTTCAAGAATTTCATAAGCATTTTTACCAAATAAAATATCAAATCTTTGTCTACAACTTATTCGGTGGTGTTTACCACAAGAACCACATACCCATAGATTATCTTCAAGTTCTTTTTTTAAAACAGGACCTTTACAACAACTCGTCCAATCTGAATTCTGAATATCTTCTTTTGAAGGTCTTTTCTTTAAAACCTTTTTTATTTTTTCACCAAATTTAATTGCTTTTGTTAACCAGTTCATGAAATTTTATTTCTTAATTTAGCCACCACTTTACTTACATTTGTGACAGGATTTTGTCTATTGTTTAAACTCTTTGTAATTTCTTTGCAAATAGCACTTCCAACCACTAATCCGTCAGCAGATCTTAACTTTGCAATAGTTTTTTCAGTTATTCCAAAGCCAATTACACAATTCTTTTTTGGATTAATTTTTTTTATTTTATTATAATTATTTAAAATTTGTTTTGGAGATACTTTAAGCTTCCCTCCTGTAGTTGATAACATGCTTATATAGTAAATCATATCATGAGAATCTTTTAATATATTTTTTAGTCTTTCTTTAGATGTAGTAGGAGATAGTAATTGTACAAAGCTAATAGCTTTTGCTTTACACTTTTTTGCAAATCCTTTATTTTCTGGCCAAGGTAAATCAACAACAATTAATCCATTTACTCCTGAACTTTTACATTTTTTTATAAAATTATTTTCCCCATATTGATAAATCATATTGTAATAACCCATCAATATTACTGGTTTTGAATTTTTTGATTTTTTAAAGTCTCTCACTATTTGAAATACATCGGAAATTTTTAACCCATTTTTCAGTGCTCTATATGCACTTGTCTGAATTTGACCTCCATCAGCTATGGGTGTGTTGTGAGGAAATCCGATTTCACAAATATCAACATCATTAGAAATTGATTTTAATATTTCTAAAGATTTCTTTTTAGTGTTGTCGCCTGCCACTGTATAGGTTAATAAAGCTGGTCTTTTTTTTTCTTTTGCATTTTTAAACGCTAAGTTAATTGGGTTAATCATATTCTTTTGCCCAATCTTCTTTTTAAAATATCTCTATCTTTCTTGGCGTCTCCACATGAATTTACAATTATGACCGTATCTTTATTTAACCTTGGGCAAATTCTAATTGCCTCAGCAAATGCATGACTGGGTTCTAAACTTGGATTAAGTTTTTCGAGTTTTGTTACAAGTTTATAAGCATTCAATGCATCTTCATCTGTTGCATAAGTATATCTTGCTCTTTTTGTGTCTTTTAGAAAACAATGTATTGGACTTACCCCAGGATAATCCAATCCAGCACTTATCGATTCAGTCTCATTTATTTGTCCTTCATTATTTTGACAAACGTATGAAGCTGCTCCATGAAGTACACCTAATTTTGCACCTCTGCTTAATGGGGCGGCATGTAATTTTGAGTTTTTTGGACCTCCTGCTTCAACCCCTATTAATTCAATTTGTGACTTTGGAAAATCAATAAATTCGCTCCAGAAGCCATAAGCTGAACTCCCACCACCAACACAATTAATCAATTTAATTTTTTTGGGAATTTTTTTAAATTGAATTTTTATTTGTTTTTTTAATTCTCTTGAAATTTGTGCTGTGCTCCAGCCACAAATTTTTACAAATATATTTGGACCAACTGTAGAACCCACGCACATATGAGTAGTATCACAATTTGATACCCAGTATCTCATACATTCACTAACTGCATCCACTAAAGTTTGACTACCAGTTGTAACCGGAACAATCTCAGCACCATTTTTTTTCATGGCATCACAATTTGGCTTTTGACGTTTAATGTCTTTAGCCCCCATAAATATTTTACATTTAAGTCCAAATTTTTTTGCGGCCATGCTTAACAT
>CACMRY010000015.1 GCA_902616205.1 uncultured Pelagibacteraceae bacterium
TCGATTAGCAGGCAAAAAAGAAATAAAATTATTAATGATTTAAATAAATATAAAATAATCGTTAAAACATTGCCAAGTGTTCAAGAAATTGTCGATGGCAAAATATCCATATCAGATATAAAAGATTTAAGTGTCGAAGATCTTTTAAATAGAGAACAAGTTAAACCTAATTTAGAGTTGCTAACTAAAAATATTAACTCTAAAGTTGTAATGGTTACAGGTGCGGGAGGGTCAATTGGTTCAGAAATATCTCGTCAAATTTTAAAATTGAAACCAAAAAAATTAATTCTTATCGAATTAAATGAGTTTGCTCTTTATAAAATATTTGAAGAATTAAAAATTCTAAATCAAAGTATAAAAACTGTGCCACTGCTTTTAAGTATCCAAAATTCATCAAAAATTGAGAATGTAATTAAAACTTTTAGAGTAGATACCATTTATCATGCGGCAGCTTATAAACATGTGCCTTTAGTTGAGGAAAATATTTGTGAAAGTATTAAAAATAATGTCTTTGGGACCTTTGCTATTGCAAGAGCTGCACTTAAATATAATGTCAGTAACTTTGTATTAATCTCCAGCGATAAAGCAGTTAGATCAACAAATGTTATGGGCGCATCTAAAAGACTTGCTGAAATTTGCACACAATCACTTTATGCAAATCAAAATTTGCAATCTAAATTTGCAATTGTTCGATTTGGAAATGTATTACAATCTTCAGGGTCTGTTATTCCAAAATTTAAAAAACAAATTAAACTAGGGGGGCCTGTAACTTTAACCCATCCTGATGTAACACGTTATTTTATGACTATAACAGAGGCATCTCAATTAGTTATTCAAGCAGGTGCTATCGCAGAAAAATGTGAAGTGTATGTTCTTGATATGGGAGAAAGTATTAAGATAAAAGACTTAATTGAAAAAATGATAAAACTCTCTGGTCTTACCATAAAAAATAGTAAAAATTTAGATGGAGATATTGAGATTAAAATAACCGGGCTAAGACCAGGTGAAAAATTATATGAAGAATTATTAATTGGAGATGACCCTAAAAAAACTTATCATGAAAAAATCCGAAAAGCCAAAGATCCTTTTATTCCTTTTAATAAACTTAAAACAGATTTAGATAATTTATCAAAATATATAGAAGAAAATAATGCAAAAGAGGCTAAAAACATGCTCTCAAATTTAGTCCCTTCTTATAAATCAAATTCAGAAATAGTTGATCATTTTTATGAACAACAATTAAATTCAATGAATAATTTAAAATCAACTAAAATTATTAATAGTGATAAACATAAAGTTGTGAGGATTAGAACTTAATAACTTTATAGTTTAAAAATCTAATGAATAATTTTAAATACTCAAATTTTTTTTCAATTAATTTAATAATAGTATCTATAATTCCCTTATTAATATTGGGACCTTTTTTTCCAGATTTAATTGTAAGTTTTTCAGCTATATTTTTTTTATATTATGTATTTAAAAATAAAAAATTTCATTTCTTTAAAAATAAACCACTAATCATTTTTTTTATTTTTTGTATTTATTGTATTTTACTAAGTGTATTTGCAGCAGAAAATATGATGCTTAGTTTTGAAAGCTCATTGTTTTATTTTAGAATAGGAATATTTAGTTGTTTTATTTGGTACTTGCTAGATAAAGACAAAAATATTTTAATTTACTTATATTATGTATTAGTGTTGTGTTTTTCGGCCTTAGTAATTGATGGCCTTTTTCAGTACTTTACAGGTGTTAATTTATCAGGATTTAAAATATCTGGTATTCGTGTTTCATCTTTTTTTGGAGATGAATTAATAATGGGTTCCTATCTATCAAGATTGTTCCCTTTATTATTTGCAATGTTTCTAATAAAGAAAAAACAAAAATATGAAATTTATTTTATAGGTGCTTTATTTATTTTAGTAGATGTACTTATTTTTATATCAGGGGAACGAACTTCTTTCTTTTTTTTAAATTTATCAACAATATTTATAATTATTCTAATTAAAAAGTATCAAAAATTTAGATTAGTAACTTTTATTATAGCAATTGGATGTGTTTTTATTTTAACTTTAAATTCATCAAGTCTAAATCAAAGAATGTTCAAGGCTCCAGCTGAGGATATGGGGTTGCTTAAAAGTTCAAAAGAAGCAGTAATTTTTTCAAAAGATCATGATAGTTTGTTTAGAACTGCTTACAAAATGTTCAAAGACAAGCCTCTATTTGGTCACGGTCCAAAGATGTTTAGGATAATTTGTAAAGATGAAAAATATGCAACAGGAATTCAACCTTGCATGACACATCCACATAATTTTTATATTCAATTGTTAGCTGAAACTGGAATTATAGGATTTCTTTTTTTGTTTAGTGCTTTATTGTATGTTATTTTTACAACTCTAAAGCAATTGAAATCTATAATTTTTAGACAAAAAAGACCTTTAACAGATTACCAAGTTTGCTTATTAGCAGGAATTTTAATAACTGTTTGGCCTTTTTCTCCTAATGGTAATTTTTTTAATAATTGGCTGATGATAACTTATAGCCTTCCAATAGGTTTTTATCTCCAATCTATTTTTTCAAAAAAAAAAAAGATTTATTAGAATGTACAATTAAGTTATTAAGATATTGATATGAAAAAAAATTATCTCTTTAGTAATAATAATGAAATAGATCTAATAGTTTTATTTAAATTAATTTGGGGCGGTAAAATAAAAATACTTTTAGTTACAACAATAACTTTTTTAATAGGACTTGCATATTCTTATCAATTGCCAAAAAATAATTTGTATTCATTAACTATATATCCAAGCGACAATTCTGAATTTTATAGAAATATTTTCATAGAAAAAATAATATATGGTGGTCCTGAAAATCAAAAAAATTATAATCTAATAATTTTCGAAAGATTTTTTAGCGAATTTCAAGATTATGACGAATTTTTATCTTTTATAAAAAATACGAAAAAAGTTAGAGAAAATATTTCAAAATTTAACACTAAGGATCAAGAAAAAAAACTGTTTAATTATACAAAATTTTTAGAAATTATTCAAAAAAATAGTGATTCTCAAGTTGATTTGAATTTAAAATGGGACAACAGGACAGAGGCATTAGATATTTTAAAAAATACGTTAAATCTTGTCATTAATAATTTAGAAAAAAAAATTTACAAAGAATTTAATTCATTTTTGTATATGCAAGAAAAAATTGACTTAGCAAAAAAACAGGAAAGACTAGAATTTTTAAAAAATCAAAGCGCTTTTGCTAAAGAACTTAATATTTCAAAATTTCAACTTAATAATTTTGATTTATCACGATCTGAATCATTACTTAATCTTGGAGATGAAAATATGGACTATTACTTAAGAGGGTATGAGCTAATTGACAAGGAAATTGAATATATCGAAAACTATAATAATAATAAATTTGAAATAGTTAAAGAGGAAATAAATGCTTTAATGAAAGATGATATAAAATGGGTTAATTATAATTTAAATTCAATTAAAGTAAAACCACTTACAAACACTAAACTAATTTTGATAATTTCAATTATCTTAGGATTAGTTTTTGGAATATTGTACACCATGTTTGTTTATGAATTTCAATCAAAATCCATTGAGAAAAAAAAGTAAATTAATCTACTAATATTCTCAAAATGAAAAATACAATAATTGTAACAGGAGGCGCGGGGTTTGTTGGTTCAAACCTTATTCAGTCTTTATTAAAAAAATCAAAATACAAAATAATTAGTATTGATGATTATTCGTCAGGTAGTATTAAAAATCATATAAAGAATAAAAATGTTAAATACATAAAATGCAATACATCTTAGATAAATAAAAAATTATTCAAAATTAAACATAAAATAAAAGCTGTATTTCACTTTGGTGAATTTTCTAGAATTTTTCAAAGTTTTAAAAAATTTGATCAATGTTTCGAATCAAATTCAATAGGATCAAGAGCTGTTTTTAAATTTTGCTTAGATCATAATATAAAACTTATTTAATCAGCAACATCTGCCTCCCTGGGGAATAATGGCAATGATAAAAATTTATCTCCTTATGCTTTTACAAAATCTAAAAATTTAGAGTTTTTAGAAAATTTAAAAAAATGGTTTAATTTTAAATATGAAGTTATTTATTTTTACAATGTTTATGGTCAAAGACAAATTGAAAAAGGAGATATGGCAACTGTGATTGGAATTTTTGAAAATCAATATAAACTTAAAAAACCCCTTACAGTTGTAAGACCTGGAACACAAACTAGAAGATTTACTCATATTGAGGATACAGTTAATGTTTGTATTGAAGCATGGAAAAAAAATAAAAACTTGCATTATAGCATCTCCTCAAAACAATCACATTCTATAATGGATGTTGCAAAAATGTTTAATTGTAAGATTAAATATTTACCCAAAAGACCTGGAGAAAGATATGCTTCAGCACTTACAAAAATTAGTTTATCAAATAATATTAAAAAGAGATATGGTAAGATCAAACTCTTTGATTACATCAATGAATTCCTACAAAAACAAAGTTCATTTTAATACTAAAATTAAATTTTTTTTATAAGAATTTTTTATTTTTAAGATACAAAATTTAATTATTTTCTTACTTTGACTTTAAAAATAACACCAAAAATCTCATAAATTTGCAAAAAAAAATAGCATTTTCTTTCGATTTTATTTTACAAATTAATTTTAAAATGTATAAAGATTTGCCTGGTAATTTTTGCGAAGGTGTAACACCCGATACCATTCCGAACTCGGAAGTTAAGCCCTTCAGCGCCGATGGTACTTTGTCTTAAGGCATGGAAGAGTAGGACGTTGCCAGGCTATAAAAAATTATGAAAATTGCAAGTTCACTAAAATCTCTAAAAAAAAGAGACCTTAACTCTAAACTCGTAAAAAGAAGAGGTAGAGTTTACATAATAAACAAAAAAAATCCTAAATTTAAAGCAAGACAAAAATAATTTTATGGATAACGAGAACCATAAAAATACTTGGAATAATTTTACTAAATTTGTTCTTTGGGGAACTATTGCTGTAATTTGTATTTTAGTATTAATGGCAGTTTTTCTTTTATAATGAAAATAGGTTCAATTAAAGAAAACTTAAAAATAGAACAGCGTATTGCTGTTACCCCAGAAATAATTAAAAAATATAAATCATTAGGTCTAAATATAATCCTACCTAAAGGATACGGAGAACATTTGGGTATTACTGATATAGACTTTATCAATGAAGGGGCAGAAATATTGGATAATGATGAAAAAGTATTATCAGAGGCTAATATAGTCTTACAAATGAATTTAATTAATGAAGAGAGTTTTGAAAAACTAAAAAAAGAGCAAATTTTAATTGGTGTTCTAAATCCTTACTCCAATAAAGATAAAATAAAAAAACTTTTGGATAAAAAAATAAATTGTTTTTCACTTGAACTTTTGCCGAGAATAACGAGAGCACAATCAATGGATATTCTTTCATCTCAAGCAAATTTAGCAGGTTATAAAGCGGTAGTAGACTCTTTTGCTTATTATCAAAAAGCTATACCTATGATGATGACCGCTGCAGGAACAATCCCAGCAGCCAAAGTGCTAGTAGTCGGTGCAGGTGTTGCAGGTTTACAAGCAATTGCAACAGCAAAAAGAATGGGTGCCATAGTTTTTGCAACAGATGTGAGATTAGCATCAAAGGAGCAAGTAGAAAGTTTAGGTGGTAAATTTCTAGTTGTTGAAGGCGCAGAAAATTTAGAGACAGAAGGTGGATATGCAAAAGAAACATCGGATGAATTTAAACAGAAACAAGAAAATTTATTAAAAGAGACATTAAAAAAAATTGATATAGTTATTTGTACTGCTTTGATACCCGGAAAAAAAGCACCTTTAATAATCAAAAAAGATATGATTGAAGTTATGCAAAGTGGATCTGTAATTTATGATCTTGCAGCTTCCCAAGGGGGTAATTCTGAAATGACAAAAGTAAACGAAATTGTTGATTATAATGGAGTAAAAATAATGGGTGATAGCAATATTTTGAATAAACTTCCAAATTCAGCTTCAAATTTATATGCGAAAAATATGTTCAACTTTGTTAGTAATTTATATGATAAAGAAAACAAAAAGATTAATATAAATCTTGAAGATGAAATTATAGAGAAAACCCAAATAAAATAATTATGGAAATAGATCCTTTCATATTCAGATTTAGTATATTTATATTATCAATTTTTGTAGGTTATTATGTGGTTTGGAGTGTAACACCATCTTTACATACACCTTTAATGTCTGTTACAAATGCAATTTCTTCAGTAATCATTGTGGGTGCAATTATTGCAGCTTTGGCAAGTAACCCAGATAAAATTTTTGAAACCTCAAGTATATTTGGATTTCTTGCAATTATTTTAGCAGCTGTGAACATTTTTGGGGGATTTTTAGTAACTCAAAGAATGCTTCAAATGTATAAGAAAAAGAAAAAATAAAATCAATTTATGTCAGCAAATCTTTCGGCAACCTTTTACTTAATTTCTGGGATTTTATTTATTTTAGCACTTAGGGGTCTTTCTTCACCGGAAACTTCAAGACAAGGTAATTATTTTGGAATTGCAGGTATGGCTATAGCAATAATAGTTACTTTTTTGTCAGTTGGAAATTTTGGTTCGGGCTTTATTTATGTTTTGATATTTTTAGTAATTGGAGGATCTATCGGTGCATTTATAGCATTTAAAATTCCAATGACTGCAATGCCAGAACTTGTTGCAGGATTTCATAGTTTAGTTGGTTTAGCAGCAGTGTTTGTTGCGATTTCTGCTTTTTTAAATCCAGAAGCTTTCAATCTTGGAGGCATTGGGAATATAAAACTTGCAAGCTTAATTGAAATGTCTTTAGGAGCTGCCATTGGAGCAATCACATTTTCTGGTTCAATCATTGCTTTTTTAAAACTTAGAGGGATAATGTCGGGAGCACCTATAACTTTTAAAGGACAACATTTTATTAATCTATTAATAGGGCTGACAATTATTTTTTTAATTTATTACTTATGTAGAACTCAATCATCGAATATTTTTTGGACAATTGTTGCGATTTCCTTTTTAGTTGGAGTTTTGCTGATTATTCCAATTGGAGGAGCAGATATGCCGGTAGTAATTTCTATGCTAAATTCCTATTCTGGTTGGGCTGCAGCTGGAATTGGATTTACATTAGAAAATACAGCATTAATTATTACAGGAGCGTTAGTTGGGTCATCCGGAGCTATTCTTTCGTATATAATGTGCAAAGGAATGAATAGATCATTTTTTAACGTAATTCTAGGAGGGTGGGGTGCAACAGATCAAGCATCATCTGCTCAAAGCAAAGAGCAAAAACCAACAAAAAGTGGAAATGCAGATGATGCAGCCTTTTTGATGAAAAATGCATCTTCTGTAATTATTGTACCTGGTTATGGTATGGCTGTTGCTCAAGCACAGCATGCATTAAGAGAAATGGTAGATGCGTTGAAAAAAAATGGTGTAAAAGTTTCATACGCTATTCATCCAGTTGCAGGAAGAATGCCAGGACATATGAATGTATTATTAGCTGAGGCAAACGTCCCTTATGATGAGGTTTTTGAATTAGAAGAAATTAATAATGATTTTGCAAACTGTGATGTTGCTTATGTAATTGGTGCAAACGATGTTACAAACCCTGTTGCAAAATCTGATCCACAAAGTCCAATATACGGTATGCCAGTGTTAGATGTTGAAAAAAGTAAATCAGTTTTGTTTGTAAAAAGAAGTCTATCCCCAGGTTATGCTGGTATTGATAATGATCTATTTTATAGAGATAACACTTTGATGCTTTTTGCAGACGCAAAAAAAATGACAGAGGAAATAGTAAAGAGTTTGTAAATTGACTAAAATTTTTTGTGATGTTGCAGATATAAATCAAATTAAAAAGTTTAATAAAAAAAAAATTGTTAAAGGTTTTACAACCAATCCTAGCTTGATGAGAAAAGCTGGAGCAAAAAACTATACTAAATATTCGAGAGATATACTTTCTATTACCAATAAACCTGTTTCTTGCGAAGTATTTGCTGATAATTCAAAAGAGATGATCTTACAGGGTAAAAAAATTAATAAATGGGGGAAAAATGTTTACGTAAAAGTTCCTGTTACAAATTCTAAAGGAAAATTTATGGGAGCTGCAATAAATTCTTTAAGCAAAAATAAAATTAAAATCAATATAACAGCAGTTTATACCGCTAAACAAACTAAACAAATATTAAGCAAAATAGATAAAAAAACAAAAGTAATAATATCAATATTTGGTGGGAGAATGGCTGATGCAGGAAAGGATCCGGTACCTGAATTTAAAAAAAGTATACAAATTGCTAAAAATTTTAGGAATGTTGAGATACTTTGGGCAAGCACAAGGGAGCCGTACAATTATATCCAAGCAAAGCAATTAGGGTGTCATATAATTACAGTACCACCTTCTATAATCGAAAAAATTGAAAAGTTTGGAAAAAGTTTTCAAAAGCTTACAACAGATACTGTCAAAGGTTTTTTGATAGATACGAAGAAATCTAGATTTAAAATTTAAAATTGGTTGCGGGGGACGGATTTGAACCGCCGACCTCAAGGTTATGAGCCTTGCGAGCTACCAGGCTGCTCCACCCCGCGATAATTAAATCCTATTTTTGAGTTTGTTAAGTTTTTTAACTCTTTTAATGTTCTCTTGAAGAATTCTTTTTTTCTTTTCTGATGGTTTTTCGTAGGTATTTTTTAATTTAATAATCTTAAAAAAACCATCACGCTGAAGCTTTCTTTTTAAAATCCTCAGTGCTTGTTCAACATTATTATCTTTAACTTCTATTTTTATAACAACCTCCAAAAAGTTGCATTAGTTATCACTTTATAAATTATTTGTCTATTATTCATTTTATTTAACGTTTTGTGCTCTTTCTTTTTCTTTTTTCTCTCTCTTAATTCGTCTTTCTGCTTTTTCAATTGCCTCTATAAGTTCTTTTTGAGAAAATAATCCCATAGCAACAGGATCTTTTGCATTAAGATTATTAAAGTTCCAATAACTTTTATTTCTGATTGATGTAACTGAGTTTTTAGCAACTCCAACAAGTTTTGCAATTTGTGAGTCTTTTAAAATACTATGCTGCTTAATCAACCAAAGAGCAGAGTCTGGTTTGTCTTGACGTTTTGATAAAGGTACATATTTCTTAATTTTCTTTTCCGTATTTTCAATTTCAACATCATTTGTTTTTAAATTCAATGGTCTATTGTTATCTTCAGATGATAAATTAATCTCTTCCCTGGTAAGTTGACCAGACATAATCGGGTTGTACCCAACTATACCCTTTGCAACTTCTCCATCAGCTATTCCTTGAACTTCTACCTCATGAAGTTCGCAAAAATCTGCAATTTGTTTAAATGTTAGTGTAGTATTTTCAACTAACCAAACAGCAGTAGCCATCGGCATTAAAGGTGCGTTTGACATTAATTGCTTTTCTCTGATCTAAAATTTTGAAACTTTTTATTGAACTTACTTATTCTACCTTTATCTAATATTTTTTGTTTTCCACCTGTCCAAGCAGCATGCGATTTAGGATCTATTTCTAATTTAAGAACTTCCCCTTCTGAACCCCATGTGGATTTAGTTTCAAATTGAGATCCATCGGTCATTTCGACTTTAATTCTATGGTAGTTAGGATGTAAATTCTTTTTCATAGTGGTCGGTTTATAGCAAAAGTAACCTTTAAAACAATTAAAAGTTTTTTAATTTTTCAAGCATTTTCTGGTAAATATTCGTGTTTGAAGCCCTAACATTTATGGCTTCGTCCCCAAACTCACTAATATCACTAACTTTACCTCCGGCTTCATCAGTAATTAGAATACCTGCAGCAATGTCCCAGATATTTATTTTGTTATAAAAAAAACCATCTAACCTTCCTGCTCCTACGTATGCTAAATCTAGGGCTGCACATCCAGTGTTCCTCATATTTAAATGGGGAGTTGCATATTTTACACCATCACTATTTGAGGAAAATAAGCATTCTTCCAAATTCATTTTACTTGATACCCTTACTCTATGATTATTAAAATATGCTCCACTATTTTTTTCAGCATAGAATATCTCATTTTTTATTGGATCAAAAATCAAACCTGATTTAAAATCACCATTAATTCTTAGGGCTATTGATATAGCAAAGTGAGGTATTCCATGCATAAAATTAATTGTTCCATCTATTGGATCAATTATCCAAAAAGTATCTTCATTTGAATTTTTAATTTTTCCACTTTCCTCAGTGATAAAAGAATAATTTTTTTTTGCTTTTGAAAGTTCCTCAATCAGTATTTTTTCTACTTTTTTATCAGTCTTTGTTACAAAGTCTCTTGGACCTTTTTTTGATACTTGTAAATTTTCTATTTCACCAAAATCTCTAATAATTACTTTAGAGGCTTTTTCGCAAGCTTTAATCATAATATTTAAATTTGGGGAAATCGAATTCATTAATTAAACTTTTTTTACATATTCAATTGTTCTTGTATCAACTATTATTTCATCTCCACTTTCTATAAATGGAGGCACTTGAATACTCAAACCATTATCAAGAGTTGCTGGCTTGTATGAAGATGAAACTGTTTGGCCTTTTAATGCCACATCAGTAGTTTCAATTTTACTTTTAATTTGATTAGGCAGGTTAACACCTAAAGGCGTTTCATTATGGAAATTTATTGTAACTTCTAAGTTTTCACTTAACATCTTTCCTTTATTTCCAACAATCTCTTTTTTAATATTTATTTGATCGAAACTTTCTGGATTCATAAAAAAATAATCTGTTTCATCATCATAAAGGTAATTAAATTTTATCTCTTCTAAAGATGCTTTTTCTACAGTTTCACTAGATCTAAATCTTTCATTAAGTTTTGTATTTTTATTTAAACTTTTCATTTCTACTTGAGCAAACGCTCCACCTTTACCAGGTTTTACATGTTGTGTTTTTAATACTTCCCACAAATCATCTTTATGTTCTAATATCATTCCAACTCTTATTTCAGTTGCGTTTATTTTCATTTTAATCTTTCTATTGCTTCGTAAGGTTTGTATTTGTTATTATTCCAAATGTAGCCTGAGATAGCTAAAAAGCTCGCTTTGTTCAACAAAAGTTTTTTATAGTTTTTTTCGTTTATACCACCAATTGCAACAACAGGATTGTCACTTAATTTTTTTATTTTTCTTAAAATACTAGGTTTTGCTCTAAATTTTACATTTTTTGTTTTTGTTTTATAAAAAGCTCCAACAGCAATATAATTTGCCCCATTCATTAATGCTTTTTTTGCTAATCTAATAGAATTATGGCAAGTAATTCCAATTATTTTATTCTTTAAAATTTTTTTTGCTTTTATGATGCTCATATCTTTTTGACCCAAATGACAACCATCTGCATTGACTTTTAAAGCAAGAAATGGATTATCATTCACTAAAAATTTAACACCATATTTTCTGCAGATCTTTATTATTTTTTTTGAAATTAAAATTTCTTTAGAAAGTTTTTCATTTTTTAATCTCAATTGAAAAAAACTTACTTTTTTTGATTTAAAAACAAGCTCTAGAGTTTTAAAGAATTTATTATCAGGTATTTTTCTAGGAGAGATTAAATAAACAAATCTTTTATTTTGAATTTTCAAGACTTTCTGACCACTTCCCTTGTGCTGCTAAAGTACACATTCTAGCTCGATGATCAAACACTTCTTGAGTTCCTTTGATATTATTAATGTCTTTAGACCAAAATTTTAAAGCACTTTGTTGAAGAGCTCGTCCATAAGAATAAGTCATAATAAAGCTAGAGTCATTTTTAACATTTATCTGATTAAGATTATTTGTTGCCTCAATTTCTGTCTGTCCACCAGATAAAAATGCAACACCTGGAACTTCAGATGGTACATTATTTTTTAAACATTCTAATGTCATTTCAGCTACTTCGTTATTAGAAATTGTCTCATTAGAAGCTGTTCCAGGAAGGATCATATTAGGTTTTAAAATTGTACCTTTCAGATCAACTTTATTTAAATCTAATTCTTCATAGCATCTTTTAATAACCTCTGATGTTTTATTAAAACAATCCTTAGCGGAGTGTTTTCCATCCATTAAAACTTCTGGCTCTACAATTGGCACCATGCCAGCTTCTTGTGCTAGCGCAGCGTATCTAGCTAAAGCATGAGCGTTAGCTGATATTGACAACTTACTTGGGAACGCATCAGAGATCATATAAACACCTCTCCATTTTGTAAATCTAGCACCAAGTTGATAATAATCTTTCAATCTTTCTCTTAAACCATCTAATCCTTCGGTAATTTTTTCATCTTTAGAACCTGCTAAAGTTTTTGCGCCTGTATCAACTTTTATTCCTGGTACGGCTCCAGTTTCAGAAATTAATTCTGGTATAGATTTTTTTTGAGAAGTGTTTTGTCTAATGGTTTCATCATATAATATAACACCACCAATACATTCTTTCATTGAATTTGAAGAAAAAAGTGTTTCTCTGAAGATTAATCTATTTTTTTCATTAGAGTCTATATTTACTGAGCCTAATCTTTTTTTCATAGTCCCAGTGCTTTCATCAGCCGCAAGAATTCCTTTTCCGTTTTGAAGAATTTTCTCTGCTATTTTGTATAATTCAGACATTTAATCAAGCGCCCTTATACCAGGAAGAATTTTTCCTTCAAGATATTCCAAAAATGCTCCACCAGCAGTTGAGACAAAATTAAATTTATTTTTAATTTTAATGGAGTTAATAACAGAAACTGTATCTCCACCTCCAATAACTGAATAAATCTCTCCCTCTTTATTTCCTATATATTTTGCTATTTCTAAACTACCTGTTGAAAAATTAGGATTTTCAAAATATCCCAATGGCCCATTCCATAATATGGTTGAGGAATTATCGATTACATTTTTTATCCTTTGAATTGTTTTTGGTCCTGCATCAAGTATCATGTCATCGTTTTCTATTTCTTTTAAAGTTTTTTGAACAGAGTCGTCCTCAAGGTTCTTTCCGACTTTAACATCTTCAGGAATATATATTTTACAATTGTTTTTTTTTATTTCAGAAAAAATTCCCTCAGTTATTTTTTCAGAATTTTTTTCAAATAAAGAGGCACCTATATTATGACCTTTGTATTTAAAAATGTTATTAGCCATAGCCCCAACAATTATAAAATTATCGAATTTAGGTATTAAGTTTTTTATAATATCTATTTTTGTAGATATCTTTGATCCTCCTATTATACAAGTAATTGGTTTTTTAATTTCTGTTGTAATCTTTTTTAGAGCCTCAACTTCTGATTTGATCTGAAGTCCACTATAGGATGGTATAAATTTTGTAATACTTGTAACCGAAGCATGGTCTCTGTGTGAACATGAAAAAGCATCGTTGACATAGATATCTCCTAGTTTTGCTAAATTTTCAGAAAATTCTTCATTGTTACTCTCTTCCTGTGGGTAAAATCTTATATTTTCTAAAATTATTAATTTTTCATCAGCACTTTTAAATAATTCATCTTTTTTTAAATTAAAAATGTTTGTCTTCTCTAGTTTTATATTTTCATTAACCTGTAAACTTAAGTTATCTCTTATTGGTTTAAGAGATAGCTCACTTTTAAATTTTCCTTTAGGTCTACCAACATGAGAAATTATTATTATTTTTGCATTTTTTGATAAAAGAAAATTAACTGTTGGAATAATTTTGTCTATTCTATTTGTATCTGTTATTTTTCCATCCAAAATTGGGACATTTAAATCTAATCTTAAAAGTACAATTTGATTATTTAAATTTTCTAGATCTGTAATAGATTTCATTAATTGGTTTTGCTTAAATATCTTGCAATATCACACATTCTATTTGAAAAACCCCATTCATTATCATACCATGCAGAGATTTTTCCCATTTTTGAACCAACAACATTAGTCAAGGAACTATCTAATATTGCTGATGAGCTATTATGGTTGAAATCTATTGATACTAATTTTTCTTTTGTGATATCTAAGATATTTTTTAGATAAGAATTTGATGCTTCTGAAAATGAATTATTTAATTTTTCTTTAGAAATATTCTTTTTAACATTAAAAACAAACTCAACCAAAGATACATTGGGAGTTGGCACTCTCATTGCAATCCCCTCAAGCTTTCCTTTTAATGAAGGGATAATCTCGCCAATTGCATTAGAAGCTCCACTTGAAGTTGGCACTATTGATTGGCTAGCAGATCTTGCTCGTCTCGGATCCTTATGCGAATTATCTAATATTCTCTGATCCGTCGTAAAAGCATGAATGGTTGTCATAAAACCATTTTGGATTGTAAAATTTTTATTTACAACATCCGCAATAGGAGCAAGACAATTGGTCGTGCAAGATGCAGCTGAAATAATATTATCATTCTTTCCAATTTTTTTTTGATTTACCCCAAAAACAATTGTTTTATCTGCATTTCTACATGGAGCAGATACTATAACTTTTTTTGCTCCATTTTTTAAATGTGGTGTTAGTTTTTCTTTGGAATTAAATTTACCTGTGCATTCAAAAACATAATCAACATTATATTTTTTCCAATTTATGTCCTGAATATTTGAGAATTGTGAAAATGAAATTTTGTCTTTATTAATTTTTAAATAACTTGAATTAAATTTTATCTCAGCATTGAATTTTCCATGAACTGAATCGTATTTTAATAAATTTGTAGAAACCTCTGGGCCTGATCTGTTATTTATATGTTTAATTTGAATTTTACCTTTATAATTTTCATAAATTGATCGTACAACCATTCTTCCGATCCGACCCATACCGTTAATTCCAATTTTAATTGGCATTTTTTTTGATGTATAATTTTATTTTTTTACAAATTTTTTCAACATTTAATCCGAAATGATCATATACTTTTTTGTAAGGAGCACTTTTTCCAAAATCATTTATTGAAAATGATAATCCCTTATTGTTAATATATTTTGACCATGATTGATCTGATCCTGCTTCTATAGAAAATATTTTGCTAGTTTCATTTAAAATTTTGTTTTTGTATTTTTGACTTTGTTTATCAAAAATTTCCTGGCAAGGCATAGATATAACTTTTGTGTATATTTTTTCTTTGGCTAATTTATGACTTATATTTAAAGCTAGATTTACCTCTGAACCAGTAGCTAATATAGTAATTTTTATTTTTTTATTTGTTCTCATTACCTCATAAGCCCCATAAGAGCATCTATTCGTAGATGTGAAACGTTTTCTTACTGGATCTAAGTTTTGTCTAGTTAATGCAAGAACGCTTGGAGTTTTTGAGTTTTTTAGTGCGAGATCCCAGCATTCAATAGTTTCTGTTTGATCAGCTGGTCTAAGTATATTTAAATTTGGTATAGATCTTAAACCTGATAATTGTTCTATAGGTTGATGAGTTGGTCCATCTTCCCCTAATCCAATAGAATCATGAGTCATTACATAAATTACTCTTTGCTTCATTAATGCAGAAAGTCTTATTGAAGGTTTACAATAATCTGAAAATATTAAAAAAGTTCCTCCATACGGAATTAAATTACTGTGCAATGCTAAACCATTCATGATTCCACACATTGCATGCTCCCTCACACCATAATGTATATAGTCACCATCGAAATTTTTAGCATTTATAACTTTGTTAAATTTAGATTTAGTATTATTTGAACCCGCTAGATCTGCAGACCCTCCAATTAAATTATTTTTTAATTTAAATAATGAGTTTAAAACAGCTTCGGAAGACTTCCTTGTTGCCAATGGCTTTAAATTTGCAATAACATCTTTCTTTTGTTTTAAAATTGAATGATAAAAATTATTATTAAATAAATCTTTTAAGTTATTTTTATTTCTAGAAAAATATTTCTTCCATTTTACCTCTGTCTTAGAACCTTTTAATCCTATTTTTCTCCATTCTTTTAAAATACTGTTTGGTATTTCAAACGGTTTATAAGGCCAGTTTAATTTTTTTCTTACTAACTCAATCTCTTCAGGTCCAAGAGGACTTCCATGCGAAGATGCTTTACCGCTTTTATTGGGTGAACCAAATCCAATTTCTGTTTTACAGGAAATAACCGTAGGCTTAATCGCTTTTTGCGCCTTATTAATCGCGCTAAATATTTGTCTTTCATTGTGACCGTCAATATCAATATAATTCCAGCCATAGCTTTCAAACCTTTTTTTATAGTTATCTGATACGGCAAGATTAGTTGGTCCATCAATTGAAATAGAGTTGTTATCAAATAACATAATTAAATTTTTAAGTTTTAGATGGCCCGCTAAACTCATTGTCTCGTGACTTATGCCTTCCATTAAACATCCATCACCTGCTAGAACATAGGTTTTATGGTTAATTATTTTACTTCCCAATTTCTTTTTTAAAACTTCTTCAGCAATTGCAAAACCAACTGCATTTGCGATCCCTTGCCCTAGTGGTCCAGTTGTTGTTTCTATTCCAGAGTTTTTTTCATACTCAGGATGTCCAGCACAAATAGAATTCAGTTGTCTAAAGTTTTTTATATCGGAAATGCTGATGCTTTTATAACCAGTTAAATACAACAAAGAATATAATAACATTGATCCATGGCCTGCAGATAAAACAAACCTGTCTCTGTTTATCCAACTTGGGTTGGATGGATTAAATTTTAGAAATTTTTTAAACAGGACGGTTGCAACATCTGCCATTCCCATTGGCATCCCGGGATGTCCTGAATTAGCTTTTTCAACAGCATCCATTGAAAGAACACGAATTGCGTTCGATAAATCTTTATTTTGTATTCTCAAAAAATTATCCTGTATAGACTTAGATGACTCAATTTAATAGTATGTTTATATATAATGAATTCTATAACTGAAAAAGAAAAAAAATTAAATCAAACTCTTGAAAAACTTAAAAATTTAGATTTGACAAAAAAAGATAATTCGACAGAATTAGAACATCTTAAAGAACAAAAAAATCAATTAGAAATTGAATATAAACAAGTATTAGAAAATTATAATTTTTTAGAAAAAGAAAATCTTAAATTAAAGCAGGACTTTAAGGAGTTTAAGTCCAAAGATGAAAATGAAAAAAAAAGAGAACAAAAATTTTCTGAGAAAATAGATGAATTAAATCAAGAAACCGATAATTTGTTGAATGAAATTGAAAAATGGCAAATGTAAACATCAAGTTTAATGGTAAAGAATACCTGCTATCCTGTGAGGATGGGCAAGAGGAACATTTAGAGGAGCTATCATCACATCTAAGTCATAAGTTTAATAGTCTTAAAAATTCGCTTGGCAACATCGGTGAAAATAAGCTTTTACTAATTACATCAATCACAACAATGGATGAATACTTTGAAACTAAAAAAAAATTGGAGAAACAAAAGATAGAAATTCAAAATTTAATTAGCAAATTTAAGGAATTAAAATCATTAGTTTACAACTATAAAGACGAAAAAGAGAAAGAAATTTTAAAATTATCTGATAATCAAAATAAGCTTGAGTTTGAAATTCAAAATCAAAAAATTAATTATGAGGATTTGATAGACACAGCGACGAAAGAAATAGAAAATTTTATACAAAAAAATAATCCAGATACAAATATTCGGTAAAATTGTCAAAAAAATTACTAAGAAAAAAATTAATTTTTATAAGGAAAAAAAAGTTCAAGAAATTTGAAAATATTGAAACAAAAATTTTTGACATAATAAAAAAATTAAAATTTCAAATTAATACTATTGGTGGTTACTACCCAATAAATTATGAATTTGATTGTTTGCCTGTTTTAAAAAAATTTGTTGAAAAAAAATTCTTAGTTTCACTTCCTGTTATTGGAGCTTTAAATCAAATGAGTTTTTTCAATTGGTCATCAGACAGTCATTTAATAGTTAATAAAATGGGAATTCCTGAACCTGTATCAAAAAAAATTGTATATCCTGATCTCATATTAGTTCCTTTAGTTGGTTTCGATAAAAATAAGTTTCGATTAGGATATGGGGGAGGGTATTATGATAGATATATAGAAAAAGTTGGTAAATTCAAAAAATTTACAACAATTGGATTATCGTTTTCTTTTCAAGAAATTAAAAAATTACCTTTAAACAAATTTGACAAAAAATTAGATTTCATCATAACAGAAAATAAAATCTATTCATGAAAATTTTGTTTCTAGGCGATATAGTTGGGGACTCAGGATGTATAGCAGTAAAAAAACATTTAAAAACAATTATAGAAAAAAATAAAATTGAATTTGTGATAGCTAATGGAGAAAATGCAGCTATAGAAGGGGTTGGAATAACTGAAAATAATGTAAAAGAATTAATTAGTTCAGGAGTAGATGTTATCACAACAGGCAATCACGTTTGGGATCAGAAAGAAACTGTTGAATTTATCAAAATAGAGAAAAGATTATTAAGACCAGAAAATTTATTTAATGATGCTCCAGGGAGTGGCTATGAAGTTTATATTTCAAAAAAAGGTTTGAGAGTTGGGGTTTTAAATTTGATGGGAAATGTTTTTATGAAAAAATGCAAAGATGTATTCGAAGTTACAAAAAATTTTATTGATAATCATAAATTAAAAAAAAATTATGATTTTTTAGTTGTAGATTTTCATGGTGAGATTACTAGCGAAAAAATGGCTATAGGCCATTATCTGGATGGTCATGCAACCATTGTGGTTGGTACACATACACATGTACCAACAAATGATGCAAGAATCTTAGAGAATGGAACGGCCTATTTAACAGACGCTGGAATGTGTGGGGATTATGACTCTGTGATTGGAATGAATAAACAAAATTCAATTAATAGATTTTTTAAAAGAGACTCGAAAAAACATTTTCCAGCAAAGGGAGAAGCAACACTTTGTGGTATGATAGTTGATGCAGACGAGAATAATGGATTGGCCAAAAGTGTATCTAGTTTTATATATGGTGGAAAACTAAATAAAAATATTTGAATTATGGCTGGACACTCTCATTGGGCAGGAATTAAGCACAAAAAAGGAAAAGCTGATAAACAAAGATCAAAAATTTTCTCTAAACTTTCAAAAGAAATAACAGTTGCAGCAAAATTAGGAGATAAAAATCCTGAAATGAATGCTAGATTGCGATCAGCAATCCAATCCGCAAGATCAGCAAATATGCCTAAAGATAATATTGAGAGAGCTATAGATAAATCTACTATAAGTGAAAATTCGAGCTTTGAAAATCTTCGATATGAAGGTTTTGGTCCAAATAAAACAGCTGTTATAGTTGAAACTTTAACAGATAATAAAAATAGAACAGCCTCAAATATTAGAACCATTTTTCAAAAAGGTGGTGGTGGACTTGGAACTCAGGGGTCAGCATCACATAACTTTCAACAATTAGGAGTTATTAAGATAAATAAAGACGAAATTGATGATGAGGGTATATTTGAGCTAGCAATTGAATGTGGTGCAAATGAATGTTTTTCTCACGAGAATTTTCATGAGGTTCATACTGCTAACACCGAGATATATGAAGTCAAAAACAAATTAGAAAAAAAAATTGAAAATTTTTTGTCTACGGAAATTGAGTGGATCCCATTAAATACAGTAAATTTATCTGGAGAAAACAAAGATAACATGATTAAATTTTTAGAAAACTTAGATGATGACGAAGATGTGCAAAATATTTTTACAAATGCAAAATTTGAGAATTAATTTATGAACTTGGTTGGAATAGATCCTGGGATTAGTGGAGCAATATCTATACTAAGAGATGGAAACATTTCAATGGTTGTTGACATGCCAACTATGACAGAAGGTACAAAGAAAAAAAAACAAATAAATGCAGCTGAGTTAGCAAACATACTTACAAGAGAAAATATTTCACCTGAGGATAGAGTAATTCTTGAAAGTGTGAGTGCAATGCCAGGCCAAGGAGTCACTGGTATGTTCAGTTTTGGACAATCATTTGGTGTAATAAAAGGTGTTTGTGCAGCATTAAAATTGCCAGTAATTTTAGTCAGACCAGTAAAATGGAAAAAATATTTTAATTTACTTAATTCTGAGAAAGATGCTAGCAGAACTAAAGTAATTGAGACTTACCCTTACATATCATGTGAATTATCAAAAAAAAAAGATACAAACAAAGCTGATGCAATATTAATTGCTAAATACTATTTTGAAACTTTGGGGAAATAATTTAATCCAAAAATATTTAAAAATAAGAGCCAAATTAATGACACAATTGAGTGTGAGAAGAAACAATGGAAGCAGATATAACCTCAGAAGCAGTTGGACTTGCAAGTAATACAGATTTTTCTTTAGTTAGCTTATTTTTAAGAGCAGACATCGTAGTAAAATTAGTAATGATTATTTTAGTGGCATTTTCAATTTATTCTTGGGCTATTATTTTTGATAAAATTAGACTTTTCAGAAAAATTAATAAAAGCGCAGAAGAATTTGAGGAAAAATTTTGGAAATCAAAATCTGCAGAAACATTTTACAATAATTTACCTTCTGGCACTTCTGATCCAATGGCTGAACTATTTAAAAGTTCAATGCAAATGGTAATGAAATCAAGATCAAAATCAAATTTATCTGAGAGACTAGCAGGTGTTTTGGAGGCAAATATTGAAAAGCAAATGACCAACGTAGATAAAAATTATACCTTTCTTGCAACAGTGGGATCAACAGCTCCATTTATAGGTTTGTTTGGAACTGTATGGGGTATTATGAATTCATTTCAATCAATTGCCATTTCAAGAAATACAAGTTTAGCCATAGTTGCTCCAGGTATTGCAGAAGCATTATTCGCAACAGCTTTAGGTTTGTTAGCGGCAATTCCAGCAGTTGTTGCTTATAATAAATTTAGCAATGATTCTAAAAAATACTCTCAAAAACTAGAAAACTTTTCAAAGAAATTTATTTCTATAATTTAGAAATGGCATTTAATTTAAAACGTTCAAAAAAAGAACCAATGAGTGAAATCAATGTAACTCCTTTCGTCGATGTTATGCTTGTGCTGCTTATAATTTTTATGGTCACTGCTCCTTTATTAACTGTTGGTGTTCAAGTTGACTTACCAGAGTCGTCTGCTGACACCTTACCAGAAGATACCGAGCCGCTAACATTAACTATTAATTCTAAAGGAGAGATTTTTATTCAAGAAACAAAAGTTGAGTATGAAAAAATAATTGCAAAAATTTTAGCAGTTTCAAATAACAGAACTGACACAAGAATTTTTGTTAGAGGAGATAAAACTATTAACTACGGTAGAGTACTAGAAATAATGGGTATGCTCTCAGGTTCAGGATTTACTAAAGTAGCTTTGATATCTGAACCATACAAAGAGAGGTAAACTTGTATAAAAGTTTAATTTTTTCATCAATCTTTCATACAGCTATAATTGTTTTAAGTGTATTTACATTACCTTTTATAGCTAAACAGCCATTGGATATACCTCCGCTAGTTTCAGTCGAGCTCATTCAGATTTCTGACAAAACAAATATACCTTTTGCCCCAAAGGCAAAAAAAATTATAGAGAAGGTAAAAAAAGATAAAGAAAAATTGGTTTCTGAACAAGCT
>CACMRY010000016.1 GCA_902616205.1 uncultured Pelagibacteraceae bacterium
CATCTATTGGAAAATATACGTGTTCAGTTTTTCTAAATTTTATTTTTTTAACAACTGATGCAGAACTTGTAGTGGTAGATGTGAGTAAAATTTTTTGGACTTTATTATTTTTTTCTAAAATTTTAATTATAGGGAGAATACTCATAATTTCCCCAACACTTGCTCCATGAAACCAAATCGTTTGGTTTTTATTATATTTTTTGTAAATACAGAATTTTTCAAGAAATCTATTAAAATCCTCTTTTCCGATTATAATTCTTAAAGCAAATATTACTGGTGAAAATAATAAAAAAGTTATTGCTAAAATTTCGTAAAAAAAAAACATTAGTTTTCTTTAATTTGTCGATTATAAAAATTTTGATAAATCTCAGAATGTTTCAGTAAATCATTATGTTTACCTTGATCTATAACTTTTCCTTTATCAAGAACATAAATAATATTTGAATTTAGAATTGTTGAAAGCCTATGGGCAATTACAATAGTTGTCTTATTTGAAATTAATTTTTCCAATGCCTTTTGAATTTTTTCCTCAGTTTCAGAATCTAATGAAGATGTTGCTTCATCTAAAAGAATAATTTTGCTGTTTTTTAAAAAAGCTCTCGCAATTGAAAGTCTTTGTTTTTCACCACCGGATAATTTAATTCCATTTTCACCAATTTTGGTCTCAAATTTATTTTCAAGTTTGTTAATAAAGTCGGTGCACATTGCCATATCTGCAGCTTTATATATTTCATCATTTGAAGCATCAGGTTTTGCATATTTAATATTATTTAAAACTGTATCGTCAAATAAAGTGGTGTTTTGATCGACAATTGAAATTTCTTTTCTAAGAGAGGAAAGTTTTACCTCTTTTATGTTTTGACCATCTACCTCGACTTTTCCAGAAATAGGATCGTATATTCTTGGTATTAGGCTTAATAAAGTAGACTTTCCAGAACCACTATGACCAACAAGTGCTGTCATTTTGTTTCCAGTAATATTTATATTTATATCTTTAAGTACACGGTTATCTAAATTGCTTTCATAATTAAAATTTACATTGCTAAAGTTAATAGAGCCCTCATTTAATTTCAGCTCTCCTAAACTTTCATTATATGAAATATTATTTTTAGTATCTATTATTGGTATAATTCTTTTGCCAGCAGATAAACCTTGAAAAATTCCTACATTAATAGTCGCTAAAGATTTTACAGGTTGGTAAGCTAACATCATTGCCGCGAGAAAAGAAAAAAAATTATTAATATTGAGTTGTCCATTCATAATAAGTTTTCCAGAGTAGAAGATTAAAATTGCTATCATTATACCAGTTAGTATTTCCATTATTGGAGTAGCTCTTATAAATACAGTTGCTATTTTGATAGATTTCTTCTTAAGATCATCAACAAATTTTTCAGACCTCTTATTTTCAAAATTTTCTCTTTGAAAAATTTTTATAACTTTATGATTTTTAAATAAGTCAATTAAGTATTTATTTAAGTCACCCGATTTTTCTTGCGCTTCTGTTGCAACTTTTCCCATTCGTCTCCCAAGTTTTTTTGCTGTAATCGAAGCAATTGGGATCATTATTATAGCTATTAGTGACAATCTCCAGTTCTGAAGAAACATTACTGTTAATAGACCAATAAGAGTTAAACCATCTTTAAAAAAACTCAAAAATGAATTGCTCAACATTCCGGTAATTTGATTTACATCAAAATTTAAATTTGAAATATATTTTCCAGAATGTTTATTCTCTATTTGTTGAGTATCTGCATTAATAAATGATGAAAGCATATCAATTTGAATTTTTTTCTTAACTTCTTCAGCAACATTTATCATTATTACTTTTGCCATATACAATGAAATTCCTTTAGTAGAAAAAGCTAAAACAATTAAAATAGGAATTACAAATATTAAAGTTTGATCCTGATTAATAAAAATTTTCTCTATTGCAGGATCTAAAAGCCAAGCTGTTGCAGATGTACTTCCTGCAACCAAGATAGAGAAAAATACAGATAACAAAATTTTAACAATAAAAATTTTCGTATAGTCGTTGTATAATCTTTTTAAGATCTCTAAATTAGTCATGGATTAGAAAAGTTTCCCAATTAAAATATTTATAAATATTAACAAACCTAAAAAATTATTACTTTTAAATTTAAACAAACAGTTTAATGGTTCTTTTACATTAAGTTTGTATATTTGAAAAAAAATCAAATGCCCAATAGGTAAAAATAAAAATAAAAAATAAAAATAATTAAAATTCATTAAAAGGCCTACTAAGATTAGAGCTCCAATAAAGATCAAATAACAAAAAGAAATAAATTTCTTTGGATCATTTTTAAATTTAATTGAAGTAGATTTAACTCCTATAATTTCATCATCTTTTATATCTTGGTATCCATAAATTGTGTCGTATCCCAGTGTCCAAAATATGGCTCCAAAATAGAAAATAATTGGAAGTATTGAGATTTCGTTAGTGACAGAGATCCATGCCAATACAAGACCATAATTGAAAGTAATTCCAAGAAACAATTGTGGCCAATATGTAAATCTTTTCATTAGAGGATAAGAGAATGCAAGTGGCATCGATAATAGCGCCATCCAAATTGTAAAAAAATTAAAATTAATTAAAACTAAAAAAGCAATCCCACACAGTATAAATGAATAAAAACTTGCTAGTTTTACAGATACTTTTCCTGAAGCAATGGGTCTATTTTTTGTTCTTTCAACAAGTTTATCAAAATTTTTATCCGTTATATCATTTACTATACAGCCAGCCGATCTCATTAACACAGCCCCAAGAAAGAAAAGCAGGATATAAAAAAAATATGTTTCAAGTTCACTAGTAAACTCATAGGCAATTGTAAGACCCCAAATACAAGGCCAAAAAAGAAGCATGTAACCTATGGGTTTATTCAATCTTGTAAGTTCAATAAATAATTTAACGTTTAACATTAATTTACTTGTAAATAACAAAGGCTAGTTTCATAATCAATTCGATTCGAATGAATATAGATTATACAGTTACAGCTTTAATGTTTCCTGCAATTCCTCTTTTAATGGGGGTTTACAGTAACAGATTTCATACTTTAAGCAGGTTGATTAGAGAACTTCATGACGAACATGTATATGAAAAACATATTCCCGCAGAATGGAAAAAACAATTTATTAACTTGAGTAGAAGAATTTCAATTTTAAGGTGGACTATAATGTTTGCTGCCTTTGGATTTTTATTTAATATGCTTACAGTTTTTGCTCTTTATTTAAATGAATTATTCTTAGCGAGAGTAATTTTTGGTTCGTGCTGTTTATCAATGATCATATCAATTATTTTCTTTATAAGAGAAATTCAAATATCCACAAATGCACTCAATTTACACATGTCTGATATGGATGTAAAAATAGATTAATTTGGTAAAATTATTGCAGGACCAAGTAATTTTCTTCCCTCAAGATCTTCATGAGCTTTTCTAACTTCATCTAAAGAATACTTTTTTGAAATTTCAACTTTAAACTTACCTTTAGATATTGCTTCAAAAACTTTTTCAGCTGCTTCTTCAAGTTCTTTTCTAATGATCGTGTAATGAGCGATTGAAGGTCTAGTAAAAAAAAGACCTTTTGCGTTTATATGTTTTTTTATATCTAATGTATGAACGTAACCAGATGCGTTTCCAAAAGCCACCATCATCCCTCGTACTTTTAAAACTTCTATTGAACCTTCAAATGTTTTTGCTCCTACTCCATCATAAACTACATCAAGTCCGTTTTTTCCTACAATTTTTTCAACTTCCTCAACAAAGTTTTTCTCATTATAGTTTATAACATGATGGCATCCATTCTTTTTCGCTATTTCTATTTTTTCATCTGAACCGACTGTTCCTATTATTTCAGCACCAAGTACATTAGCCCACGGGCAGAAAATTTGACCAAGTGCGCCTGCAGCTGCATGGTATAAAATTTTATCTCCTTTTTTAACTTTATAAGTTCTGTGTAATAAATATTCGGCTGTTATACCTTTTAAAGTAATACACGATGCAACTTCATCAGAAATATTATCTGGAACTTTTACTAACTTGTCTTCAGGTATTATTTGTTTTTCAGAATAAGTTCCAATTGGCATGGAAGCACGAGTTACTCTATCTCCAACTTTTAATAATTTAACTTCAGAACCTACTTCTTCGATAATACTACAAGCTTCAAGTCCAATTCCACTTGGCAGTGGGATGGGATAAAGACCTGAACGGTGGTATGTATCAATATAATTTATACCAATAGATAAATTTTTAACTAGCACTTCATTCTGGCCAGGTTTTCCAATATCAACATTCTTTATTTCCAATACCTCAGGTCCACCAAATTCTTTTATTTCAATTTTTTTCACTGTTTTACAAAATTACCGTTATGGTAATCGTCAATAGCTTGAAGTATTTCCTGTTTTGTATTCATTACAAATGGTCCACCTCTCGCAATTTGTTCACCAATTGGTTTTCCAGATATTAATAAAAATTTAGCCTTAGTCAAAGCAGTTACTTTTAGTTTTTCACCATTAGTTAAAAGAATCAAAGTAGAGTCTTTAACTTTATCATGTTTTTTTTCTCCGATTTTTATTTCGCCCTCAATTAAGTAAATAAAGCTATTGTGAGAAGAGGGTATCTCAAAATTAAATTCCTTGTCTTTTTTAAGCTCTACATCAAAATAAACAGGTTCTACATTATGCTTTTTAATTGGTCCTTCTGCTTTTTGAAATTTTCCAGCAATAACTTTTATTTGCTTGTCACTATCTTTATGTACACTCATTTTGTCAGCATCAATATAATGATATTCAGGTTTATCCATTTTCATACTCGCTGGCATGTTTATCCATAATTGAAAACCATGAAGTTTACCCTCTTTCATTGCTGGCATTTCCGAATGAATAATACCACTTCCTGTTTTCATCCATTGAACATCTCCTGCTGTCATTCTACCTTGTCCACCAGTACTATCTTTATGTTCAAAATCTCCCGCCAACATATAAGTTACTGTTTCTATGCCTCTATGAGGATGGGATGGAAAGCCTGCAATATAATCTTCACTATTTTCTGATCCAAACTCATCCAACATTAAAAATGGATCAAAATAATTTGGCTCAACTCCAATACTTCTTTTTAATTTTACACCAGCACCATCTGATGCTGATATAGGTTCAATAACTTTTTCAACTTCTATTGATTTCATTCGATCGATATATACTTTAACTATATAATTTCAAGTAACTCACTTAAATCGTGAATTTCATCTAATGGTTGATAGTCAAGATTATCAAATATATTTTTATTCCTGTTTACCCAAACAGAATTATATCCATAATTTCCACCCCCAGAAACATCCCATGTATTTGCACTTAAAAATAAAATTTCATCCTTTTTAATGTTATATTTATTTACAGGTAATTCATAAACTTTTGAGTCAGGTTTAAAAATTCCCACTTCTTCAATTGAAAAAATATCATCAAATATATTTTCTAAGTTATTATTTTTGACCAGATTTCCCAACAAGCTGGGAGTACCATTGGAAAGAATTGCTAACTTAAAATTTTTCTTTTTCAACTTATTTAAAGTTTCTTTAACTTCAGAAAAAGGTGAGAGTGCTTTGTACAAATCTAATAAATCATTTCTCATGGAGTTATCAATTTTAAAAAATTTCATCGATTTGTCTAAACTGTCTTCAGTAATTTTCCAAAAATCTTTATGTCTATTCATTAAACTCCTTAGCCAAGTATATTCTAATTGTGTGGTTCTCCAATAATTTGCGAAATCTTCCCACTTATCACCTATTTTTCCTTTACATTTTTCTGCAGCAGAATTGACGTCAAATAAAGTTCCATAAGCATCAAATATTATTGCTTTAATATTTTTCATAATTTAATTTAAATATAATGAGCAATATTAGGTTATTTTATCCAGAAAGTTTATCAATTAATTTAGAAGGAAAATTGGATAAAGCACAATCTCATTATTTAACTAAAGTGATGAGAATTCCTATTGGTGGTAATTTTTCTTTATTTAATAAGTTTGGTGAATGGCAAACAATAATTAAAAAAATTTCAAAAAATGATTTAAATTTTAAAGTTACTAAGCAACTTAGACATGAAGAAAATGAAACTGATCTTTGGTTAGCTTTTTCTCCTATTAAATCAAATTTTTTTAATTTCATGATTCAAAAAGCAACAGAATTAGGTGTAACAAAATTCATTCCAGTAATTACAGAAAGGACTGTTGTAAGAAACATAAATTATGAAAGACTAATAAAAATTGTTACAGAAGCCTCAGAACAATGTAATAGATTAAGTATTCCTGAAATAGATAAAATACAAAAATTAGATGAGTTTATTAAAAATAATAAAGATTTAAATCTTGTATTTGGAGATTTAAATTCAGATAACAAAAAATTAAAAATAAATAACAAAAAACTTTTATGTATTTTAATTGGCCCCGAAGGTGATTACACTGAGATCGAGAGAGAAAAGATTCTTAAATATGGTGGAACACAATCAATAAAATTGGGTAATAACATTCTTCGAACTGAAACTGCAGTTATATCCGCTTTATCTGTGATCAATTTTCTAAAAAATTGATAAATTGTCGCGAAATCTCTAGTGTTTTTTTGTATTTTTGGCTTTATAAACTTTTGAAAATGAAAAAATTCATAATAACCTTATTAATCTCATTAATTTCATTGCCTGCTTTTGCTAATCAACCGGAGAAGTGGCAATTGAGTTTTCAAGAGCCTGCATCTCAGACAATGAGAGATATTGTGTGGTTCCACGACTATATGTTGCTTCCGATTATTGTTGCAATAAGTGCATTTGTTTTGTTTCTGATGTTATATGTGATGGTGAGATTTAGAGAATCTAGAAATCCTAATCCGTCAAAAAGAACTCATAATGTTGCAGTGGAAATAATTTGGACATTGGTTCCATGTTTAATTCTAATAGTAATGGCTGTTCCATCATTTAAGGTTTTGTATTCTCAAGATACAATTCCAAAAGCGGATGTAACTATTAAAGCAACTGGATATCAGTGGTACTGGGGCTATGAATATCCAGATGAAAATATAATTTTTGACTCATACATGATTGAAGAAGAGGATTTAAAAGAGGGTCAACCAAGACTTCTAGCAGTTGATAACGTTGTAGTGGTGCCAGTAAATAAAGTTGTAAAAGTATTAATTACAGCAAATGATGTATTGCATGCATGGGCATTACCTTCATTTGGAGTTAAAAGAGATGCAATGCCAGGAAGAATTAATGAAACATGGTTTAAAGCAGAAAAAGTTGGAACATACTATGGTCAATGTTCAGAATTATGTGGAATAAAGCATGCATTTATGCCAATTGAAGTAAGAGTAGTTTCTGATGAGGATTATCAAGCGTGGTTGTCAGATGCGAAAATAAAGTTTGCAAAAGACGAAAGTTTAATTAATAAAAATTTAATAGCGAGTAATTAAATAATGAGTACAGCAACATTACACGGTCACGATCATCATACACCAACTGGATGGAAAAGATGGGCATATTCTACAAACCATAAAGATATAGGAACAATGTATTTAATCTTTGCAATTATTGCAGGGGTAATCGGAACTGCATTTTCAGTTTTAATGAGAATAGAGTTAATGCATCCTGGTGATGGAATTTTAGGAGGTAACTATCATTTATATAATGTCCTAGTAACAGGACATGGTTTGATAATGATTTTCTTCATGGTGATGCCAGCAATGATTGGTGGTTTTGGTAATTGGTTTGTGCCAATAATGATTGGTGCACCTGATATGGCATTCCCAAGAATGAATAATATTTCTTTTTGGTTGCTTCCTGTGGCCTTTATTTTACTTCTAGCTTCAATATTTGTTGATGGACCTCCAGGAGCGCAAGGCGTTGGAGGAGGTTGGACTATATATCCACCGCTATCTTCAAAGGCAGGTCAACCAGGTCCAGCAATGGATTTGGCAATTTTAAGTTTACATATTGCAGGCGCGTCATCCATTTTAGGTGCAGTAAACTTCATAACTACAATTTTAAACATGAGAACGCCAGGTATGACATTGCATAAAATGCCATTATTTGCCTGGTCTATACTTGTTACTGCTTTTTTACTTTTATTATCATTACCAGTTTTAGCTGGAGCAATAACAATGTTATTGACAGACAGAAATTTTGGAACAGCATTCTTTGAGGCTCAATCAGGTGGTGACCCAACTTTGTTTCAACACTTATTTTGGTTTTTTGGACATCCAGAAGTTTATATTTTAATTTTACCAGGTTTTGGAATGATAAGTCATATCGTTTCTACTTTTTCTAAAAAACCTGTGTTTGGATATTTAGGTATGGCATATGCAATGGTTGCAATAGGGATTGTTGGATTTGTAGTATGGGCTCATCATATGTATACAGTAGGTCTTGATACTGATACCAAAGCATACTTTTTAGCTGCGACCATGATAATAGCCGTACCAACCGGTATAAAAATTTTTTCTTGGATCGCAACTATGTGGGGTGGATCAATATCATTTAAAACCCCAATGGTTTGGGCACTTGGTTTCATATTTTTATTTACAGTCGGTGGAGTAACAGGAGTTGTTTTAGCAAACGCTGGAGTTGATACAGCATTACATGATACATATTATGTAGTTGCTCACTTCCACTATGTTCTATCGCTTGGAGCTGTTTTTGCAATCTTTGCAGGTTTTTATTATTGGTTTGGAAAAATGTCAGGTTATGAGTATTCAGAGTGGATGGGGCAACTTCATTTTTGGCTTACATTCATTGGTGTGAATATAGTATTTTTCCCACAACACTTTTTAGGTTTAGCGGGTATGCCGAGAAGATATGCAGATTATCCAGATGCATTTGCTGACTGGAATTATATTTCATCCATAGGGTCATATATATCGATCGTAGGATTGGCAGTATTTTTTGCAAATTTAATTTACGCATTTGCTAAAAAGAAAAAAGCAGCTCAGAATCCATGGGGTGAAGGGGCAACTACCTTAGAGTGGACAGTTCCATCACCGCCTAATTTTCATACTTTTGATGAGCTTCCTAAATTCGAAAACGTCGAGGGTGCAGAAAAATCTAGTAGTTAGATTCTAGTAAAAATATATAATATTAAAATGCAGTCTACTATCTTAAGAGAAAAAAGATCTAACACAGATCTTGGAATTATCTCAGAGCTAATAAAGCTCATGAAGCCAAGAGTAATGTCTTTAGTAATATTTACTTGTGCAGTTGGTTTACTCACGGCTCCAAATTCCATACCTTTCACTCAGGCAGCTATTGGTATTCTCATAGTGGCCATTGGGGCAGGCGCAGCAGGCGCATTGAACATGTGGTATGAGGCTGATCTTGATAAATTAATGACTAGGACATGTTTAAGACCAATTCCACGAGGCAAACTTAATAGAGCTCAGGCTTTATACTTTGGAACAACATTATCTATTATTTCCGTCTTTAGCTTATATTATTTTACTAATGCTATTTCAGCTTTCTTATTGTTTTTTACAATTTTCTTTTATTTGTTTATTTATACAATTTGGTTAAAGAGAAGAACTCCCCAAAATATAGTAATTGGAGGAGCAGCAGGTGCGTTACCACCTGTTATTGGCTGGACCATAGCAACAAACTCTTTATCAATTGAACCTTTAGTTTTTTTTCTAATAATTTTTGTTTGGACCCCATCTCATTTTTGGGCCTTAAGCCTTTATAAGGCTAAAGATTACAAAAAAGCGAAAATTCCAATGTTGCCAATTACTAATGGAATTGAAGACACAAAAAAGAATATATTTATATATTCATTGCTAATGTTACCAACAGTGGTTCTTCCATATGCGATTGGATTTACATCAGAATTATTTCTTACACTTGGATTGACCTTGACTATTTATTATAATTATCTTTGCTTTAAACTTTACAATTATAAGAAAAATAAATTTGAGATCAAAACTGCAAAACAAATTTTTGCTTACTCAATATTTTATTTATTTTTAATTTTTGTATTATTTTTAATAGATAAACTTATTTAATGATAAGAGACGAAAAAACAAAAAAGAAAAATTTATGGACCGCGCTAGGTCTTGTAATTTTTATAGTGATATTGTTTGTTTTTACTTTATATAACGTAGGTGTCTTTGAGAGAACAATATGATAAAAAAAAATACATTAACACCTCTTTTGCTAGCCGGAATATTCGTTTTTATGTTAGGATTATCATTTGCGGCAGTACCACTTTATGATTTGTTTTGTAGGGTAACAGGATTTGGAGGCACTACCCAAATCTCTAAAGAGGCACCAAAGATAGTATTAGATAAAATAGTAAATGTAAGGCTTGATACAAACGTGAATTCTCAGTTAGATTGGGATTTTGCAGTTAATGAAAAAACTTTGGATGTAAAACCAGGCAAAGTTTATAAAATCAAATTTAATGTTGAAAATTTGGGTGATCAACCTTCATCCGCGGTTGCAAGCTATAATGTTTCCCCTTCGTCCTTTGGTCAGTATTTTAACAAATTAGGCTGTTTTTGTTTTGAAAAACAGACACTTAAGCCAGGAGAAAAAGCATCTTATGATTTAGTATTTTATTTAGACCCTGAATTAGTAAACGACCCAAAAACTAAAAATATAGAGGATGTTACTATGTCCTATACTTTTTTCTCCTCTGACTACTATAAGGTTGAGAAAAACGAGAGTTAAAAATGTCATCAGCGCAAAAGCATGATTACCACTTAGTTGACCCTAGTCCGTGGCCGATAGCTACTTCTTTCGCTACATTAATTACTGCACTAGGAACAGTTTATTATTTGCATGCACAAGCTATGTGGGCAATGTTGCTTGGATTTGCTCTACTAATTTATTGTGCATTTATGTGGTTCCGAGATGTTGTTATTGAGGCCGAGCACCAAGGCCATCACACTCCAGTTGTACAACTCCATCATAGATATGGAATGACTTTATTCATTGCCTCGGAAGTAATGTTTTTTGTTGCTTGGTTCTGGGCTTACTTTGATGCAAGTTTATTTCCGAATGAATTTACTGGTAATGTTTGGCCACCAAAAGATATCGAAACATTTGATCCATGGGACATTCCTCTTATAAACACTCTAGTTCTTCTTTTATCGGGTACAACAGTTACATGGGCTCATCACTCTTTACTTGAAGGTGATAGAAAAGGATTTATTAATGGTCTGATTTGTACAGTTGCTCTTGGAGCATTCTTTACTGTTTTACAAATATATGAATATCAACATGCTTCATTTAGTTTTTCAGGTCATATTTATGGAGCAACTTTTTATATGGCTACAGGGTTTCATGGTTTTCATGTGGTTGTTGGAACAATCTTCCTAGCAGTGTGTCTATGGAGGGGAAAACTTGGTCATTTTACAAAAGAACATCACTTTGGTTTTGAAGCAGCAGCGTGGTATTGGCACTTTGTCGATGTGGTATGGTTATTTTTATTTGCAGCCATATACATTTGGGGAAGTTAAAATAATTTGAAAAACAAGTTATCGTTTTCATTATTTGTATATTTTTTTATTTTAGTTTTTTTAGCCCTAGGTACTTGGCAAATTATAAGGTTAAACTGGAAACTTGAATTAATAAACTCAATCGAACAATCTTTAAAAAGTGAACCAATAGAGTTTAACGGTAGCAATCCAACTAATTTTAAAAAAATTAAATTTGAAGGAACATTAGATAACTCAAAAATCATTTACTTGTATAGTTTAAGTGAAAAAGGAGAGCCAGGTTTTGATATTGTCAATCCAATAAGTATCAATAATAAAAGTTATTTGATTAATCGTGGATGGATTCCTAGAGACTTTAAATCAAAAAAATATTTTTCAGATGAAAGCAAGTTCGAGGGGATTTTGAAACTAAAAAGTAAATTTAATTATTTTAAGCCAGATAATGATTTAAACAAGAACTATTGGTTTACATTAAAAGATGAGGATTTATTAAATTATACTGGTAAACAATTTTCTCCATTCATTATAAATAATATCAGTAAGCAAGAAGGAATTTATCCAAAGCCAAAACAAGTGGGAGCCAATATTTCCAACAACCATCTAAAATATGCATTAACTTGGTTTTCATTAGCTGTTTCTATATTTTTAATATATTTATATTTCAGAAAAAAAAATTACTGATGGAATATATTAGTACCAGAAATAATTCAGATCATTTCTCATTTAAAAACGTTTTTCTTAAAGGTCTAGCAGATGATGGCGGTCTATTTGTGCCAAAATCAATTAAACCATTTAGCAAGGAAGAATTAATAAAACTTAGCAGTCTTAAATACAATGAATTAGCAGCTGAAATTATTTTCCCATTTATTGGAAATTTTATGACAAAAAAAGATTTATCTTCCTTGATATCCAAATCTTACTCACATTTTAGATGTGAAGATGTTGTAAAAATCTCTGATTTAGGAAAATTTAAAATTTTGGAATTGTTTCATGGTCCAACACTCGCTTTCAAGGATATTGCGATGCAATTGATAGGCAATTTCTACCAATATCACTTAGAAAGTGCAGAGAAAAAAATTAATATTATTGTAGCAACTTCAGGAGATACAGGGGCTGCAGCTATTGATGCATTGAAAGGCAAAAGTAATCTAAATGTTTTTGTATTGCATCCTCATAATAAAATTTCACCAGTTCAGAGACGATTGATGACTATTCATGAAGAGAGAAATGTTTTTAATATCGCAATCGAAGGTAACTTTGATGATTGTCAAAATTTAGTAAAATCTATGTTCAATGATCAAAATTTTTCAAATAAGATCAACATGTCAGGAGTAAACTCAATTAATTGGGCAAGAATAATAGCTCAAGCCGTTTATTACTTTTATACATATTTTAAAACTGGTAATGGACAACCTTTATCATTTTCTGTTCCAACAGGTAATTTTGGAGACATTTATGCTGGTTACTTAGCCAAAAAACTTGGCCTGCCTGTCGACAAACTTATAGTAGCAACAAATAAAAACGATATTCTTCATAGAGCAATTTCTGAAGGTGATTATACTCAAAAGACTGTTGAAGAAACAAATACTCCCAGTATGGATATTCAGATAGCAAGTAACTTTGAAAGACTTTTATATGATGTGAAAGACTGTAATTCTGAATTTACAAAAGATGTTATGAGTAAAATAAAAAATAATGAATATAAAATTGATAATAATGACTTAGAGAAGATTAAAAGAAATTTTATCTCTGAAATGTTAGATGAAAATGAGACTGTTGAAATGATAAAAGATATCCATGAAAAATATCAAATAGTAGTCGATCCTCACACTGCAGTTGGAATTGGAGCTGCAAAAAAACTAGAATTAGAAAAAAACTGTGTTGTATTGTCAACAGCTCACCCATGTAAATTTCCAAAAGCAATAGAGGATGCAATCTCAAAAACTGAAAAACTACCAGAAAGCCTAAGTTACGTTTATGATAGAGAGGAAAAATTTGATGTCTTATCAAATGATTTAGAAAAAGTTAAAAATTATGTAATAAATTCAATATGAAAATTAAAGTAAAAGATCAAATTCCTGATACTGAAATTTTCCATCTAGTAGAGGGTGAGCCAAAAATAAGCAAAATTAAAGAAATACTTGGCACAGGCAAAATTATTCTATTTGGGCTACCTGGTGCTTTTACTTCAACTTGTTCTAAATTTCACCTTCCAGGTTATGTGGCGAATGCAGATAAATTAAAACAGAAAGGAATACAAAATATATTTTGTATATCTGTGAATGATCCATACGTTATGGATGCTTGGGGACAAGCTCATAACATTGAAAATAAAGTAACAATGTTATCTGATCCTTATTTATCATTTACTAAGGCAATCGGTGCAGAGGTCGATAGAAATTCTAGAGGTATGGGAATAAGATCAAATCGATATTCTATGGTGATCGAGAACTTGCAAGTATCAAATATTCAAGTTGAAAAAGAGACTAAAGAATGTGGTTTATCTTCAGCAGAGGGTATTCTAGATATATTATAAATTGGATTTCAGCTCTCTTTTAGGCACCTAGATATTTGCTGAAGTTCTTGCCAATAAATCCACCTCATTGTTAAGCTTATCTGATGAGTGAGCTTTTACCCAGCTCCATTTTATTTCAAAAGAATTTGATAAACTATCTAATTCAGTCCAAAGTTCTTTGTTTTTCACTTCCTTCTTATTAGCTGTTTTCCATCCATTTTTTTTCCAATTATGTATCCATTCAGTAATCCCTGATTTTACATATTTGGAATCTGTAAATATTTGAACTTTGCTACCTTTTGTAATTTTTTTTAAAGCTTTAATTGGAGCAAGTAATTCCATTTGGTTGTTTGTTGTATCTTTTTTACTACCTTTAATTTTAGTTTTATTTCCATTTTCAATTATTATCGCAGCCCAACCTCCATTCCCTGGGTTTCCAATACAAGAACCATCTGTATAGATTTTTATCATTAGCTATAATCTTTGAATGAATTTAGATTTTTATGAAAATCAAGTTTTTGAATATATTCTTTTGGATCTTTAATTTTGATAATAGCTGTTTTGGGAGTATTTAGATAATCATAAGATCTTGTGAGTAAGTACCTTAAAGCCGAGCCCTTACAAAGCGTATTAAAACTATTTTTCTCTAATTTCGTTAATTTTCTGACCGATTGATATCCTTTCAATAAATTTGAAGATTTATTCCTATTCATAATAAATTTATTATTTTTTTTATTGAAGCATAAAGCGTTCACACATATTGCCAGATCATATGCATAGTAATCATTAGAAGAAAAATAAAAATCAATAAAACCATGAAAGCGACCCTTGTAAAAAAATATATTATCTAAAAACAAATCACAGTGAATAATTCCTGTTGGAAGTTTTTTCGGCCAAAGTTTTTTAATTTGAATATAATCTGTTTTCATATTTTTAGTTAAATCCTTAAATTTTTTATTTATTTTTCTACTAATTTTTTTCAAAAGAGATCCCCATGAATTAACTGAAAGCGAATTTTTGCGGAATATTCTTAATTTTTTAGATGAGTTGTGAAATCTTGCTATATTTTTTCCTATGACAAAGCATTCTTTATAATTTAAATTATTCTTATCTTTTCCTTCCAAAAAGGTTACCAAACATGCATTTTTACCTTTTAACTTAAATAAATATTTACCCTTTTTAGTTTCAAGTGGTTTTGGACACTTTATTTTAGATTTTGAAAGACCTGACATAAGTTTCATAAAAAAAGGTAGATCTCTTGAGTTAACCCTTTTCTCAAAAATGGTTAATATAAATTTTCTTTTTTTTGATTTGATAAGATAATTTGTATTCTCAATACCTTTTTTAATACCACTATAATTTAATATTTTTCCAATACTGAAACTTTTTTCAATTAGATTTATTTCATCTAAACCTATTTTTGTGTAGACTGCCATTAGTTTAATTTTCCGGGAACTTTAAATGTAATATTTTCTCTTGTGATTTCTACTTCTTCTATATCAATAGTAAATTGTTTTTTTAGACCCTCAATAAATTCGGTAACTAAAATTTCAGGCGCTGATGCGCCCGAGGAAATTCCTATTGTTTTACAATTCTTTATTTGACTGAAAGGAATTTCGCTTTCAGAATGTATTAATTCTGCTGATTTTGAACCATTTTTTTTTGCAACTTCAACTAATCTGACTGAATTGGATGAGTTACGGCTACCAATTACAAAAAACATCTCACATTTTGAGGCAATTTTTTTTACTGCTTCTTGTCGATTTGTTGTTGCATAACAAATGTCCTCCTTTTTGGGCTCATAAATATCTGGAAATTTAGATTTTAGGACCTCAATTATCTCTTTGGTATCATCTATAGAAAGAGTTGTTTGAGTAATATAAGCCAGTTTTTTGTTAGAATTATTAATATAATTATTAGCATCTTCAGTGCTCTCAATTAGGTCTATTGATCCTTTAGGTAATTGACCCATAGTACCAATGACTTCAGGATGATTTTTATGGCCAATAAGGAGAATGTGCATTCCTTGTTTCTTAATATTTTCAGCTTCTCGGTGAACTTTTGAAACTAGAGGACATGTAGCATCTACATAAGTCATTTTTAAATTTGATGCATTTTCTGATACTGATTTTGGAACTCCATGAGCAGAGAAAATAACTGGTCTAGTTTTATCCTCAATCTCATCAAGCTCCTCCACAAAAATTGCGCCTATTTTCTTTAAACTTTCTACAACATGTTTGTTATGAACTATTTCATGCCTGACATAAACTGGAGAACCATATTTATTTAAACTTTTCTTAACAATTTCAATTGCTCTATCTACACCAGCACAAAAACCTCTTGGTGCTGCTAAAAAAACTTTAATTTTATTATTTTTCATTTTTCTCGATTAAGTATTCAAGCAATATATGTGGAAATGTTAATGAGGCCAATCCAATAAATATTACCATATTCACACTTTCATTTAGTTTAAACTCATGATTTAAAAAATTTAAAGCAACTATAAAAATAATTCCAGTTATAAAAGTAAGTGGAAGCGCTTTTTTAATAAATAGAAAAATTCCTTTTTTAAAATTCTTATTGAGTTCAAATATCAATTTAATGGAATGTCTAAATGAATGTAGAAAGCAGAAATAAATTGTAAATGCCAGCAAAGGGTTTAAAAAAATATTTAACGTAATTATTGAAAAAAAATCCATTAATAAAACAGACTTTTCATCATAATTTTTATTAAAAGATAATATTAAATTTGATATAAATGATAGAAGAAGTAAAATTACTAAAAATTCAATTTTAACTAGCAAAGTATTAGATAGATCAAAATTTATAGAATTAAATATTTCTAAAGTTTTATTTTGATTAAAGAGTAATGGTGAAACTATTATAATTGATCCTTTAAAAGTTTTTAATAAAAAACTTTGTTTTTGATTTTTACTTATAAATTCTGAGTCTTCCTTACCAAAATGGTAAGATGCAATTATCAAAAATAATAGCAATAAACTTTGTGGAAATAGTATCCACAACAAAATAATGCCTAGACCAATCAAAATATATACCAAATAAAAGTAAGAAATATTCTTAATTTTTAGAATTTTAATTAATTTTCTTCCTTTAATATTATCCAGAGCGCCATGTGAAACACCCAAGATTAAAATTAAAAAAAAACATATTAAAATAAATGAATTTGATCTCAAGTAATCAAAAGAGGATAAAAAAATGCACGATATAAAAAAAATTAAAGAGTGATTATAATTAATTTTTTTAATCATTTTTGTTGGAATATAGCTTTTAAAAAAACTATTTTGGGCATTTTTAATATAATTGATAAATCTTCACCCAAATGACTTTTGTTGGATAAAAAATTTATAATTGCCTCTGATTTTGAGTTGAACATTTTATAAAATACAATAGGCATTATTTTTGGACTTTTTTTCAAAACTCTTAAGAAAATTTTATCTAAAAACTCGTATTTTGTGCTTATTTTGAAGGCTTTATTAGATCTAAATTTTTCTATATTTTTTGCTAAATATTTTGATTGTTCCTGAATGTTTAAAAACGTATATCCCGTACTTAGCCTAGTCATGCCACCTGCAGTTCCAATATTTACTAAATTTTGATTATTTATATTAGAAGTTCTAAATAAAGGGATTTTACCAACTTCTTTGTACTTAATCCTATAATTTTTAAGATTAAGATGATTTTTGATATAATCTATAAGTTGTTGGTCGTATTCTTCTTCTTCTTGATTGTTCATTGTTGATAACCATGTGGTTTCAACTAGAGCTTTATTTTTTGAAAATGGAAGGGTATAAAAAAAATGAACACTGTCCTTTTGATCACAATCAAAATCCATAAGATTCATAATTTCTTCATCAAAAAATTCTTTATCGGTTTCAATTTCATATCCACAAAAGTGTTGCCAAAGCTTATCATCAGTTTTACTAATCTCTGGAACGCTATTAAAAACTATAGAAGAATTTGTGTTAATCTCGTTTTTGCTTTTAAAAAAATAAATATTTTTATTTTGTTTAAGTTTATTTAAAATTTTATCATAGAACAAACCACTATCTATTGATTGATATGGATATTTATTACAATCCTTATATAAAGTTCCATCTTTAGAATTAACTGAAAACTGTTTCCAACTTTTTATCACACAATCTTCAAAATCATGTTGATTTACTTTCCAAAAAGACCAAGTTTTGTCTCTAAAATATCTATCTCTATTATCAATTATAGCTAAAGATCTACCTTTTAATTTTGAATTAATTTCTAATTGATAGGCTAAAGATAATCCACTACAGCCCCCTCCAATAATTACAATATCAAAATCTTTCATTTAAATTAATCTCTTCCATGATAATTTTGTGCTTATTTTGAGTATAACCTGTTTCTCGATTAGTCATTAAGCCCAGCTTAATCATATCCAATAAAGATATTAAAGTTTGTATAATTTTACCAAAATTATTTACAAATATTTTCCCAGAATTTTTATACTCTTCAAAACTACTTTTTTTTTTAATTTGAAATCCTATTTCTCTATACACTCTTCTTGCGACACAAATTGAAAATCTTAAACGAAAAGGGATATCTTTTATGTAATAAAAACAACTTCTGTAAAAAGTTTCAGCAAGTTCTAAAGTATCTTTGATCTCTTTGATATCAGACTTTATATAATATCTATTAAGATTTTTATCTTCAATCACATCTCTAGATATATTTGTTAATTGCATAGCTATCCCTAAATCGATTGCGGCTTTAAAGGCACTCTCTTTTTTAACATTAAGAATTTTTGCCATCATTAATCCAACAGTTCCAGCAACTCTATATGAATATATCAATAATTCTTTTTCAGACTTCAATTCTACTTTTTCCTCTAAATCACTTTCAACACCATCAAATAAATCATAAATAATATTTGTAGAAATATTTGTATCAGCAACTAATTTCCACATTTTTTCAATTATTGGATTTGAGAAATTTTTTGATTTAAATTCATTTTTAAATTCTTTGAATTTTAATTTCTTAGTTTCTAATTCTCCAGTTTCATCTGCAATATTATCTAAATATCGACAAAAAGTGTATAAATCAGAGCACTTTTGATAAGTCTCTTTATTTAGAAAAAACCCTGCCCAACTAAATGATTTTGCATAAATCGATAAATAGTTTTGATTATTCATTAGAGTATCTTGTCTAGTACCTTCGCTGAAGACAAAACTCCTGGTACACCTGCGCCAGGATGCGTTCCTGCACCAACAAAGTATAGACCATCAAATATCTCAGATTTATTATGAAATCTGAAATATGCTGACTGAGTAAACTTTGGTTGTATTGAGAAGCCAGAGCCAAATTTTGTATTTAATTCTTTTTCAAAATAATCAGGAGTTAAATAGAAGTCCTCTACAATGTTTTTTCTAAGATCTGGCATTAAATTTTGCATTTTATCGATGACCAGATTTTTCATTTCCTCACCTTTCTCACTCCAATTAATGCCAGACTGATTATTAGGCACAGGAACTAAAACATAAAAACAATCATGACCTTTTGGTGCCATCGCCTCGTCAGTAGCAGTAGGTCTATGTAGGTAATAGCTTATATCTTTATTCAATATTTTATTATTAAATATGTCATTTAAATGTTCCTCGTATTTTTCTCCAAATTTTATGGTGTGATGCTCAATATTTTCATATTTTTTTTTTGTACCAAAGTAATATACGAATAAACCCATAGAATATTGCATACGTTTCATCTTATACTTAAAAAATGTACTTAATTTTTCATTCATTAGACTTGAATAAACTGCCGGAGGATCTGCATTACAAATAACATTATTTGCATCTAATTCACTTCCATCATCAAGCTTTACAGAATTAATTTTTTTATTCTTTGTAATTACTTCTACAACTTCTTTTCCTTTTATAATTTTAATTTTTTCTTCGAGCATAAGTTTTTCTAAACCATTTACTATTTGACCTGTGCCACCCATGGAGTAGTGAATTCCCCATTTTTTTTCTAAATATAATATCAATCCATAAATTGATGTCGTGGTGAAAGGATTTCCTCCTACCAATAAAGGATGCATGCTCAATAATCTTCTCAACTTATCATTTTTAACATAAGAAGATACCAAGCTATACACTGATTTATAGCTTTTTAGTTTAAGCAATGATGGTATTTGTTTAAACATAAATAAAGGTTTATCAAATGGGACATCTGATAATTCAGTAAATCCTTTATCAAATATTTTTTTTGTAAAATTTACTAAGTTTTTATATCCAATAAAATCTTCTTTACTTATTTTCTCAATTTGAACTTTCATTTTCTCATCATCACCTGAGTAATCAAATTCACTACCATCTTCAAAAACAAATCTGTACCAAACATTTAAAGGCTTTAATTCAATGTAGCTTTTTGAAGTCTTATTAAATAATTCAAAAAGTTCCTCAATTAAATAAGGGGCTGTAATAACTGTTGGACCAGCATCAAACGTAAATCCATTTTTTTTAAATACTCGCGCTCTTCCACCCAAATCATTATGCTTTTCAATTAAAGTTACATTATGATTTTTTGCTCTCAATCTTAGCGCTGAAGCTATACCCCCAAAACCAGATCCAATTACGACTGAATTCATCTTTTAAATTTATCTTATTTTCTAAAAAAAACGAACTTTACAATATCGGTTACGAATTAACCTTTTTTAATTCAATTTTAGTTTCCTCAAGATTTTTTTCAAATAGTGTATCTAACTTTGATTTATCTACCGAGATTGATATTGTTTTTTTAACTGCTT
>CACMRY010000017.1 GCA_902616205.1 uncultured Pelagibacteraceae bacterium
TGAAAGTAAAAAAATAAGAGTTGGTGGGATGGTTAAGAAAAATTCAATAGAAATTGAAAATAAAAATTTAAAATTTGTAATTACTGATTTTAAAAATGAGATAATTGTGACCTTTAGTGGAGCTGTTCCCAACTTATTTGAAGAGGGAAAAGGAGTAGTTGCAGAGGGATATTTAGAAGATAGAAAGTATTTAAAAGCAGAAAAAATTTTAGCAAAACATGATGAAAATTATATGCCTCCAGAGGTTAAAGAGGCAATGCAAGGAAATTAGAAATGATTAATCAAATTGGCGCTTATTCACTATATATTTGTTTATTTGCATCTGTATACTTAATATTTAAATCATATATCTCCTCAAAAAATTTTGACAAAAAAATTGATCAAACATTTTTTGCAACTTTGTCAGTACAACTATTTATGACAATTTTAAGTTTTTTCACCCTAGTCTTTGCTTTTGTTTTTTCTGACTTTTCAAATATTACAGTGTTCAATAATTCTCATACGTTAAAACCTCTTTTTTATAAAATATCAGGTACCTGGGGCAATCATGAGGGAAGTCTACTGTTGTGGTTATTAGTACTAACTTTCTTTTTGTTCATTTTTTTTGTTACTTCAAAAAAGATGAATGCAAGATATAGAATTTTAACAATTTTATTTCAGGAAATTATTATTTTAGGTTTTTTACTCTTTATTCTTTTTACATCAAACCCATTTTTAAATATTTTACCAATACCTGATGAAGGTTTAGGTTTAAATCCAATTTTGCAAGACCCAGCATTGGCAATCCATCCACCACTTTTATATGTGGGTTATGTTGGAACTTCTATAATTTTTTCTGCATCATTAGCAGCTTTAATTACTAAAACTGTAGATAATGTTTGGGCATCTCATATTAAAAATTGGATTTTAGTATCTTGGGTATTCTTATCAGTGGGAATACTTCTGGGATCTATATGGGCTTACTATGAATTAGGATGGGGTGGTTTCTGGTTTTGGGATCCGGTCGAAAACGTTTCATTGATGCCTTGGTTTTGTTTGACTGCATTGCTTCATTCAATAATAGTTCTTAAAAATAGAAATATTTTTCATTCTTGGACTGTAATTTTATCAATCACAACATTTTCATTAAGCATGAGTGGAACATTTTTAGTTAGATCAGGAATACTCAATTCAATTCACACATTTGCTAATGATCCATCCAGAGGAGTCTTTATATTAACATTCTTATTATTTCTTGTTTTACTGGCTATTTTTATATTCTTTTTTAATCAGAAAAATTTTCCAGATACGCACCAAAGATCATTTTTAGTTAGTAGAGAGACAAGTATATTAATCAATAACTGGTTTATGATGTTTTTTTTGTCAGTAGTATTAGTTGGTACGGCATATCCAATTTTTCTTGAAGTTGTTAATGACGCCAAAATTTCGGTAGGACCACCATTTTATCATAAATTAATCGTTCCATTTCTTATACCTTTTTTGTTTTTTATGGCATTAGGACCAAATATAAAATGGATAAAGGATAAAATAAAAAAATTAAACATATCACAAATTATTTTTTTAATTTTATCTTTTTTAATTTCCTTTTTTATCGTTTTTAATACTAATACTAATTATTTATTCTCAACTTTGTTATTCACATTCAGTTTTTATTTATTTTTTAAAGTAATAAATAGTTTTCAAAAAAAAAATTCTAATTTATCTCAAAAAGTTTCTCATCTTGGTTTTAGTATTTTTATGCTTAGTATTTTACTTAATGGTATTTTATCTAAAGAAAATTCAGCAAACATGAAGGTTGGTGATGAAATTAACTTTTTAAACAAAAAATTAATTTTTGAGAATGTAAAAGTTGAAAGTGATACAAATTTCAAAAAATTAATTGGTGAATTCAAACTTAAGGACAATGAAAAAATTATTCATTTTAGACCAGAAATTAGAGTTTATAGCCAACCCGAAACCATCACAAGTGAAGCAGATATTTCATCAACACTATTTTCAGATGATTTTTTAGTTTTCAGCCTTATTAAAAATGATGGTTTTTTTAATGTTAGATACCAACACAAACCCTTGATGATCTGGATCTGGATATCCGTATTATTGATGTCACTCGGTGGAGTACTGAGTTTCTTTAAATTAAATGAAAAATAATAAGATATTTTATTTTGTTGTAATTTTAATAGTAGCAATTTTTTTTGTTTTGCTTTTAGGTTTGAAAGAAGAAAAAAATTATTCCCCACAGTCAAATTTAAAAAAATTAAATAATTCAATTTTACTTAAAGAGCTTTATTCAGGAAAAAATATTTTTCTTAATGATTTATTATTAGAAAACGAGTTAAATTTAATTAATATTTGGGCTTCTTGGTGTTCGCCATGTAAAGCTGAACATCCCTACTTGATAAATCTTAATGAAAGATCCGATTTAAATTTAATAGGTATAAATTATAAAGATAATTTAGATAATTCAAAAAAATTTCTATCTGATCTTGGAAATCCATACGATGAGGTTTTGGTAGATAGCGATGGAACAAAATCAATTGAGCTTGGTGCTATAGGGGTTCCCGAAACATACTTGATTAATAATGAAAACAAAATTATCAAAAAATTTATTGGACCATTAGACCAAGATGATTATGAAGATATAATTAGTTTAATTAAAAAATGAAAAAAATTACTTTAATAGTCTTAATATTAATAATAAGCGCTTTCCATTCCAATATCTCTTTTGCAGATCAAAAGAAGAATATTGATCACATAACTAAGAATTTACGATGTTTGATTTGTCAAGGTCAATCTGTTTATGACTCTCAATCAGATTTTGCATTAAGCATGAAAAAATTAATTCGAATTAAAATCAAAGAGGGAAATACTGAAGACGAGATATACAATTTTTTAAAAGAAAAATATGGTGAGTGGATTGTTTATGAGCCAGAAGTGAATAAAAATACAATTTTTTTATGGGGATTACCCCTTATTTTATTTATTTTTGGTGGTCTTTTAATTATTAGAAAAGTAACTATAAAGTAACTCTATTTATCATGAGATCATTAATAAGATTAGTTGCATTTTGTGTTTTAATTTTCCCAAATTTTGGAAATGCTGAAAATTCTGGAAACAAATGGAACTTTTACACAGGTATGTTTGATTTCAGTGATGATGGAAAAAAATCAAATCTGTTTGGAATTCAACATATAAATGAAGATTTATATAGAGAAACTTCTCTTGGCACTCTTCAGCCTGTGACCGGTGCATTCATAACAGCTGATAATGCGAAATATGTATATACAGGATTTCAAATTCCAAAAAAAAATGGATCTTTTACGTTCACACCAAGCTTTACTCCTGGACTTTATGATGAGGGAGATGGAAAAGATTTAGGACATGTAATTGAATTTAAAACTGAAATTCAGATATCTTTTGAGATATCAAATCAAAGCGAAATCGGCTTATCTTATAATCATATCTCTAACGCCAGCCTAGGTGATAAAAATCCGGGCGCTAATAGTTATATGTTTAATTTTATAAAAGTTTACTGACAGTTTCCTAAGGTATGAAAGTTAAAGATTGCTACAATTTTGAAGATTTTAGAAAACTTGCAAAAAGCAAGTTACCAGCCCCAATTTTTCATTATATTGATGGAGGAGCAGATGATGAAGAAACTCTTAAAAGAAACACAAATGCTTTTAATGATTGTGACTTAGTTCCAAGTATTTTAACAAGTGTGGGAGAACCCGATCTAAAGACAGAAATTTTTGGTAGAAAAATTGATATGCCTATTTTTTTATCTCCAACAGCAATGCAAAGTTTATATCACCCAGATGGAGACAAAGCATCAGCCAGAGCAGCAGAAAAATTTAATACAATGTACAGCATGTCTACTATGGCTTCATTCTCGATTGAGGAGATTGCAAATGTTTCAAGTGGACCAAAATTATTTCAACTTTATATTCATAAAGACAAATCTTTTACTGATGATCTAATTGATAGATGTAGAAGAGCAAATTTTGATGGACTATGTTTGACTGTAGATACTTTAGTTGCGGGCAACAGAGAAAGAGATCATAGAACTGGATTTACTACACCACCTAAATTTACTTTGGAAAGTTTGATGAGTTTTGCAATGAGACCTCAGTGGGTTTTAAATTATTTAACAAATAAAAAGTTTGAATTAGCAAATATTAAACATAAAACAGACAAAGGTACAAATATCGCTAAATCTGTTATTGATTATATAAATGAGCAATATGATCCAAAGATGAATTGGAGTGATGCAGAGTATTGTATAAAGAAATGGAATGGGCCATTTGCTTTAAAAGGTGTTATGTCAGTCGAGGATGCTAAAAGAGCTGTTGATATTGGATGTACTGCAATAATGATCTCAAATCATGGCGGTAGGCAATTGGATGGATCAAGATCTCCATTTGATCAAGTCAAAGCAATTGCTGATGCTGTGGGTGATAAGCTAGAGATAATACTGGATGGTGGGGTAAGAAGAGGAACACATGTGTTAAAAGCCCTTGCGGCAGGCGCAAAAGCATGTAGTTTTGGGAAAGCTTTCCTTTTTAGCCTTGGAGCCGGAGGTCAAGTAGGTGTAGAAAGATTGCTACATAATATGCAAGCTGAAATTAGAAGAAATATGATACTAATGGGTTGCAAAAATTTATCAGAGTTAAACCAGGACAAAATTATATATAGGAGATAGATTATGGAAATGAAATTAGCTGCGAGCTTAAATAGATTAGGTACAGAAACTGCTTTTAGTGTCTTAGCTGAAGCTAAAAAACTAGAGGCAAAAGGTCATCCCATGATCCATCTTGGACTTGGACAACCAGATTTTAAAACTCCAAGGCATGTTGTAGATGCTGCAAAAAAAGCATTGGATGATGGACACCATGGATATGTAATGTCAAATGGGATACCTGAGTGCAGACAAGCTGTAACTAGATGGATTAAAAAAAGATACAACGCAGACGTTGATTTTGAAAGAATATTAATTATGCCAGGTGGTAAACCTACTATGACTTATGCAATCCAGTGTTTTGGAGAACCAGGTGCAGAGATAATACATCCGACACCAGCTTTTCCTATTTATGAGTCTATGATAAATTATACTGGATCCACACCAGTTCCTTATGATCTTACAGAAGATAAAGATTTGAAATTCAATGCTGATAAAATTTTATCTCTGATAACTGCTAAAACAAGACTTTTAATTTTAATCAATCCAAATAACCCCACTGGAAGTTTTGTTGAAAAACCTGAAATAGATAAACTTGCTAAAGGATTAGAAAAATTTCCACATGTAACAATTTTAAGTGATGAAATTTATAGTAGACAGATTTTCGATAATAAGGAAATGCCTACATTTTTCAATTACCCTGAATTAAGAGACAGATTAATAGTATTAGAAGGTTGGAGCAAAGCATACTCAATGACTGGTTGGAGGTTAGGTTGGAGTTTTTGGCCCGAACATTTAGTTGAACATGTAAATAAACTTCTAATTAATAGTGTTTCATGTGTTAATGCGGCAGCTCAATTTGCTGGAATAGCTGCTTTAGATGGTCCAGATGACTCAATTCATGAAATGATGGAAAAATTTACCGCAAGAAGAAAATTAATTCATGAAGGTTTAAATAGTTTGCCAGGTGTTGAATGTAGTTTGCCAGGAGGTGCCTTTTATGCATTCCCTAAAGTTACTGGAACTGGAATGAATGGTGCAGAGTTTTGTCAAAAAGCAATGCATGAAGCTGGAGTTGCAATAGTTCCAGGAACTGCATTTGGAAAAAGCTGCAACGAATACGTTAGATTTAGTTTTGCTGCATCTAGAGATAATATTTCTCAAGCTTTAGAAAATATCAAAAAAATGCTCGGATAATTAATGACTGAATTAGCTTTACCACAAATAGATAGGACTACGGTTTCAAAAAAAAGTCTTATAGTTTCTCAATTAAAAAAATTTACAAATGAAGAAAATGTCTTAAGTGAAAACGAGGAAATAAAGCCGTATGAAACTGATGGTTTAGCTGCTTATAAACAGACCCCACTAGCAGTTGTTTTGCCAGAAAATACTAAAGAGGTAAGTGAAATACTAAAATTCTGTAATGAGGAAAACATAAAAGTGATCCCAAGGGGTGCAGGAACAGGTTTGTCAGGGGGAGCGTTACCACTTCAAGATGCAATATTGTTAGGACTTGGTAAATTTAATAAAATTCTTGAAATTGATTTTGATAATAAATGTGTAGTAACTCAACCAGGAGTTACAAACCTTGGAATTACTCATGCTGTGCAACACAAAGGATATTACTATGCTCCAGATCCTTCAAGTCAGTTGGCATGTTCAATTGGAGGAAATGTAGCTGAAAACTCGGGGGGTGTTCACTCTTTAAAATATGGAACAACCACAAATAATATTCTTGGTGTTGAAATGGTAATGATGGATGGGACGATTACAAGAATTGGCGGTAAAACTTTAGATCAAGAGGGATATGATTTATTAGGACTAGTATGTGGATCCGAGGGACTTTTGGGAGTGATTACAGAAGTAACAGTAAAAATTTTAAGAAAACCACAATCTGTAAGAGCAGCTTTAATTGGCTTTCCAACTGTCGAGGACGGAGGTAATTGTGTCTCTGACATTATATCTAGTGGAATAGTTCCTGCTGGTATGGAAATGATGGACAAAGCATTGATTGATGCAACAGATAAATTCTCAAAAGCTGGTTATCCTAAAGATGCAGAAGTTTTAATGATCGTTGAGCTTGATGGAACTAAATCTGAAGTTGACGGTCTTTTAGATAAAGTAAGTGAAATTGCAAAACAAAATAATTCTAACAGTATGAAATTAAGCAATAATGAAAAAGAAAGATTAGCTTTTTGGTCTGGAAGAAAAGCTGCTTTCCCAGCCTGCGGAGCAATGGCCCCAGATTATTATTGTATGGATGGCTCTATTCCAAGAGGAAAGCTGTCTTTAATTTTAAAAGAAATAAATCAACTATCAAAAAAATATAACTTGGCTGTAGCAAACGCTTTTCATGCCGGAGATGGAAACTTGCATCCTCTAATAATGTTTGATGGTAGTGATAAAGAACAGTTGAGAAAAACTGAAGAATTTGGTGCGGAGATTTTAAAAGCTTGTGTAAAGCATGGAGGAGCATTAACAGGCGAACATGGTGTAGGAATAGAAAAAAGAGAATTGATGTGTGAAGCTTTCAATAACGATGATATTCAACAACAATTAAATATTAAAAAGTCTTTAGATGAAAAAAACCTATTAAATCCAGGAAAAGTTTATCCGATACTGAGAAAATGTGCAGAGGAAGGAAGAGTCCATGTCCACAGAGGAGAAGAAAAATTCCCAGATCTCCCTAGATTCTGAAATATTAAGCCCAAGTACTGAAAAAGAAGTATCAGAAATAGTAAGAGAAATTTACTCAAAAAAACTTCCTATAGAGATAACAGGAACAGGCACAAAAAAAGTTTTTGGTTATAATTTACAAACTGCAAAAAAACTTAGCCTATCACAACTTTCTGGTATCATTGACTATCAAAAAGAAGAACTTTACATCAAAGTAAAAGCAGGAACTCCTATTGAAGACATTGAAAAAATATTAGAGGAAAACAATCAAGAGTTAGCCTTTGAACCAATTGATTTTGGATACATGATAAATGGTCAATCGAATAAAGGAACCATTGGTGGCTATGTAGCGTGTAATTTTGCTGGATCAAGAAGATTTAAAGTTGGAAGTGTTAGAGATCATATTTTAGGTTTTAAAGGAGTTAATGGAAAAGGTGATATTATAAAGTCGGGTGGGACTGTAGTTAAAAATGTTACTGGGTATGATCTTTCAAAATTAATATCAGGTTCATTTGGAACACTTGTTGTTTTAACTGAAATAACATTAAAAGTTTCTCCAAAAAAACAATCTCAAATTACAGTTATTGTTTATTCTGATGAAATTAAAAAAATATCAAATTTATTTGATAAAATTCTAAGCTCTAGTAATGAAGTTTCAGCAGCAACATTCATACCTGAAGAACCCAGTCATAAAAACTATGAACATACAAAAAATAAAATTTTCAAATTTAACGATCTAGATCAAGAAGGTTCTTTTTTAGCTTTTAGAATTGAAGGAGACAAGAGATCAATTGATGAAAGATTAAAAGAGCTAAAAATAGAGTTAGATTTATCAAATTTCAAAAGTTCAATATTAGACGTTCACCAATCAATACCTTTCTGGAAAAAAGTCAATAATTTGGAGTTATTTAGTGGAACAAAAAATAATGTTTTGAGAGCTGTTATGCCTCCTGCTAAATGTGAGGCATTTAGTAAATTTCTTAATAAAAATTATAAATATTACATTGATTGGTGTGGATCATTGTTTTGGATTGAGGTTCTCGACAAAGACGATGAAAAAATAAACAAAATAAAAAATTTTATTGTTGAAAATAGTGGATATCTCACAATTATTAAAAAATCCGAAAATTTTGATTTTCAAGACACTTTGTTTACTATCGATAATACAAGATTGATGATATCAAAAAAAATAAAGGAAAGTTTTGATCCGAAAAAATTATTTAACCCAGGAAGAATGTATAGAGAGTTATAATGCAAACTAATTTTTCAGAAAATCAACTTAAAGACAAAGATAATCAGTCAACAGAAAAAATATTTCAAAAATGTGTGCACTGTGGGATGTGTAACGCAACTTGTCCCACTTATGGAATATTAGGTGATGAACTAGATGGACCAAGAGGAAGAATTTATCTGATACAGGATATGTTGGAAAACGAGAGAAAACCATCAAAAAAAGTTGTTAAGCATATAGATCGTTGTCTATCATGTTATAGCTGCATGACGACTTGTCCAGCAGGTGTTAATTATATGCATGTGATTGATCACGGCAGAAAATATATTGAGAAAAATTATGACAGACCTTTATTTGATAAAATTTTAAGAAATTTTTTATCAAAAGTTCTTCCGAATACTCAATATTTTAAATTAACAAGTTATCTAGTAAAGATCGGAAAATTATTTAAATTTTTATTTCCGAAGAAAATAAAAGATATGATGGAATTGATGCCAACTTCATTTCCAGAAAAAACTATCAAAGTAAAGGAAATGTATCCAGCAAATGGAAAAAAAATCGCGAGAGTAGCCTTACTGACTGGATGCGTGCAAAAAGAATTATCGCCACAAATAAACGAGTCCACAATAAGATTATTAAATAGACATGGCGTTGAAGTTGTTGTTCCAAAAAAAATTAGATGCTGTGGTTCATTAAATCATCATTTAGGTAAAGAGGACAACGCAAATATCGATTTTATAAATAATATTGAAACCTGGTATGAAGAACATAAAAAAGGAAATCTTGATGCAATATTATCTAATACCTCTGGATGTGGAACTACTTTAAAAGACTATGGATTTATATTTAGAAATGACAAAAAATTAAAAGCTAAAGCAAAAACAGTATCTGAGTTAAGCAAAGATGTTACTGAATATTTGTCAGAAAACTTGAAACTTAATATTCAAAAGAAAAATAAGAAATATAAAATTGCTTATCATTCTGCATGTTCAATGCAACATGGTCAAAAGGTTCATAATGAACCGATCGGCTTACTTCAAAAAACTGACAATGATATAATGGAAATACCCAATGGACACCTTTGTTGTGGTTCTGCTGGAACTTATAATATTCTGCAATCAGAAATCGCGAAAAATCTTTTAAAAGATAAAGTTAAGAATATAGAGAGTACAAATCCACAGATTATATCTACTGGAAATATAGGTTGCATAACCCAAATATCTAATGGCACCAATATACCAATTTTACATACTATAGAACTGCTGGATTGGTACACTGGTGGTCCTAAACCAAAAATTTTGAATAAAATTTAATATGAAAAAAATTCTAGTAACAAGAAAACTGCTTAGATCTTGTGAAGATAAAGCATTAAAAAGTTTTGATGCTAATTTAAACTTAAATGATGAATTATATTCGCAAAAAAAATTAATTGAAATGAGTGAAGGAAAAGATGGAATATTATCTTCTTTAACAGATAAACTTGATGCTGAAACAATAAATAAATTGCCGGAAACTATAAAAATTATTTCAAATTTTGCAGTTGGTTTTGGAAATATAGATTTGGAGGCAGCTAAGGCGAGAGGAATAGCGGTTACAAATACACCTGACGTTTTAACAGATGCTACAGCTGAAATTGGAATCTTGCTAATACTTGGAGCATGCAGAAGAGCGTCAGAGGGAATAGAGTCTGCTAAAGAAAGCAACTGGAAGTGGTCTGCAGATTATTTAATTGGAAAGCAATTAACTGGTGCAAGACTTGGAGTATTAGGTATGGGAAGAATTGGTCAAAAGATTGCAAAAATTGCAAAGTCTTTAGGAATGATAATACATTATCATAATCGATCAAAATTATCTGATGAAAAAGAACAAGGTGCGATTTACCATGATAATTTAAAAAGTTTGTTGTCAGTATCTGATGTTTTATCTATTTGTTGTCCAGCCTCGAAAGAAACAATTGATATGATTAATAAAGATACTATTGAGTATTTGCCAAAAGGTGCAGTTGTCACTAATGTTGCAAGAGGAGATATTGTAGACGATGAAGCCTTGATAGATGCACTTGAAAGAAGAAAAGTCTATGCAGTTGGTTTAGATGTCTACAAAAATGAGCCAAATTTAAATCCAGGTTACCTGAAATATAAAAGCGCTTTTATCCTTCCCCATTTAGGAAGCGCTACAAAAGAAACAAGAACTGCAATGGCCAATCTTGCAATTGATAACATTAATGAATTTTTCAAAACAGGAGATTGTAAGAATAAAGTAAATTAGGACTTTTTGACCTAATTATGCAATCTCAAATTGTATTTAATTTTAAAATTCAATCGATTTTAGAATGACTCTAACAATTTTACATGTTTAAATCTTTGAAGTTAATTAACTTAAAGAGGAGAAATAAATGGTTAAAGAAAAAAAATCGTCAAAGGGAAAAATTCCTTCAAGACGTAAGTTCTTTAAAACGGCAGCAGCAACTGGTGCAGCAGCAACAGCAGCAGTAGCAATGCCTAATCTTGCATTAGGAGGTGGTCATACTACTCTTAAAATGCAAGCAGCTTGGCCTAGTGGAGCTAATATCTTTTTCGAAATGGCAGGAGACTATGCGAAAATGGTTGACCAGATGTCAGGCGGAACATTAAAAATTGACTTACAACCAGTTGGAGCAGTTGTTAAAACTTCCGAAATTGGACAAGCTGTAAGTTCTGGAGTACTTGATATGGGTCACTGGGTGACTGCATATTGGTACGGAAAAAATCCAGCAGCTTCATTATTTGGAACTGGACCATCATACGGTATGTCATCACAAGAAGTTATGGGATGGATGGAATATGGTGGAGGAAGAGCTCTATACGAAGAAACTTTAGCAAAAGTTGGTTTTGACTATGTTGGTTTCTTTCATATGCCTATGCCAGCTCAACCATTTGGATGGTTTAAAAAGAACGTGACTAAAGTATCTGATGTTAAAGGAATGAAGTACAGAACAGTTGGTCTTGCTACTAACGTTCTTACTGCAATGGGAATGGTCGTAAGACAGTTACCAGGTGGAGAAATTCAACCAGCAATGAAAACTGGTTTGATTGATGCAGCTGAGTTTAACAACCCAACTTCAGACTCTCAGTTTGGTATGCAGGATGTATCTAAGCATTATCATTTAGGTAGTTTCCACCAATCTCAAGAGATGTTTGAAATTCCTATTAACAAAAAATCATACAACAACCTTTCGCCTGCACATCAAGCAATTTTGAAAAATGCTGCTTATGCTGCTAACACTGATAACTACTTTAAAGCTTTAGTAAGATATTCAGCTGACTTATCTAAGTTAATGAATGAGCACAAAGTAAATGTATATCAAACTTCAGATGCAATTCTTTCTGAGCAGTTAAAAGGTTGGGACAAAGTAGTCGGTGACTTTTCTGGAAAAGATCCATTCTTTAAGAAAATCATAGACTCACAAAAAGCGTATGCTAAGAGAGTAATGAAGTACTTGCTGATGAATCAGCCTAATTACAAACTTGCTTACGAAAACGAGTTTGGTCCAATAGCAAAAGTAAAAATCTAATAATTTTAATAAATTAGAAAAAAAGGGGGCTTTTTAGCCCCCTTTTTGTTATTACTTAGACAGTTTTTATGAGATCATATATCAAGTTTGCAGATCAATTAAGTACATCAATGGGTAAGGCATTTTCATGGTGTATTGTAATTTTAATGGCTGGAACTTGTTATGAGGTTGTGATGGCATATGCATTTAATGCTCCAACATTATGGAATTTTGATTTTAGTCTTCAAATGTATGGAGCCATTTTTATGATGGCAGGTGCTTATACTTTGTCGACAGAGGCTCATGTAAGAGGTGATGTAATTTACCGATTGTTCAAACCCAGAACTCAAGGTTGGATTGATCTAATTTTATATTTTGTGTTTTTCTTTCCAGGTGTTTTGGCTCTAGCGTTTTATGGGTACGAATACGCATCTATGGCTTGGAAAATAAAAGAAACAAGTTGGAATAGTCCAGCACAAATTCAAATTTATATGGCAAAATCTTTGATACCACTTTCTGGTTTACTATTAATCATCCAAGGGATAAGTGAGGTATTCAGATCAATCATTTGCATTCAAACTGGCCATTGGCCTGCAAGAATGGTTGTTGCCGAGGAGACAGAAAAAATTTTAATGAGAACAACTCAAGACGAGGACCAAAAAGATGTTATTTAGTTTAACAAATCCTGAAATAGCTATCTTGATGATGGGTATATTTCTATTTGCAGTGCTTTTAGGTTTTCCTATTGCTTTTACCTTGATGGCAATGGGAATTGGTTTTGGTTATTTTGCATATTACGATCCTTCAAGAATGGATCATTTGTTGGATAACAGGATATTCCAATTATTTGTTCAAAACACATATTCCGTAATGGACAATACAGTGCTTACCGCCGTCCCCTTATTTTTATTTATGGGTTATCTAGTTGAAAGAGCAGGAATAGTAGCAAGATTATTTAATGCAATTAGACTAGCTTCACATGGTTTGCCAGCTTCAATGGCTGTAGCTGCTCTTGTCACTTGTGCATTATTTTCTACAGCTACAGGAATTATTGGTGCAGTAGTTACATTAATGGGACTACTTGCATGGCCTGCAATGATAAGAGCAGGTTATGACAAAAAATTTGCATCGGGAGTTATATGTTCGGGTGGTTGTTTAGGTATTTTAATTCCTCCAAGTATTATGCTTATTGTCTACGCAGTAATTGCTCAATTATCTCCTCTTAGATTATTTGCAGCAGCAATATTTCCTGGATTAATGTTAGCAGGGCTTTATATAATTTATGCAATAACTAGGGCGTACTTTAATCCATCCATTGCACCTAAGCCTCCAAAGGAGGAAATACCACCGAGAGCAGTGATATTAAAAGAGGTTTTAGTTTCATTTGTACCATTATTTTCTTTAATAATATTAGTTTTAGGTACTATTCTTGCAGGTCTTGCAACACCAGCAGAGGCTGCAGCGGTGGGAGCTCTTGGATCTTTAGTCTTATCTTTAATTTATAAGTCTTTAAAATGGAAAAGTTTTAAAGAGTCTGTTTTCCTTACAGCAAAAACAACCGCAATGATAATGTGGTTGTTTGTAGGATCATGGACTTTTGCAGCAGTGTTTTCTTATTTGGGTGGTCACGAAGTTTTTGAACACTTTTTTAAATCTATGAATTTAGCTCCTTGGCAGTTTTTAGTGATAACTCAAATAATTATTTTTATTCTAGGATGGCCTTTAGAATGGACAGAAATTCTAATTATTTTTGTACCTATATTCCTCCCACTGGTAGAATTTTTTGGTGTTAATCCGTATTTCTTTGCTATGTTGATTGCATTAAACTTGCAAACATCTTTCTTAACACCCCCCATGGCAATGTCAGCATATTATCTTAAAGGTGTACAAACAAAAAATGTAGAATTGTTGGAAATATTCAAAGGGATTATGCCATTTTTAGGTATAGTGATTTTTGCAATGGTATTGATGTACATTTTTCCAGGCATAGCTTTATGGCTTCCCGATGTACTTTTTGCTGACTAAAGAAGAAATTGATGAATGAAATATTTTCACAGAGTGTAGAAAACCTTGCTTTAAAAATAAAAAATTCAGAATTAACTTCAGTAGAACTATGCGAAAAGTATATTGAAAGAATCGATGAATTTGAAAAAGAGGTAAAAGCTTGGGCATTTTTTGATAAAAAAATTTTATTAGAGAAAGCTAAAGAGGCAGACGACTACAGAAGGTCAGGTAAACCAATTGGTTTCCTACATGGTATACCTGTAGCTGTTAAAGATATTATTGGAACAGTTGAGATGCCAACTGAATGCGGCACAAGTATAAGAAAAGGCAAATCTTACTCACAAAATGCAGAAATTATTGATTTATTAATTTCAGAAGGAGCTATTGTAATGGGCAAAACTGCAACTTCAGAATTAGCTTTTCTTGGACCTCCAAAAACTAGGAACCCACATGATTATTCTAGAACACCAGGTGGTTCTTCAAGTGGATCAGCTGCATCTGTTGCATCATATATGGCACCCCTTTCAATTGGATCTCAAACAGGTGGATCAGTAATAAGACCTGCTTCTTACTGTGGTGTAGTAGGCTATAAACCAACTTATGGCTTAATATCAAGAAATGGTGTTTTAAGAACCTCTCAAACATTAGATCACATTGGTATGTTTGGAAGAAATGTACAGGACGTTGCTTTATTGGCTAAAGCTTTAATTAAAAAAGACAATCAGGATACAGCTTCAATACACTATTCATCAGAGAATATTCTAGCAGAGACAAAAAAAGGCCCATTATTTGAACCAAAATTTATATTTTATAAAACAAATCACTGGAAGATGATTGAAAAAAAATCTAGAGATGCTTTTGAATATTTTATTAAGTCTTTCAAAAACATTGAAGTTTTTGACACTCCATCTTACTTTAAAGATATACACAAATATCATCAAGTAATTCACGAAACAGACTTAGCAAACAATTTTTCAATTTATTATAAAAAGTTTAAATCTAAATTGTCTAAATACATGCAAGATGCAATTTCTAGAGGAAATAAATACTCTGCAAAAGAATATGCAGAGGCTATTGATTTTAGGAAACAGAGTTATGAATCTTATAAAGAAGTTTTTGAGGATTACCATGGAGTACTAATGCCGTCCAGTCCAGGGGTCGCACCTAAAGGATTAAAAAGCACAGGAACAGCAGAATTTAATAAGGTTTGGTCTTATCTTGGTACGCCTTGTATTTCTCTTCCTTTACTTGAAGGTGAAAATAAATTACCATTGGGCGTTCAATTAATCGGTGATAAATATGATGATCACAGATTTTTAGGAGTTGCTAGATGGCTAGAGAAGGAATGTGAAGATTAAATATGAATAAATTAACAACAGTTATTGGAATTTCGTTTGCTCTATTCTTTTTAGTTGGCTTAGCTACTACTCTAACTAGATCTATGATGATAACTTTTTTAGACGTATTACCTGTATATATTTTTATGGGTGCAGCAATTATAATGATGATTTACGAAGCTTTTTTTGACAAGCAATAAATCTTTCAATCTAAACATATCTTCTTAAAAATAAAAATTAAACTATAAGAAATAAAGATGAACAAACAAAATCTTTTTCCTTATCTATTACTTTTTATTCAACCAATTTTTATGGCAAGCAACTTAATAGTTGCTCGTGGGGGTGTTGAGTTTATACCTCCAATTTCATTAGCATTTTGGAGATGGTTTTTTGTTTTTTTAATTCTGTTATCTTTTACTTTTTTTTCTATTAAAAGAGAAATTAGGATCATAAAAAAAGAAATCTGGAAACTTTTATTTTTAGGCTCAATGGGCTGTGGTGTATGTGGCGCCTTCCCTTTTATAGCTGGAAAAACAACCACGATAATTAATATGGGAATTATTTATACCTCCTCTCCAATTTTTATTATTATAATTTCCTCTTTATTTTTTGGTGAAAAAATTAATAAACTTAAAATTTTTGGTTTAGTTTCCTGTTTAGTCGGAGTTCTTATTATTATAATCAAGGGTGATATTTTGCTTTTATTCAATTTAACTTTTAATCAAGGTGACTTATGGATGTTGGGGGCTGCAATTGGTTGGGCATTATATTCAATTTTCTTATTTTACTGGAAGTCTGATTTAGATGTTTTTCCAAGGTTTACTATTATCTCGCTCGGCGGCATAATTAGTTTGTTACCTTTCTACTTATTAGAAGAAATATATTTTTTACAAACTCAATTTGATTCAAATTTTTATTTTTGGGTATTGTTTGCAGCAATTTCACCAGGAATTATTGCATTTGCACTTTATACTTTAACACAACAAAAATTAGGAGCGTCTGTAACTGGATTTACATTATATTTATTCACTGTTTATGGGGCATTTTATGGAATATTTTTATTCGATGAAAATTTAGAAAACTACCATTATCTAGGAACCGTCTTAGTATTTTTTGGAATATATTTAGTTAAAAGAAAAGTTGATAATGAACAAAAAGCATAAAATGATTTTTTTTTAAAATATTATTTTATATTTTCTTAATTTATTTTGGGGTCTCGCTTGTAGTATATTTTTACCAAAGAAAGTTACTTTATCATCCAGGTGAAAATAATTACTTAGATGAAGGACCGCTTAATCACAAAATAGAAAAAGTATATATTCAGTCTGAAAATGAACTTGTAGCTTGGAGATTTGTCAAAAATAAAAACTTTAAAACTATTCTTTTTTTTCATGGAAATGCAGGAAAAATAGATAATAGAATTTATAAACTTAATGAATTTTCTAAGTTAGATATTAATTATTTAATATTTGCTTATAGAGGTTTCAGTGGAAATAAGGGCAAACCAACTGAGCAAGGACTTTATGAAGATGCAAGGGCTGTGAAGAAATGGCTTAATTCAAACGGTGTAGAGGACAATTCAATTATATTATATGGAGAGTCTCTTGGAACAGCAATTGCTGTAGATCTTGCAAGCTCTAATAGTTTTTCTGGTTTAATATTAGAGTCACCATTTACTTCAATGGAAATCCTAGCTAAAAAATATTACCCATACTTACCAGCTAAATTAATTTTAAAGGACAAATATAAGTCCATTGAAAAAATATCAAAAATAAATTCGCCTATTCTAATAATGCACGGAAGAGAGGATAAAATTGTTCCTTTTAGTATGGGTGAAGAAATGTACAAAAAATTTGATGGTGTTAAATACAATTTTTTCAGTGATAATGACGACCATATGATGAATTTTAATGAAAATTTAATAAATACAATTAAAAAATTTATTTCCAGCTTAAATTAGAACACAATTTAACCAAAGCATTATCTTTTTCTTTAGTTAAAAATTATAATGAAAAAAATTATAATTTTTTTATTTTTTTCTTTTTTCAATAATGCTTATGCAGAAAAAATAAATAAATATTTTCATATTGGTCTGATGGAATCTTATGACAAAAAATTCACTCTTTATTTTAAGACTAGAGAAAAGGCTATAATTGCAAAAGGAGAGTATAGAAATTATCTCAATGATTATCCCCAAGACCTTTATATTCATGACCATAAAACTAAGAAAGATTATCCGCTTATCTCTTATGAATGGTTTCCAAATAGAGTAAAAAAGATCACAAACAACTTCGAATATCCAATGTTTCCCGAGGACTTTGCATATTATTTGTTAAATGATAATGATACATTGATATTAGTAAGTGCATCAAAAAATTTTTTCAAAAATCTTAAATTCAGTATTTCAAACAAACATTTGTCTACTGCAAAATCATATGGAAAATTAGAATTTATTGTTTCAAGTTTTGCAAAAAACTGTGGTTATAGAGATTTGAAAACAAACTTTGAATGTAATATTTACAAGCCACTGATTTCAAAAAACTTAATTACATCTTTTGAGTAAATGCACTCGCGAATTGTTTTGCATTAAAAACTTGTAAATCATCTTCTTTTTCACCTAAACCAAGTCCGACAATTGGTATTTTATATTTTTTTGAAAGTGCAATTAGAATTCCTCCTTTTGCAGTACCATCTAATTTTGTCATTATTAATCCTGTAACTGGAATAATTTTATTAAATTCCTCTAATTGATTAATAATATTTTGACCTGATGTTGCATCCAAAACAAGTATTACCTCGTGGGGTGCGCCCTCAGAACTTTTTTTTACTACGTTTCCTATTTTCTTAAACTCTTCCATAAGATTTTTTTTATTCTGTAGTCTTCCAGCAGTGTCTATCAAAACTTGATTGATATTATTTTGCTTAGCATATTCAACAGCTTTAAATGCAACTGAGGCTGGATCAGAACCAGCGTTTGATTTTATAATCGTAGCCCCAACTCGATTTGACCACTCCTCAAGCTGTTCAATTGCTGCAGCTCTAAAAGTATCACATGCAGAAAATATAACTTTATTATGATTTTCAATAAAAATTTTTCCAATTTTCCCAATCGTCGTAGTTTTGCCTACACCATTAACACCTGAAATTAAAATAATATTCAAATTCTCTTTTTTTTCAAAAAAGTTTTTTTTTTCGAGTGGTTTCATAAGATTTATAATATATTCTTCAAGTATTTTATTAATCTCATTTATTGTATTATTTTTTGGATCAATTTTTTTTTGTGCTATCATTTCTTTTATTTCTGAAGAGGCATCAATTCCTACATCTGAGTTAATTAAGAATTCCTCAATTTCATCTAGTGTTTTGTCATCTATTTCTTTTTTAATTATTATTTCTCTTAGACCAGAAGCAATATTATCGGCACTTTTTTTAAATCCGATTTTAAATTTTTCAAAAATTCCCATTAAAGTTTAATTTTTATTTTTTGTATCTCCGAAACAGGTCCTTTCATATGTATAAACTTATCTTGATCAATTTTTATTTGTAATCTTCCTAGTTTAAATTCTATTTCAGTGACTGTATTTTCCAATTCATCAATGTTAGCAGCAACAGCTGTTGCACATGCAGCCGTACCACAAGCTTTTGTTAGTCCAGCACCCCTCTCCCAAACTTTTATTTTAATATGTTCGTTACTTATTTTCTGAGCCAATGTAACATTACATTTTTCTGGAAATATTTCATTATTCTCTATTTGTGGACCAATTTTTTTTAAGTCAAATAACTCAACATCATTTACAAAAAAAATTACATGGGGATTACCAACATTGATACCTACACCTCCAGTAATTTTATTATTATCAACATCTGAAATGGTTAATTCTAAATTTCTTGTATTCAATTCTCTATTAATCGGGATATCCTTCCAATTCAGTTTTGGTTTTCCAATTATTGTTTCAACCTGTTTACTATCTAAAATTTTAGAATTAAGTATTTGATTATCAACATTTAGACTTATATTTTTATTTTTCTCCTCTTCTGAAATCAAATATGCAACACATCTTGTTCCATTACCACATGCTCCTGATGTACTACCATCTGAATTATAAAATCGCATTGAAGCATTTGATATAGTGCTATTTTGTATAAAAATTAATTGATCACATCCTAAAAAATTACGATCACAAATTTTTATAATTTGATCCTTAGTAAGACTTACCGATCTTTTTCTTTGATCAATAATGACAAAATCATTACCCAAACCGTCCATTCTAAAAGCATCAAATTCCATAGATTAAATACTTAACTTATTTATTGACTTTTTGAACCTCTATTATAGTTTACCGCAGTTTCCGCAAAATACAGCAATTTGCGGTGTCTTTGGTAACAAAGAGATCGACACCAGTCAGCGAGGGTTCGCCCACTGGTGCGATACCTGCTGTGTAAAATTATGTTTGAAAATTTAACAACCATTTGCCCAGGTGATGTTGATCTTACTATTTCCTTGCCTAGAGCTTTTGGTTTAACTCTGTTTATGAATTCTTTTACAACATCTAGAGATACATCGGCCTCTAATAAAGCAAGACGAATAGCACGCAATC
>CACMRY010000018.1 GCA_902616205.1 uncultured Pelagibacteraceae bacterium
TTTTCAGGTCAAGGGATGATGTCACATACGGCGTCAACAACAATCTCAAGATATTTTACTAAATCTAGAGGTAAAGCTTTAAGCATAGGATGGTTTGGTTTATCAGTTGCTGAATTTATTTTACCTGTAACAATAATCTATCTTTTAACCATATATAACTGGCAAAATATTTGGATATCTATTTCATTGTTGGTTTTAGTTTTTCTTCTAATTGCATCTTATTTTTTAATTAAAGAACTAAATTTAGATTCAAGAGAAAATGCTGAAAATAATGAAGTTAAGAATAAAGACATTAAACAATGGGCAAGAATTGAAGTAATTAAGGATTATAGATTTTATATTATAAGTGCAAACTTACTTGCCATGCCATGGATTGCCACTGGTGTTTTTGTTTATCAATCATTTATTACATCTTCCAAGGAATGGGGAGAATACGTTATTGCTCAATCTTTTATGGTTTATTCATTACTGTCAGTAATTACATTATTAATATCAGGTATCCTAATTGATAAGTTTACTAGCAGAAAATTATTAATTTTTATGAATATACCTTTACTACTTTCAACATTTGTTATTATTTTTTTTGATATTCCATTTACTGCATTTGTATTTTTAGGTTTAATTGGTATTTCAAATGGATTAGCTAACGTTTTAGGCTCATCCACATGGGCTGAGTTATATGGTGTAAAACACATTGGCTCTATAAAGGCTTTAACCACAGCATTGATGGTTTTTTCAACAGCCTTTGGAACAGCATTATTTGGTGTATTAATTGATTTTGGTTTTACGATTGAGAAAATTGCAATTGTTTCTTCAATCTATATATTTTCATCAATAGTTTTGCTTTTTTTTGTAAGAAAAAAACTCAATCCTGAATATATCTAAAAATAGCTTGATTTTTTATAGACCCAGGTATAAATAACCGGCCATGGCTAGAGTTACAGTAGAAGATTGTATAGATAAAGTAGAAAGTCCATATGAGTTAGTGCTAGTAGCAAAAGAGAGAGCTACTCAACTAAATTCTGGGATAGAACCTACTTTAGAAAGAGACAATGACAAGAATACAGTTATCGCCTTAAGAGAGATTGCCGAAGAAACAATCAAAGTTCCAGATCTAACTGAAGCTGCAGTATATAAATTAAGAAAACATGTAGAACAAGTTGATGATACAGGAGAAGAGGATGAAGATATAGGTGATGATTTTGAAAATTTATATAAAGGCGAGATATCTAAAAGTGGTGTTCCAATATTGCCTTCAAAAAGGGCTAGAAAAATTCCAGAAAAAATTCAAGTATCAAAAGATGATTTAGAAGAATTACAAAATTCAACTGAAGCACCAACTTCAGATCCTATCGATACAAATGAAGAGAGTGGTGATGCTTCTTTAGAGGAAATGCAGGAGGAAGAAAACCTGTCAAACGAACAAGACCCAAATAATCAAGAATAAAAAAAAGGGCCTTGAAATTAATCAAAGCCCTTTAATTTAAATAATTAATAAATAACTATTTTGGTAACCAACTTTTCCATTTATCAGGATTGTTGTCCAACCACTCGTTAACAACTTCTTTAACATCTCTTTTTTTGATATCTACTTCAACTAACATTTTAGCTTGGTCGATATTTTCTAATTTCATTCTTTCAAAAAAAGCTTTTGCCTCAGAATGTTCTGCTTTAGCAAAAGTAGCAGGATTTCCATAGTTCATGGTATAGTCTTTGTCCCAACCAGTTGCAGGCCATCCTTTTGTGCCACAAGTCTTCCAGTTATTTGCTTCAGTAAATGTATCACCTTCACATGTTGCATACTCAGGAAGTTGAACACCTACCATGTCAAACTCCCCAAAGAACCAATGTGGTGACCATAGATATAATAAGAATGGCTCTTTTCTCATGTAAGCAGCTTTTGCTTCTGCAATTGCAGCAGCTTCTGTACCTAGTTCATCTGCTTGAAAATCAATCCCTAAAAGATCAAGTCTTTTTTGATCATGACAGTTCCAACCAGCTACTGGACAACCAATTAGTCTTCCTTTACCACCTGTCTCAATAGTTGCAAATTTAGCTTTATGTTTGTTTAGGTCTCTCCAAGTTTTGATACCTAATTCATCTGCAGCATATTTTGGTATCCAATAATCTGACATACCTATAATTCCAGTAGTTCCTAAAAGGTCAACTGTTCCATCACCTTTGTAAGATTTTACTACTTTGCCATCATAAATTAAATCTTCATTAAACATTACATCATCAGCTTCAGCATAACTTGGCCAGCTCTCACAAGCAAAATCTAGCTCACCAGCTGCAATTGCTTCCCATAGACCAGTTCCTGAAGGAAATACTGTTTGTTTAATTTTATAACCCATTTCTCTCTCGAGAATTGCTACAGCAACTTCACAAGTAATTATTCCACCTGTCCAGTCTGCAATAGCAGCATGTAATCTTTTAGCAGCATTAGCTGTTCCAAAACTACCTACCATTAGCACCAAAGATAAAAATAGTGCTGATATTGTTTTTGATAACTTCATATGTTTTATCCTCTTTTTTAAATTTAAAAGATTATTTTAGCGCAAATATTCAGCGAATGTAAACTGTATATAATTTTAAAACTCAGTGCATTTATACCCTAAAAATGCGATCTATTGACCACTTTAAGGTTTATTTGGGATTGTACGGTCTATTCCTTTAACAATTTTTTTTTCATGATCAAAAAATGGTAATTTAACAACATTACAGTCATGGATTGTGCCATTAGGTAATTCTAACTTTAACTTTTTTCCAGGCCATTCTTTCGGTTCATAAAATCTCACATATCCGATTCCAAGTTTTAATGTAGGTGAGGGTACACCCGCAGTTATATGTCCAACAACATTATCACCTTCTATAACTTTACTTCCAGAAGTTGGTGTATCAGTTTCACAAGTAACACCAAACAAACATGTTCCTTTATTTTTTTTTGATAACGCTTCCCTTCCAATAAAATCACCTTTATCCATATTTACAAAAAATTCTAAACCAGCCTCAAAGGGTGTCATAGTTGTATCAATATCAGTTAAATTCCCAAATATTCCTCCTTCAATTCTTCTTATAGTCATTGCACGAGAGGATGATAATTCCATCCCAAAAGGCTTTCCACATTCCATAAGGTGATCCCAAAGAGCTAAGTGGTCTGTCTTATACCCATCAGAATAAATTTCAAAACCAAGCTCGTTTGTGAAACCAGTTCTTGAAACATATAAATCTTGTCCACCAAGTTTAAAAAAACCTGATCTAAAATATGGCATGCTTTCATCTATATTTCCTTTTGATGCAGCTTTCATAATATCAATTGAAGCAGGACCTTGTATTTGTAGAACCCTTGACTTCGGATCTGATATTTTTACATCAAAATTTTCACTATGGGCTAATAACCAATCTTCAAACGGACCGTCAGCTTGTACATACCAAAATTTATTATCATTAAATTTAAAAATTACTCCATCCATAAAAATCCCACCTTGAGGAGTACACGCTAACGAATAATAACCCCTACCTTCTTTTATTGATGAAATTTTTCTTGTTAATATTTTTTCTAAAAAGGGAATTGCATCCTTACCTGAAATTTCCACTGGCTTTTCTGGAACATCAAAAATTAATGCTTTCTGTCTTAATAGCCAATACTTTTCGATTGGATCTTCACCTATTGATATTGGAAAATATCGACCAGCATAAACGCCACGGACCATTTTAGGACTATTGGTTCTTTCAATGTAAGGAGACTCTTCAAATCTTCTAGCACTAATTTTAATGGTTTTGTTAAGATCAGATTCTTCTTGTAGATTTCCCAATTTAATCTCTCTAATTTGTTTTTTGCGTTAGATCTTAAAATTGTTGGTGGATCAAATGCAGTTAATTCTGGAAGCGTATCATTATATTTTTCGATCTCAATAAGACAAGAATGTGCAATTGGACCTTGTCCAAGTTTAGATGTGCCTTTGTCGGGTGTTAATACATTTGGATTACCATGTTTACACATACTTCCATCTTGAGTAGGATTTTCTGGATCATACCAAGCACCAGTACTCATTTGTACTACTCCCTGCATTACATCATCTGTGATTTTTATACCAGCCAAACAAGATCCTCTATCATTAAACATTTTAACTACATCTCCATTTTTTAAATTACGTTTTTTTGCATCTATAGGATTAATTTCAAGCGGCTCTCTCTCATTTATTTTAAATGACTTACTATACTTTCCATGATCCATTTGGCTGTGTAGTTTATTTTTCGGTTGATTTGATATTAAGTGAAGCGGATATTTTTTATTTACTTTGCCCAACCATTCACAAGGTTCGAACCATACTGGGTGTCCTGGACAATCATCATAATTAAAGTCAGCCACTGTTTTCGAGAAAATTTCTATTTTACCACTTGGTGTATTAAGTGGATTTTTTTTAGGATCTTCTCTAAAATCTTTCAACATTATTGTTGGTTCTGTTGGATCGCTAATTTTAAACCATTTTTGCTCTCTGAACTTTTCATATTTAGGTATCTCAATATTTGCAGCTGCTGCTCTATCAAATGTTTGTTTATAAATCCATTCTTGCCACTCATCTTGACTTTTTCCCTCAGTAAATTTTTCCTCAATACCCATTTTTTTTGCAATATTTGCAAAAATTTCAAAATCATTTTTAGATTGTCCATAAGGTTCTATTATTTTATCCATAGATACTACAAATGGATCCCTGGGCGTCATCATTATGTCTGTTCTCTCAAGAGGAGTAGTGCAAGGCAAAACGATATCAGATCTTTTTGCAAGCGTATTCCAGCACCATTCATTTGAAATTATTGTATCTGTTTTTTCCCAAGCTTTTATTAGTCTATTTAAGTCCTGGTGATGATGAAAAGGATTTCCACCAGCCCAATAAACTATTTTAGTATCTGGATAGACATATGAATTTCCATTAAAGTCAAATTTTTTTCCTGGGTTCAGTAAAAGATCACTAATTCGTGCAACTGGTATAAAATTCTCTATTTTATTTTCAGTTTGTGGAAATGCTGCTCCAGGTAAAACTTTAAATTGACCACCTATAAAATTAGTAGCACTATAACCAAAACCAAACCCACCTCCTGGTAATCCAATTTGACCAATCATAGAAGCAAGCATAATTGCCATCCAAAATGGTTGTTCACCATGATCTTGTCTTGTTAAGGACCAACTAATTGATATCATACTTCTTTTTTTTACAATTTTTATTGCTAGTTCTTTAATTTTAGATGCTGAAATTTCACAAATATTTGAAGCCCATTCAGCATTCTTTACTACGCCATCATTTTTTCCCAAAAGGTAAGGTAAAAATTTATCAAAGCCCTCTGTATATTTATTTAAGAAATTAGTATCACTATGTCCTTCAGAATAAATTGTATGAGCCATCCCTAACATTAAGGCAGTGTCTGTGTTAGGTCTTGCTGCAATCCATTCACCACTAACCTCATTAATTAAATCAGATTTAAGTGGACTAACATTTATAAACTCTATTCCTGAATTTGCAGATTCAATTAAATTTTCCTTTTGATAATGATGACCCGTCCCACCTTGAGAAATTTGACCATTTTTAATTGGAATTCCACCAAAACAGAGAAAAACTTCAGTATTTTTTTTTATAGACTCCCAACTAGTGCATGTATCAAGATAAGCACGATAACTCCCAAGAATATGAGGGACCATAGCCTCTGCAGCAGCAAAACTGTAAGTAAATTTTGATCTAGTATATCCACCAACACAATTTAAAAATCTGTGTAATTGGCTTTGGGCATGATGAAATCTTCCTGCACTGGCCCATCCATACGAACCGCCAAATATAGAGGAGTTACCATGTTTCTCTTTTACTCTGTTAATTTCGTTTGCGACAAGTTTCTCTGCTTTATCCCAACTAACTGCAATAAATGGTTCAACGCCTCTTAAATTATTGTTTGCCCCTGGACCTTTTTCTAGCCAACTTTTTCTAACCATTGGCTTATCGATACGTGTTGGTCCGTCTAGAACATCAACAATTCCTTGTGCAATAGGTGATGGGTCTTTATCATGTTCCCATCCAACTAGTTCCTCAACCTTACCATTTTTAACTTTAGCTCTATAAGTACCCCAATGGTTACTTGTTAAAGGCAGACCTTTATTTTTGGTCATTTATTTTTTGGCTAAACCTAATGCTATTCTTTGTTTCTTTGTCCAAGCAAGGCTTATTCTATCGATTATAATTGCTAGAAGGACTATCCCAACACCTGCTGCCAATCCTCTTCCAGTATCAGATCTAGCTAATCCATTAAAAACCTCTAGACCTAGTCCTTTTCCACCTATAAGTGGAGTAACAATTTGCATTGCAAACGCCATAATTACAGTTTGATTAAAACCTATTACTAAACTTGGTATAGCTAAAGGAAATTTTACCTTATTAAGAGTTTGCAATAGGGATCCACCAAAAGATCTAGAAACTTCTGAATAGGTACCAGATACTTGAGTTAATCCGAGCGCGGTTAATCTTATTATAGGAGGTATAGAATATATTACTGTAGCCAGAACTGCAGAAACTATTCCACCTCCAAAAAACATTAAAACAGGAATTAAATAACAAAAGTATGGAAGAGTTTGCATAGCATCTAGTACAACATCTTGAATATTTTTAAATCTTTCGCTGTAAGAGGCTATTATACCAAGAGGCACTCCTATTATAAAACATAACAATACTGAGACTAAAACCGAGGATAACGTAATCATTGATTGGGGCCATATTCCACAAGCTCCAATAAACAATAAAAGTATTATTGTAATAATTGCAAATCTTAATCCAACTGTAAAATATCCGATACTTGCAAAAACTGCTAATGTATACCACCAAGGCGTATGAGTTAAAAAAATATCTAAAGGCCTTAACAAATTTAGATAAACAAATCCTCTTAATCCTTTAGAAAATGCAATAAAGCCTGGATCAACTGTCAAAGACTCTACAGCATTAGAAATCGGTTGTCTTATTGATAACTTCCACTCTTTAGGAAAAGTTCCTATTTCATATAAATTTGAGTCTATGAATGAAATAATAAATAAAGCTATCAATGATGGAAACAAATAAAATCTTCCACTTATAAATTCGCCGATATCATTTGCAGTATTTTTATTGAAAATAGAAATTAAAATACTTGTGAAAGATGCAATAAAATTTGTAATTTTAATACATATAAAGTCTAAAATTTTGCTCGTAATATCTAAAGGCATTTCCAAAATTCTTGCAATTTTATATTTTTCTAAATTTTGAGGAAGTAAATGAAATTTTTTCACATTTGATGGAAGTTTATCTTCTTTATTACTGCAAGCTTTACTAAATCTATCAAACATTATTGCCATGAATAAAATACAAAGACCACCTTCCATTGCCCATCCGACATCAAGTCTTCTTATTGCTTGCCATACTTGTCCACCAATCCCTTCTGCACCAATAAAACATGCTAATACAACAAGAGCTAACGCCATCATAATAACTTGATTGATGCCCATCATAATACTTGGCAGTGACATAGGAATTTTAATTTTTAATAATAATTGCAATTTACTTGAACCAAACGAAGTTGCAGACTCTACGGTTTCTTTTGAAACTTGTCGAATACCAGTGTTGGTTAATCGAATTATTGGTGGCATTGAATAAATCATTGTAGCCAATATTGCAGGTGCCCCCCCCAATACCGAAAAAAAATAATGCAGGAAATAAATAAACAAAAGCGGGCATGACCTGCATTGTGTCCAAAACAGGTTTCATAAAATTTTCAAATCTATCACTCTGAGAGCACGCTATTCCAAGTAATACTCCAAAAAATACACATAAGAAAACTGATAATCCCATCAAAGCAAGTGTTTGTAGAGATGCTTCCCACATTCCAACAGCTCCCCAAAAATAAATTACAAAGCATGAAAACAAGCCTAATCTTAGCCCACCAGCTATAAAACAAGGAAGAGTTAAAATTGCGGCGACTAAAATCCAAGGTGACTCAAGCAAAAAATCTTCTAAAAAATAATAACCAGCTTTAATGTAATTTGCTAAAATTTTTGTAATCCATCTGTAATTTTTCTTTAGATAATCTTCTCCTTCATTTACCCATGCTGTAAAAGTAAATTCATCAGTTACAACTTTAGGAAATTTTGATGGTCCGTCATTTTGACTTGAAAGAAATAAGGCTCCAATAAAAACTAATAATACCAATGAATATTTTATAATACTTTTTGTATTATTTTTATTTTCTATTGTTTTTTGGACTACATCCATTGTATCTATAAGTTAAAATATATTATTTTACATTTAAAGGAAAATATTGTCTATTTTGATCTTAATATAAAGAAATTATGAGTGGTTCTTCAAAAATAACTTGTTCAAATATTTGGAAACTTTTTGGGCCTGATGAAAAAAGAGTAATGAAGGAACTGGATCCGAAATTATCAATTAAAGAAGTACAAGAGAAAACTGGACATGTAGTTGCCGTTAAAGATGTAAGTTTTTCAATTCAAAAAGGTGAAACTTTTGTTGTAATGGGTTTGTCAGGAAGCGGAAAATCAACATTAGTAAGATGCATTTCAAGATTAATAGAGCCAACTTCAGGAACAGTCAAAATGGATGACGTAGATGTTACGAAGATGAGTAATAGAGAGCTTCTAGATTTGAGAAGAAATAAAATGAGTATGGTTTTTCAACATTTTGGACTTTTTCCACATAGGACAGTTGTAGAAAATATTGGTTACGGCCTTGAAGTAAGGGGAAGCAAAAAAATTGAGAGAGTAGAAAAATCAATGGAAGTTTTAAAAATGGTGGGCTTAGATGGATGGCAAAACAATTATCCTCGAGAATTATCAGGCGGGATGCAACAACGGGTCGGTTTAGCAAGAGCATTGGCTGTAGATCCTGAAATTTTAATATTTGATGAGCCTTTCTCTGCACTTGACCCACTCATAAGAAGAGAAATGCAAGACGAACTATTAAGTATTCAAGAAAAAGTAAAAAAAACTATGGTGTTTATTACTCACGACTTTTTAGAGGCAATCAAAATGGCAGATCATATTGCAATAATGAAAGATGGAGAAGTATCACAAATAGGAACACCCGAGGAAATTGTTGCAAATCCTAAGGATCAATATGTAAAAGATTTTTGTGAGGATGTACCAAAGTATAAAGTTTTAAGTGCAGGAAAAGTAATGAGAAAAGATTGTTGTGATGATACTAAAAAACTTTATTCATCTAAATCAGATTGCATCCCTGACAATTCCAAAATTGAAACTTTAATAGAAAAACTTGTTGATACAGATAAAAAATTTCCCGTTATTTGTTCAGAAACTGGAGACTTGCTAGGTGAAATTGACCGTTCTATTGTGTTGAAATCAATGAGATCTACTAGTTAATTTGTTTATTACCTTTTATACTTTTCTCATTAACTTTATCTCTCCAAATAATTATCATACCAGCTAATATTATTAAAATAACGCCAGGAAAAAGTTGAGCCCAAGGTGCCTCATTAAAAAATATCCACCCCAATACAAATGATGATGGTATTCCTAAATATTCAAATGATGCCATTTTACTTGCGGAGATTAATCTATAAGAATAAATAAATAAAATAGCAGCTGTTCCACCAAGAATACCAGTTAGTGTCATTAAAAAAAAGTCTTGAACATTTTTGATTTCAACATGGCCGCTGGTTATAAAAAATAATACTATTCCACCCAGTACGTTAAAAATTAATGAGTATAATTGTATTTTTGCAGTTGAATGACCTTCGGGAATAAATTTAAGTATTATAACACTGATTGCCCATGCTAATGCAGTCATAATTGGAAATATTGAATAAAAACTAAATATCTCACTGGTTGGTTTCATAATTAGAATAACACCAAAGAAACCTAAAAAAATTGCAGACCATCTATATTTACCAACTTTATCTTTCAAAAAAAATATAGATAAAATTACAATGAAAAATGGTGATGAAAATGTCAAAGTCATTGCTGTTGCAAACTCTAAATTTATTACAGAAATAAATACAAATATATTCATTGATAAAAATGCCAAACCTCTAAAAAAACTTAAAATTAAAAATTTTTTGTCAATTTTTCGAAAAATTGAAAAATATTCTTTCGTGAATATTATTAGAAGAATTAAAGGAATAATTCCCGCTGCATTTCTAAAAACAGCTAGTTGAATAACAGAATATTCATCACCAAGAAATTTTATCACAACCATGTATAAATCTATACAAAGTATAGCCATGAGCATCGTAGTCACAGCAAGATAGGTTTTCTTCACATCTACTTTTTCAGATGATAATTTCATTGTAAAAATCTTTTAAAAAATTGTATAAACCTTACAAATAAAATGAGTAACTTTAAACTAAATGAATCTGATATCTTATCAAATCAAGATTGGACTTTCCCAACCAATATTGCATACGGACCCGGACGTTTAAAAGAAATTGGAACAATTTGTAATAACTTAAATATAAAAAATCCCTTGATAGTAACTGACAAGGGAAGTCCAAAGTTGCCATTTATTTCGAATTTACAAAGTTATCTGTCTAATTCTAATGTAAAATCAGATTTATTTTTCGATATATCCCCTAATCCAAGAGAGGATGAAGTTTCAGTTGGTTGCAAAAAATTTAAAGATGGAAATCATGATGCAATTATAGCTATAGGTGGTGGAAGTGCTATGGATGGAGGTAAATTAATTTGTTTAACAGCAAATAATGATGTTCCACTTAGAGATTTTGAGTTTGAGCTAACTCCTCCAATAATAAGTAAAGATAACCCATTTCCAAAAATTATAACTATTCCTACAACTGCAGGAACAGGAGCAGAAACAGAAATTACAGCTATGGTAACTTATTTAAAAGAGGGAATGAAATTTTGCATGTGGCACCCAGATGTTAGACCTTCATTAGCATTAATTGATCCAGAATTAACAATAGGACTACCCGCCAATCTAACAGCATGGACAGGTGTAGATGCATTAATTCATGGAATTGAAGGATACTGCGTTCCAGGATTTAATCCTATGTGTGATGGAGCAGCATTAGAAGGTCTATCATTGATATCCAAATCACTTGTAACTGCCGTAGAACAACCAGATAGTATTTTAGCAAGAGGTGGAATGCATGTTGGATCTTGTTTAGCAGGAATATCATTTCTAAAAGGATTAGGTAATGTACATTCTATATCTCACGTGGTTGGTGCTGAGTACAATACACATCATGGTTTAACTAATGCAATAGTTTTACCTGTAGTTTTACGTTTCAATTTACCTGGTATGGAGGAAAAAGTTCAAAGAATGTCTGAAGCAATGCAATATAAAGATCATTCAGTTGATGCATTCATTAAAAATATGGAAGATTTGTTAGATAGAGTTAAAATCCCTAAAAGCTTAAGTGAATTAAATGTTCCTGAGGACAGTGCAGCAAGAATTGCAGAGAAAGCAATGAAAGATCAAGCGTATGGACAAAACCCTAAGAAAGCCTCTTTTGAAGAAATGAAAGAAATGGTTTTACAAAGTATAAAAAAAGCTCGTTAAGCTTTAATGCTTGATCATCTATCAGTTGAAGAAATTCAAAAAAATATTAACAACCGACAAATCTCAATTAAAGAAGTCTTAGTTTACTACTTAGAAAGAATAGAAAAATTTAATAAAGATATTAATGCTATAGTTTTACAAAAAGATAGAGAATTATTAATTAAGGAAGCAGAGCAGAAAGATAATTTAAAAAATAGCAAAAAAATTTTAAATGGTTTGCCTATAGCGATCAAAGATCTTTCTGATGTTGTTGGTTTAAAAACTACATATGGTTATGAAGGATCAAAAAATAATAGCCCTAAGAAAAATTCACTATTTGTAGACAAACTAATAGATAATGGAGCAATCATAATTGGTAAAACGAATACCACAGAATTAGGTGTTGGCGGACATACTACTAACCGTCTTTTTGGACCTACATCTAATGTTTATAACTTTGAAAAGTCTGCAGCAGGATCGAGTGGTGGGGCAAGTTCAGCGGTTGCAGCTGGATTACTTCCATTTGCAGATGGTACTGATCAAATGGGATCTTGTAGGGCCCCAGCAGCGTATGCAAATATTTATGGATATAGACCAACTCCTGGTTTGATTGCTGCTGATCGAACATATCAAAATTTTGATATACCTATTTTAACCACACCAGGATGTTTTGCAAAAACACCAAATGATATGGCATTTTTAATTGACGCTATTACTGGAAGTCATCCATTAGATAATATTTCATTTGACTTAAATAGTTCATTTAGAGACGCAAAGTTTTCAGAAAAAGAATTTTCTAATTTAAAGATTGGTTGGCTATCTAATATGAATGATAAATATATTATTGAAAAATCCATTTTAGATATATGTGAAAAAAAATTAAAAGATTTAGAAAAAAATAATCTTGAGATTGAATATTTAAAGCCAAACTTAGATACTGATACATTATGGAACAGCTGGACTACCTTTAGATCTAAAAGTATTTATCAAGATACATTAAGTATGGGTATTAAAGATATAGATTCCATGACATTTCAAGCAATTTGGGAATACAACAAAGGTAAAGATATTAAATCTGATAATTTAAAATTAGCTTTTGAACACAAAAATAGATGTACTGAGCAAGTTAATGAAATTTTTGATAAATTTGATTTTTTAGCTTTACCTTCTGCTCAATTGTTTCCTTTTGATAAAAGTATTCAATTTCCAAGTAAAATTAACGAGACCAGTCTCGATACGTATCATAGATGGCTAGAAGTTTTTATTATATCAAGCCTCTTGCAGCTACCAACCATAACTATTCCTGTTGGTTTTAATGAAAATGGTTTACCAATGGGAATGCAGATTATTGGTAAAAATAAAGATGATTTAAAACTATTTGCTTTTGCAAAAATCTTTGAGGAAATTTACAATAATTCAAATTACAAACCAAAATTAAACTAATGGTAAGACATCGACATCATTTTAAAATAGCTTTTATGTTAGCAATTGCAGCTGGATCATGGGGAGTTTATTGGCTTCCTCAAAGATATTTAGAAAACGGTGGCTTAACTGGGGGGTGGGGAACTATTTCTCAAATGATGATAGGTATATTATTGCTAACTCCAATTTCTTTGTGGAGAAAATTTAAAGGTCGTTCGTCAGGATTAGAAATACCATTTGTTGGTCTTTTAACAGGAAGTGGTTTTATATGTTATGCCTTAAGTTTTTTATTAACAGATGTTGTACGTGCATTAATCATGTTTTATATGATACCAGTTTGGACAACAATTTTTGAAATAATTTTTTTAAAGAAAAGACCTGGCCTAGAAAGAGTTTTAACATTGGGTCTTGCTCTTGGTGGTTTATGGATTGTTTTTAGTAAATCAAATATTGTACCACTACCTCAAAATGCTGGAGACTGGTTGGCGTTAGTAGGAGGTGTTCTTTTTGGTGGTGGGCTTATACGTTTAGAAATTACTAAAACAGACGGAGTATTTCCTGTAATATTTTCTTTTTTCTTTTATGGAACAATATTTAATATTTTCGCTGGGTATATTTTAAAAGATTACCTAGGACCTGTTCCGCCTGCAGAGGCTTTTCTCTCTATGTTTACTTTTTTGGTTCTTATTTCAGTATTTTATTTTATTCCTACAGGCGTAATAATAATGTGGTCACCATCAGTTCTAGGTGCAGGACTTTGCGCAATACTATATTTGAGTGAAATTGTTGTTGGGGTTGTTTCTGCTGGTATTTTAACTGATGAACCGTTTGGATGGCGAGAAATTGTTGGTAGTTCCATGATTGTATTGGGAGGTGTGCTTGCAGTTGTATTAGCCCCAAAAGAATCATAGTAAATGCTTTTCAAAGAAAAGCTAAAATCAAAAACTAAAATATTTTTAGATGGAGGGAACGGTTCTGAAATAGCAAAACTTGGAGGCGACATGAGCCCTGCATTTTCTGCATTAGCAACTTTAACATCACCAGATATCGTAATTAAAGTTCATGAAAATTTTATTAATGCTGGTTGTGATATTATTACTGCTAATACATTTGCAACAAATAGACATAATTTGGAAAGTTTAAGCAAAGGTGATCAAGTACATAAATTTATCTCAGACTCAATTAAGCTTGCTAGAAAAGCGATATCAAATACTGGAAAAAAAAATATAATTGCGGTAGCAGGTAGCTTATCAAACTTTTTTCCTCTAAAGGAAAATGAGTTTGTTCCAAATCCAAAATTTGTACCAACCTTTAAAAAGGAAGAAGAAAATTACAAAGAAGCTGCAAAAATTTTAAAAGAAACTGGAGCAGATTTATTGGTTCTAGAAATGCTTTTGGATGTAGATCACTCTAAAATGTTATTAAATGCAGCTCTCGAAACTGGTTTACCAGTATGGGTTGGATTGAGTTGTTGCGATAGTAAATTTGATAATTCAGTTATTGGAAGAAATTTTAGAGCAGAGAAAGAAAAATCACTGATTTACGATGAGAATAAATATAAAGACCAACCTAAATATTTACCTGAAGATAAAATAATTTTACTAGAGGATATAATAAAATCACTTATGAGTTTAGGGGGTGATGTTTATGGAATAATGCACACTTGGTTTCAAGATAGCATTAGTGGTTTAAAAATATTGAAGAATAATTGGAAAGGACCAATCATGTTTTATCCTGAAATACATAAATTTGACACTAATACACATAAAGCGATAATAACTATGACAGAGGAAGAGTTTTCAAACTCAATTTTAGAATTAATAGATGATCAAATTCAAATTATTGGAGGCTGTTGTGGAGTTAACGACAAGCATTTAAAAAGACTTATACAATCTATATCTGACTAAATTAATCAATACTTAAAAATTTTAAAATTTAAATTTAAATTTTTTTATTGAAGTCAATTTAGTTACTATGATAGCTTTAAATATTAATAAACAAGATTATACCATTATATATTTAAATGAGTTCAAATAAACTTAGAGTACGAAGAAGCTTTATATTTACACCAGGTTTAAAACCAGAGATGTTTCCAAAAGCAATCGAGTCTGGGGCCGACATGGTTTGTATAGAATTAGAGGATGGGATAGCGCTTAAGGATAAAAATGATGCAAGAAATAATACACTTAACGCTTTAAAAACGCTCAAGATTAAGGAAGATGTAGAACTGGTTGTAAGAGTTAATTGTCAAAGAACAAAACATGGATTGTTAGATTTAGAGGCCTTTGCTTCAAGTAACATAAACATCGGTGCAATAATGCTTCCCAAAGTAAAAACACCAGATGAAATAAAGTTTATCGATGATCTGCTTACAGATTGTAATTTAGATACAGACCTTCATGTAATAATGGAAACGAACGAGGCTTTAGAATGTATTTATGACATTGCCCATGCAAGCAAAAGAACTGTGGCATTGTATTTTGGAGGTGTTGATATGGCAGCTGAACTTAGATGTGAGCATAAATGGGAAAATTTAGTATACGCAAGATCAAAACTAGTTCATGCAGGTGCAAGTATTGGGGTTGATGTAATAGATGTTCCATACTTAGATTTAGAAAATATGGATGGAATGAAAAAAGAGGCAGAGCTTGCAAAAAATCTTGGTTTTACTGGTAAAGGCTCTATCCATCCTAAACAGATAGGAATTTTAAATAAGGTTTTTACACCTTCAAAAGAAGAAATTAGTCATGCAAAAAGAATTGTAGATCAATTTAAGGAATCAAATACAGGTTTGGTTGTAATTGACGGCAAACTTATAGAAAAACCTGTTTTAAGAGAAATGCAAAGAAAAATATTAATTGCAGAAAAAATAAACAAAAATTAATAATTAAAAATTATTATTAACTATTTCGTCCATCATATTAATCATATTTTTCTTATAATTTTCATCAGTTCCTGAATCTGTTTCAATTACAGAGAAATAACTTGCAACAACACCATTATTTAAATTTATTGCCAAAAATTGACCTCCAAGACCTGAATGGCCAATCCAATTACCACATTTCATAGTTGAATTTGAGTACTCTAAAAATTTATTTTTTGATAATTCCATATATTTAGTCCCTTTATTTTTTAATGTTTCATCTAAGAAATATTCAGAGCCGATTTTTCTATTTAATACCCCATGCCCTTTTCTTGAAAAAAGAAGACCATATCTCAAAAAATCTCTAGAGATTAAACATCCGCCTCCCGAAATCCAAGGCATACTAAATCTATCTGTCCCCATATACATGGCATCTTCAAAACCTGCTGCTTCTACAGCCTCAAGCAACCATTCTTTAAGTTTTTTTCCACTTACTTTTTCAACTAATAAACCCATTACATCTGTATTTGCTGATTTGTAGTGAGATAAATCTGATGTATTTTTTAAATCTTGATCTTTCAAAGATTCAATTGAATTTAAAAATTCTTCCTGGCTAACCTTATAATTTAAATCATCGGGTAGTCTCCAACCACAAACTGGTTCATGTAAAAATGAAGAGGTGTATGGATCTGTATAATCTTCGCTATAAGCATTTTGAATATTCATATCTAAAACATCTTGAATCGTTGCAGATGCATATCCTGAGCCAATATTAGGTAAATAGTCAGAAACTTTTTTATTTAATTCAATAATTTTTTTTTCAACAAGTTCTCCAATAAATAAATTTATAAACATTTTTGTGATAGACATTATTGTTTGTGGAATATTTTGATTAAAATCATCAGCATATTTTTCATATAGAATGTCTTGATCTTTGCCTACCAACAATGAGCAAAAATATTTATGATTTATCATTTTATTTACTGATGGAATTTTTTCTATCTTGTCATTATATTTTTGGTTTAATTTTAATACATGATCAGATCTTAAAAGCAGACCATATCTGTTGATTTTATGTAAATTTCGGTAACCCTCTCTTCTTGTTTCTGGCAAATACCATTTTGGTTTATTATCTCTTATAATTTTAAGTGTAGGATTTAATTCGCTAATTATTTTTTTATCTTTTGTCATTTCTTAAATTTTATTTTAAAACTGAGATTGCATTTATTTTATCGGGACCAACTCCACAACATCCACCTATAATTTGAGCTCCATTAGATACCCAATTTTTTGCTTCCTCTAAATATTTAGATGGTGATATATCGTTAATTAATTTCCAATGAGGTTTTTCAAAGTAACCATTATTTGGATATGCACCTACAATTCCTTTGTGAACTTTTTTTAAAATTTTAACCGCTTCACCCGTAACCTTGATATCTGAATGTGCCACTAAAATTGGTCCTTCATGCATTTTACTAAATTTAGATAGGGAATTTTCCAAAGTATCGTAAAACTTTGCTTTCGAATTAGTTATGCTTTCTTGATAGCCGTGCATTAATATATTTTCGTCTTCGTTTATTGCGCAAGAAATAGATAGCCAGACAGGTAAATTAATATCTTTTGAACACTCAATAATATTTTCAACTGTTCTATCCTTTGACGTCATCGCCTCTAAAATAATTAGGTCTACTCCTGCTTCTTTTATAATTTTTAAATGTTCATTAAAACCAGGTTTAATATCCTGTTCTGATAGTTTATCCCAACTGCCTGAAGTGGAAACTGATCCTGCAACAGCTATTTCTCTATTAGAATGGTTTGCAGCCTTTAAAGCTAATTTTACACTTTCTTCATTCCAAGTTTTTGTAAATTGATCATATCCGTACTCTTTCATTGATATCGGTGTAATAGCATAGGTATTTGAAGTAATGATATCTGCGCCAGCATTAATATATTTTTCATGTACTTGAAGCATTTTATCTGGGTCATCTATTGCACATTTACCAGCCCACAGATCTTTATCCATCTTTGCGCCTGAACTTTCTAACTCTCCTCCATTTCCACCATCTAAAATAACTACACCATTAGCTTTTAATTTTTTCTCTACAAGATTGTATGACATTTATTATTGATTATTTGTAAAAGCGCAGATTTTATTTCCATCTAAGTCACGAATGTAAGAATAGTAAACTCCAGAACCTTTAGGTCTCTCACCACCAGATCCTTCGCTAGCACCTCCTAACTTAATTCCAACATCATGAAACTTGTCAACCAATTCTCTTGAACTTGTTTTAAATGAAATTTGACATCCATTACCAACTGTTGCCTTTTCTTTGTTAAAAGGTTTTGTTACGTAAAATTCTATTTTTCCGTTGCTATTTTTTGGAGAATATCCAGCGCACACTTCATCATTTTCAGTTCTTTCTAAATCTAAAACTTCCAACAATTTATCATAAAATTTAATTGACTGATCTAAATCATTTGTGCCAACCATAACATAGCCAATCATATTATTTTGGCCAACCAGTTACAGCTTTAACTTCTAAAAATTCATGCAATCCCCAAACACCACCTTCACGTCCATTTCCGGATTGTCTATATCCTCCAAATGGAGCACCAGGATCTGCACCGTTTCCATTTACATAAATTGTTCCAGCCTTAAGCTTCTTTGCAACTCTTTTTGCTTTTTCTTTATCCTCAGTTTGTAAATAATTACCTAATCCATACTCAGTTTCATTTACAATTTGAATAGCTTCTTCCTCTGTCTCAAAAGGTATTATAGATAAAACCGGACCAAATATTTCTTCTTTTGCAATACGCATATCATTTGTTACATCGGTAAAAATAGTTGGTTTAATAAAATATCCTTTATTCATTCCGTTAGGTAATTCCGGTCCGCCTGCTGCAAGAGTTGCTCCTTCGTCAATTCCACTCTGAATAAGGCTTATTATTTTATTGTATTGAATTTTAGAGACAACAGGACCTATATGATCCCCTTTTTTTGAAGCATGGTCGACCTTTATCAAATTTGCTTCTTCGACAGCCTCTTTAACTGCTCTTTTATATATTGATTTTTCAACGAGCATTCGAGTCGGTGCATCACATGACTGACCTGAATTACTCATTACGTTTCTGATACCATCTCGTACAGCGTTAGGGTAGGAGTCTGCAAAAACAATATTCCCACCTTTTCCACCTAATTCCAGGCAAACTCTTTTGATTGTATCAGCTCCATTTTTTAAAATTAATTTACCTGCTCTTGTTGATCCTGTGAAAGATACTAAATCAATATCAGGATGAGATGAAATATCTGTGCCAACGCCAGCGCCATCACCATTCACTAGATTAAATACACCAGCTGGAAAACCTGCTTCATCAATCATTTCTGCAAACAACATTGCTGACATTGGAGCTATCTCCGATGGTTTATGAATCATTGTACAACCTGTTGCAAAGGCTGGAACAACTTTTAAAGCTATTTGATTTATTGGCCAGTTCCATGGAGTAATTAATCCACAAACTCCAATTGGTTCATAACAAATATGATTATTAGAATTTGGCTCAAATTGCTCATCAAACTTAAATTCTTTTAGTCTTTTTATAAAATCTTCAAGATGAGATTGTCCACTTGATGTTTGCACGTCTGTTGCCCAATCCATTGGGGCTCCCATTTCCATAGATATAGCATCAGCCATCTCTCCATATCTTTTTTTATAAATAGAAAGTAATTTTTCTAATAAATTTAATCTTTCATCCTTTGAACTTTCGCTCCAGCTAACCAAAGCTTTTTTGGCTGCCGAGACTGCAGCATTAGTATCTTCCGTTGATCCTAATGATATAGTTGCAAATGCTTCTTCCGTTGAAGGATTAATTACCTCATAATCATTTGGTTTACTTGGTGAAACCCATTGACCGTAAATATAAAATTTTCTTTTATCTATCATAATTATATAGCTTATATATTAGTTAACTAAATTCTTTAAGTATTTTATCTCGGTGTTCATCAAGATCTGGAATATCTCCTCTTGTTTTTTCATCTTTGTATGTAGACATTTTTATAGGGTTTCCTGCA
>CACMRY010000019.1 GCA_902616205.1 uncultured Pelagibacteraceae bacterium
TAAATGACAGTTTTATTTTAAACTAATGGAATATTGGCAAATTATATTAGCTATAGTTATCGTTGGTTTATCAATCGTTATACCAATCTATTATTCATATAAGAGTAAAAAAGCAAAAGCTGCAGAGAGATCCGCTGAAGCCTTGGAGCGTATGCAAATTCGTGAATATGGTAGAAAAATTAACGAAGAAACTAGAGCAAAAAAAATTATTTCATAATAAATTCAAAGATTGGTTTATGAGTAATTTAATAGAGAAAGGTTTTCGAAAAAGAAAAAATTCAATATACCAAAGAGGTTCTAACGAACCGTTCACTATAAGTAGATCAAAATTTAGCAATTTTATAGATTGTCCAAGGTGTTTTTATCTAGATAGAGTAAAGGGATTAAAAGAACCAAGTATGCCTGGTTGGGCATTAAACACGGCTGTGGATGATTTATTAAAAAAAGAATTTGATCGTCATAGACAAGATAAAACTCCACATCCAATTATGAAAGAATACAATTTAAATTTCATACCATATGATCATCCAGATATTGATAAATGGAGACAATCATTATCAAGTGGTATTTCATATTTAGACAAGGAAACTAATCTAATTTTAAAAGGTGGTATCGATGATGTATGGTTTAACCTTGATACAGAAGAATTAGTAGTCGCTGATTATAAAGCTCAATCAAGCTCAACACCTGTTGAAACAAAATCATATTTAGAAAGTAAATTCCATCAAGGCTACAAAAGGCAAATGGATATCTATGTCCATATATTAAGACAAATGGGGTTTAAGGTAGCTGACTTAACTTACTTTATGGTTTGCAATGGAGAAAAAACTTACGATAGCTTTGATAACAAAATAAATTTTATCACTAAACTTGTCCCTTATAAAACGGATACATCATGGGTTGCTCCAAAAATTAAAGAAATGAAAGAAACCTTAGAAAGAGAAAGTATACCTGAACACAATGAAAACTGTGAGGCTTGTGTTTATTTATATTGTGGATCTAAAATCTAACGTTATGCTTGAAGTATTAATTGCTTTAGAACTATTGGCTATTGCTTATGCAATATATACAACTAATCAATAATAAAAGATTCACCTTGGATTCACCTTGTTCATTTATCTCCCCATCCTTTCTATAGCTTAATTCAACGATTTTAATTTTTTAAAAAAACTAAGTAAAATTTGAGTTTGTTGAAAATAAATGAGATTTTATTGGTGCCCCCGCACGGATTCGAACCGCGGACCTATTGATTACAAATCAATTGCTCTACCAACTGAGCTACAAGGGCATTTTGAGTTTTGTAATATCATTTTTTTTATTATCAAGATTTTTTTTATGTTGATTTATATGATGAAAAACTATGGCTGCACTGTTAGAAATATTTAAACTTTCTACATTTTCATTAATTTTAATTTTTACTGAAAAATCAGTATATTTATTTGTGTGATGTTTAATTCCAGATCCTTCTGAACCAAATAATAAAATATTATTTCCCTCCCATTTAATATCCATAAAATCTTTATTGCTTTTTGAGTCAAACCCATAGACCCAAAAATTTTTATCTCTCAAAAATTTAAGAGTTGTATTTATATTTGACACTTCAAATATATTAAGATGCTCTACACATCCACTAGCAGATTTGTACATTAACTTACTTTCTTTTGGAAAATGTCTTTCCTTAACAATTAATCCATCTATATTAAAAGATGAGGCGCTCCTGATTAATGAACCTATATTTCTTGGATCAGTAACTTCATCTAAACATACAAAAGTTAAATTATTTTTATCTGATATAAATTCTTTTAACTCGATTTTTTCTAAATGTTCTATTTCTGCAACATAGCCTTGATGAAGTATGCCTTCATTTTTAGAATATTTGTCTAGTTCTTTCTTAGTTTTGAAATATATTTTGACATCCTTTAATAAATTTTTTTTTGGACTTAATCTGTGAATGTTTTTTTTACTCTCTTCAGTTAAAAATATTTTTAAAATCCTCCTTTTTTCATTTTTTAAAGCCTCAAAAACAGCGTGTTTACCAACTATAAAAAAAGATGATTTGTTCATGATAATTATTGATTTTTATAAGCTTTTTTAACTATTTTACCAATATTTCACCTATTGCTTTTGTACAATAAAAATATATAAAACGCGTGTTGTTTAATGCTTTATTGAACAAGGGGACGCTTCCCCAACGATTTAGGAGGGGTACCAAAGCGGTCAAATGGGGCGGGCTGTAAACCCGTTGACTTCGGTCTTCGAAGGTTCGAATCCTTCCCCCTCCACCATTCAATATAACTTAAATAACTAGGAGTGTACTTGGTTATGCGGGTGTAGTTCAATGGTAGAACGCTAGCCTTCCAAGCTGGATGTAAGGGTTCGATTCCCTTTACCCGCTCCAAAAATTTAAAAATAAAATGTAAAAAAAAGAGGTAAACAAGTAATGTCAAAAGAAAAGTTCGTAAGAAATAAACCGCACTGTAACATCGGTACAATCGGTCATGTCGATCACGGTAAAACTACGTTAACAGCTGCGATCACAAAAGTTTTAGCTGAGTCAGGCGGTGCACAATTTACTGCTTATGATCAAATTGATAAAGCTCCTGAGGAAAAAGAGAGAGGAATTACAATTTCAACAGCTCACGTAGAATATGAAACAGCAAACAGACACTACGCACACGTAGACTGTCCAGGTCACGCTGATTATGTAAAAAATATGATTACAGGTGCTGCTCAAATGGATGGAGCAATTTTAGTTGTTAATGCTGCTGATGGTCCAATGCCTCAAACTAGAGAGCATATTCTTTTAGCAAGACAAGTAGGTGTGCCTGCTATAGTTGTTTACTTAAATAAAGTTGATCAAGTAGATGATAAAGAAATGATTGATCTTGTTGAAGAAGAAATTAAAGATTTATTAACATCATACAAATTCCCAGGTGACAAGACACCTATTGTTAAAGGTTCTGCACTTGCAGCTGTTGAAGGTAAAGATGATGAAATTGGAAAAAATTCTATTATGGATTTAATGAAGGCTGTAGATGAATTTATTCCACAACCAGATAGACCAAAAGATAAAGATTTCTTAATGCCCGTTGAGGACGTGTTCTCAATCTCTGGAAGAGGAACAGTAGTAACAGGTAGAGTAGAGTCTGGTATTATTAAAACTGGTGATGAAATTGAAATAGTAGGTATTAGAGAAACAAAGAAAACAGTTTGTACTGGAGTTGAAATGTTTAGAAAACTTCTAGACTCTGGAGAAGCTGGGGATAACATTGGAGCTCTTTTAAGAGGTGTTGAAAGAACTGATGTTGAAAGAGGACAAGTTCTTTGTAAACCAGGATCAATCACTCCACATACAAAATTTGAAGCTCAGGCTTATGTATTGAAAAAAGAGGAGGGTGGTAGACATACTCCCTTCTTTACAAAATACAGACCTCAGTTTTATTTTAGAACAACAGATGTTACTGGTGAAGTTGAATTACCTGCTGGAACTGAAATGGTTATGCCTGGTGATGACGCTAAATTTACAGTTAAACTTATTACACCGATTGCGATGAACGAAAAACTAAACTTTGCAATAAGAGAAGGTGGTAGAACAGTAGGAGCTGGAGTAGTAACTAAAATTATAGAGTAAACTCCATAGGAGTGTAGCTCAATTGGTAGAGCGCCGGTCTCCAAAACCGGAGGTTGGGGGTTCGATTCCCTCCGCTCCTGCCAAAAAGGTTACAGTATTATGAAAAACCCTTTAAAATTTATCCAAGATGTAAAACAAGAGGCTTTTAAAGTTACTTGGCCAACAGGCAAAGAAACATTGCAAGGAGCTCTTATGGTTGTTGCAATGGCTATAATCGCATCTTTATTTTTCTTATTACTGGATCAGGTTTTAAAATTCTTTTTAGAATTAATTCTTAAGGTAAGTTTATAATGAAAAACTGGTATATAGTTCAATCTCATTCTAGCTTCGAAAACAAAGTTGCTGGTTCAATTAAGGAGGAGGCTGAAAAAGCAAAAGTTTCCGATAAGATTGAAGAAATTATTGTACCAACCCATGACATTACTGAAGTAAAAAGAGGGAAAAGAATTCAAAGAAAAAAGAAGTATTTTCCTGGTTATGTGCTCATTAAAAGTGAAATGGATAATGAGCTTTACCATATGATTAAAGGTATTAAGAGAGTGAGTGGATTTTTAGGTTCAAAAGGAATGCCAATTCCAGTTTCAGATAAAGAAATTGAGAAAATTTTAGGTCAAATAAAAGATGGTGTAGCACAACCAAAATCTGCTATAGAGTACAGCGTTGGTGAAAAAGTTCAGGTGATCGATGGACCTTTTGCATCCTTCAGTGGTCTTGTAGAAGATATTGATGAAGAGAAGCTAAGACTTAAAGTTTCAGTTTCAATTTTTGGCCGACCAACACCTGTTGATTTAGAATTTAACCAAGTAGAGAAAGCAAGTTAATGGCAAAAAAAGAAATTAGTGGATATATAAAATTACAGATAAATGGTGGACAAGCAAACCCTGCACCACCTGTTGGTCCTGCTTTGGGTCAAAGAGGAATTAATATCATGGAATTCTGTAAAGCATTCAATGAGAAATCAAAATCGTTTGCAGGAAAACCTGTACCAGTAATCATTACAGTATATAAAGATAAAAAATTTGACTTTGTTTTAAAGTCACCACCAGCATCTCATTTTATTAAAGAAGCAGTAAAACTTAAAAGCGGTTCAAAAGAACCTGGTAGAAATATAGTTGCTTCAATTTCAAAAAAACAACTAGAAGAGATTGCTAAAAAGAAAATGGAAGACTTGAATGCACATGACTTGGAAGAAGCATCAAAAATTATTGCAGGATCTGCAAGATCAATGGGAATAGAGGTAAAAGAATAATGCCATCAAAAAGATTTAAAAAATTACCTGAGAATACTAATACTTTACCTTCAGAGAGTTTTGAAAAATTGGTATCTTTAGTAAAACAGAATTGTACAGCTAAATTTGACGAGTCAATTGATTTAAGTTTTCAAATTAATAATAAACAAAAAAAAAGTGAAATTAATATAAGAACAGCTGTAAACCTACCTGGTGGAACAGGAAAAAATGTAAAAGTTGCAGTTGTTTGCGAAGATAATAAATCTCAAGAAGCAAAAGATGCTGGTGCAGATATTGTTGGAGGCGATGAGTTTGTAGAAAAAATTAAAGGTGGTGAATTAAATTTTGAAAAATTAATCTGTACAACTGGTATGATGGTAAAACTCTCAAAATTAGGAAAGGTTTTAGGTCCAAAAGGATTAATGCCAAATCCTAAACTTGGTTCAGTAACAAATGATTTAGCAAAAGCTGTTTCTGATGCGAAGTCTGGACAAGTGGAGATTAGAAACGATAAAGATGGAAATATTGGTGTTAGTATAGGAAAGAAATCTTTTGACGATGAGAAATTAGTAAAAAATTATAATGCAATCATTGATGCATTAGAAAAAGAAAAAGCAAACAATACTCTTAAAGGTGATTTGGTTAAACAAGCTTTTATAACATCATCTATGGGAGTTTCTTATAAAGTAAAATTAGGTAAGAGCATTTAATTATGATGAATAAAGAACAAAAGAGACAGTACATAAGTGATATGTCAACTCAGTTTGATAAATCAGAGGCTGTGATAGTTACTCATTATCAAGGTTTAACAGTTTCACAGTTAGATGAATTAAGAAAACAAATGAGAGAACATGGTATTAAATTTAAAATAACTAATAATAGAATTACAAAATTAGCTTTGGAAAAAACCAGATGTAAAGATTTATCAGATTTATTTAGTGGCCCAACAGCTGTAGCAATGTCTGAGGATGCTATTACATCTGCAAAAATATTAACTAAATTTTCTAAAGAGAATCAGAATTTAAAAATTTTAGGTGGTATAATGGGTTCTGACGTTTTAGATGTTGCAGGAGTTCAAAATGTTGCGACATTACCATCTCTAGATGAAGCAAGAGCAAAAATAGTAGGTATTTTAAGGTCTCCAGCACAAAAAATTGCAAGTATTTTACTTGCGCCGGCGTCAAAAATCGCTATTTTAGCGCTCGAAAAATCAAAAAAATAACCAGGGACATTAGACTAATATGGCTGACTTAAATAAAATTATAGAAGATTTATCAAGTTTAACTGTTGTAGAAGCAGCTGAACTTTCAAAACAACTTGAAGAAAAATGGGGTGTAACAGCAGCAGCGGCAGTTGCAGCAGCAGCACCAGCAGCAGCAGGTGCGGCGCCAGCAGAAGAAAAAGACGATTTTACAATTATGCTTACAGCAGCAGGTGATAAAAAAATTAATGTAATTAAAGAAGTTAGAGCTATCACTGCTCTAGGATTAAAAGAAGCTAAAGATTTAGTCGAAGGAGCACCTAAAGAAGTTAAATCAGGTGTTAATAAAAAAGAGGCTGAAGAAATCAAGCAAAAACTTGAAGCAGCTGGCGCAAAAGTAGAACTTAAGTAATTTAAACAGGATTTTTTGCTGATTTAAATTTTTTAAATCAGTAGATGTGATGCAATTATCTTTTACTAAAAAGAAAAACATAAGAAAAAGTTTCGGTAAACTAAAAGAGAGTTTATCTATTCCAAATTTAATTGAGGTTCAAAAAAATTCTTACAAAGAATTAACAGAATTCAAACAAGATGTTGAACAACATTTAATTAAAGGCTTTGATAGAGTATTTAAAAGCATTTTTCCAATCGAGGATTTAAACGACAAAGCAACATTAGAATATGTTTCATATAAATTAGAAAAACCAAAATTCGATGTTGAGGAATGTATTACAAGAGGCTTAACCTATTCTGCAGCTCTTAAATGTACATTAAGGTTAGTTGTTTATGAAATAGATCAGGAAAATAATACTAAAGATATTTTATCAGCAAAAGAACAAGAAGTTTATATGGGTGAGGTTCCAATGATGACTAATAGTGGAACTTTTATAACTAATGGGGTTCAAAGAGTTGTTGTTAATCAAATGCATAGAAGCCCTGGCGTATTTTTTGATCATGATAAAGGTAAATCTCACGCAAGTGGAAAACTGTTATTTAATTGCAGAGTAATACCTAATAGAGGTTCTTGGCTAGATTTTGAATATGATGTTAAAGATTTTCTTTATTTTAGAATTGACAGAAAGAAGAAAATATTAGTGTCAACTTTACTTCAGGCACTTGGATTTTCAAAGAACGATATAGTTAACGAGTTTTATGAAAAAGACATTTATAGTTTTGATGAAAAACTAAATAAATGGAAAACTAAATTTGATCCTGAAAATTACAAATCCAAAAATTTTTCAGAGGAAGTAATAGATGCCAAAAATAATAAAGTTATTGTCAAACAAGGAGAAAAAATTAATTTTTTAACTGCAAAAAAACTTTCAAACGACGGACTTAAGGAAATATTTGTATCTAGCGAAACTTTGTTTGGAAAGTTCCTTCATAAAGATATCCAAATAGGTGAAGACGTATTTAAAATAGGTACAGAGTTAAATGATACTATTGTTCAAAAAATAATTGAAGGAAACATAAAATCTATCGAAATTTCTAAAACAAATTCTATTACAAAAGGACCATATTTATTATTAACTTTATTAAATGATAAAAATGAAACTAAAAATGATGCTATCACAGAAATTTATAAGGTTTTAAGACCAGGAGAGCCACCAACTATTGAGATTGCAAATCAAATTTTCAATAATCTATTTTTCAGCTCTGATAGGTATGACCTTTCGGATGTCGGTAGAGTAAAAATGAATTCGAGATTAAATCTTAATTGTTCAGATAAAATAACAATCCTTAGAAACGATGACATATTAGCCATTGTGCAAAAAATGTTAGACTTAAGGGATGGAAAAGATGAAGTTGACGATATTGATCATCTTGGTAACAGAAGAGTAAGGTCAGTTGGTGAGTTGGTTGAAAATCAAGCTCGTATTGGTGTTTATAGAATGGAAAGAGCGATTAAAGAAAAAATGACTACCTTAGACGTGGAGTCTGCAATGCCTCAGGATCTAATAAATGCTAAACCCTTAACAATTTCTTTAAAAGATTTTTTTGCAACCTCTCAACTTTCTCAATTTATGGACCAAACAAATCCTTTGTCAGAAATTACTCATAAAAGAAGAGTGTCTGCCTTAGGACCTGGAGGTCTTACAAGAGAAAGAGCAGGATTTGAAGTTCGTGATGTTCATCCGACACATTATGGAAGAATATGCCCAATTGAAACACCAGAGGGGCCAAACATCGGTTTAATTAATAGTCTCTCCACTTATTCAAAAATTAATAAATATGGTTTTATAGAAAGCCCATACAAGAAAGTAGAAAATGGAATTGTTCAAGATAAAATAGAATATCTTTCTGCAATGGAGGAAACGAAATTTACAATTGCTCAAGCTAATTCTGTTATTGATAAAAATGGTAAATTCAAAGAGGATCTTGTATCTTGTAGAGAAAATTTAAACTTTATTTTATCAAAGCCTGAAAATATTGATTACATTGACGTATCACCAAAACAGTTAGTCTCAGTTGCCGCATCGTTAATTCCATTTTTAGAAAATGACGATGCAAATAGAGCATTAATGGGATCAAACATGATGAGACAGGCAGTGCCTTTATTAAAACCTGAAGCACCTCTAGTTGGGACCGGTATTGAAAGTGATGTAGCCTTAGATTCAGGTGTCACAATTGTTGCAAGAAGAGATGGAGTTGTTGACAAAATTGATGGAAAAAGAATTGTAATTAAAGCATCAAATGAAAAAGATTATTCTCAATCAGGTGTTGACATCTATAACTTACAAAAATTTAAAAGATCAAATCAAAATACTTGTATTAATCAAAAGCCATTAGTTAGAGTAGGTGATAAAGTTAAATCAGGAGATATTATAGCAGATGGCCCATCCACTAAAATTGGTGAACTTGCTCTAGGCAAAAATGTTACTGTAGCGTTTATGCCATGGCAAGGTTACAATTTTGAAGACTCAATTCTTATATCTGAGAGATGTGTAACTGATGATGTATTTACATCAATTCATATAGAAGAGTATGAAGTGATGGCTCGTGATACAAAATTAGGTGAAGAGGATATCACAAGAGATATACCCAATGTAAATGAAGAAGCTTTGAAAAATTTAGATGAGTCGGGTATTGTTTATATAGGAGCAGAAGTCAAACCAGGCGATATATTGGTTGGAAAAGTAACTCCAAAAGGTGACTCAGCTTCAGGACCGGAAGAGAAATTATTAAGATCAATATTTGGAGAAAAGGCAATAGATGTTGCTGATACATCTTTAAAAATGCCTAGTGGAAGTGGAGGTATTGTTGTAGATGTAAGAGTTTTTAATAGACACGGCATAGAAAAAGACGAGAGGTCAATTACAATTGAAAGAGCAGAGATAGAAAGCGTTCAAGAAGATAAAAAAGTTGAGGAAGAAATTTTAGAGAGAAGTATTAAACAAAGAGCATCTACATTCTTAGCTGGCTCTTTATTAGATAAAAAAATAAAAGACCTAGATGCTGGAACTAAATTAGATGAGGATAAAATTAATAGCTTATTAATTTCTGATTTATTTAAAATAACTACAAATGATGTGAAAAATTCAGATGCATTGTCACAGATTAAAGAGCAATATAATAGTGCAAAAAAAGATATTCAGGATCGTTTCGAAGATAAAGTATTAAAAATCAGACAAGGTGATGATTTATTACCAAGCGTCATGAAAATGGTAAAAGTATTTGTAGCCATCAAAAGAAGACTTAGACCAGGTGATAAAATGTCAGGAAGACATGGTAATAAAGGAGTAGTTAGTAAAATTGTTCCAGTAGAAGACATGCCATATAGGGAAAATGGAAAACCAGTTGATATAGTTTTGAATCCATTAGGAGTTCCTAGTAGAATGAATGTAGGTCAAATCTTAGAAACCCATTTAGGATGGTCTTGCACTGAGCTTGGTGAAAAATTAAAAAATTTAGTTAATGAAAATCAGAAAAAGATTGAAAAAACTGAAAGAATGAAAACATTTTTAAAATCCGTGTACGGGGATGATGTTTATGATCAAAACATCGATAAATTAACAAATACAGAATTTAAAGATTTATGTGATAACATTCAAAATGGTGTACCTATAGCGACACCAGTTTTTGATGGAGCTAAAGAGCAAGATGTAACTAACATGCTAGATCTAGCTGAACTTCCAAACTCTGGACAAACACACTTATGGGATGGAAGAACAGGTGAAAAGTTTGACAGACCAGTAACTGTTGGAACAATATATATGCTTAAATTACACCACCTTGTTGAAGATAAAATACATGCAAGATCAACAGGGCCTTACAGCTTGGTTACTCAACAGCCACTCGGTGGAAAAGCACAATTAGGTGGACAAAGATTTGGAGAGATGGAAGTTTGGGCTTTAGAAGCATATGGTGCCTCATATACTTTACAAGAAATATTGACAGTAAAATCCGATGATGTTGCTGGTAGAGTAAAAGTTTATGAAACGATAGTAAAAGGTGAAGAAAATTTCGAGTCTGGAATACCTGAGTCATTTAACGTTTTAGTAAAAGAAATAAAGTCATTAGCACTAAATGTGGAGTTAAATTAATATGAGTAAAGAATTAACAGATTTATTTAAAGGTTCTGAAATTTCAGAAGCTCAAAATTTTAATAGTATTAAAATTACATTAGCTAGCCCTGAAAAAATTAAATCTTGGACGTATGGTGAAATTAAAAAACCAGAAACAATAAATTACAGAACATTTAGACCAGAGAAAGATGGTCTGTTCTGTGCAAGAATTTTTGGTCCAATAAAAGACTACGAGTGTTTATGTGGAAAATACAAACGAATGAAATTCAGAGGAATTATATGTGAGAAATGTGGTGTTGAAGTTACAAAATCAAATGTAAGAAGAGAAAGAATGGGCCATATCAACCTTGCAACACCTGTTGCTCATATATGGTTTTTAAAGTCATTACCTAGCAGAATTTCACTGGCGATTGATATGAAACTTAAAGATGTTGAACGAGTTTTATATTTTGAAAATTTTATAGTTATTGAACCTGGATTAACTGGATTAAAGAAAAATCAATTACTTGGTGAAGAAGAATTAATTAAATATCAAGATGAATATGGGGAAGAATCTTTTACAGCAGGCATTGGTGCAGAGGCAATACTTGAAATTTTAAAATCTATCAATCTTGAAGAGGAAAAAAATAGTCTAATCAAAACAATAAAAGAGACAAAGTCAAAAGTATCAGAGGAAAGATCAATAAAAAGATTAAAGTTAATTGAGTCTTTTATAGAAACTGGAAATAAGCCTGAATGGATGATTTTAACAACAATACCCGTTATTCCTCCAGAATTAAGACCTTTAGTGCCATTAGATGGTGGCCGGTTTGCAACTTCAGATTTAAACGACCTATATAGAAGAGTGATAAATCGAAATAACAGATTAAAGAGATTAATGGATCTTAAAGCTCCAGATATTATTGTAAGAAACGAAAAAAGAATGCTTCAAGAGTCTGTTGATGCATTATTTGACAATGGAAGAAGAGGCAGAGTTATCACTGGAACAGGCAAAAGACCATTAAAGTCTTTAGCTGAAATGTTAAAAGGTAAACAAGGAAGATTTAGACAAAATTTATTAGGAAAAAGAGTAGATTATTCAGGAAGATCAGTAATAGTAGTTGGTCCTGATCTAAAACTACATGAATGTGGTCTTCCAAAAAAGATGGCTCTTGAATTATTCAAGCCATTTTTATACGCAAGGCTAAATAAGTTAGGCTTAGCATCAACAATTAAACAAGCAAAAAAATTAGTTGAAAGAGAGAGAAATGAAGTTTGGGACGCTTTAGAGCTAATTGTAAGAGAACACCCGGTTATTTTAAATAGAGCTCCAACACTTCATAGACTAGGTGTACAAGCTTTTGAACCAAAACTTATTGAAGGAAATGCCATAGAACTTCATCCATTAACTTGCGCTGCATTTAATGCCGACTTTGACGGTGATCAAATGGCTGTGCACGTTCCACTTAGTTTAGAAGCACAATTAGAAGCACGAGTATTAATGATGTCTACTAATAATATTTTAAGTCCATCAAATGGTAAACCTATAATTGTTCCTAGTCAGGATATGATTTTAGGAATTTATTATTTATCTCAGCCATCGTATCAAAAAGATAGAGTGGAGGGTTATTTTGTCAACACCTCTGAAATAGAACATGCACTTGAAATTGGTCAAATCAAAGTTCATTCAAGAATAGTTTCACGATTTGAAACTGTTGATGAGAAAGGAAATACTAAATTTGAAAAACACATTAGTACTGCAGGAAGATTTTTATTGTCAAGTTTAATACCAAAAAATGTCAATAACAAATTTTCATTAGTTGATAGACTTTTACCTAAAAAAGTTGTCTCAGAAGTTATTGACCATGTGTTCAGGTTCTCAGGTCAAAAAAGTACAGTCATATTCTGTGATAAATTAAAAGATCTAGGTTTTAAACATGCGTTTAAAGCTGGAATTTCATTTGGTAAAGATGATCTAGTTATACCAGATAATAAACAACAATTAATCGATGAGACAAAAAAATTAATTTCAGATTATGAAAACCAATATGCTGAAGGATTGATTACTAGGGGTGAAAAATATAATAAAGTAATTGATGCATGGTCAAAATGTACTGATAGAGTTGCATCTGAGATGATGAAGAGGATTTCTGCAACTGAAGTTACAGATGAAGGTCTTAAAATCAATTCAGTATTCATGATGGCTGATAGTGGTGCAAGAGGATCTGCCGCACAAATGAAGCAATTAGCTGGAATGCGTGGTTTGATTGCTAAACCATCAGGTGAAATTATCGAGTCGCCTATTACTTCAAATTTCAAAGAAGGTCTGACTGCTCTCGAATACTTTAATTCGACACACGGAGCTAGAAAAGGTTTAGCTGATACAGCATTGAAAACAGCAAGTTCAGGATATTTAACACGAAGGTTATGTGATGTTGCTCAAGATTTAACTATTACTAAACCTAAGTGTGATATGAAATGTGGATCTATTAAGCTTACAGAAGTCTTAGAAGGTGGAAATATAATGGTAAGTTTATCAGAGAGAGCACTTGGTAGAGTTGCAGCAAAAGATGTAAAAAATCCATTAACTGGAGATATTTTAATCAAAAAAAATGAAATGATAGATGAAGCTGGATGTGAAAAAATTGATGCGGCTGGTGTAAAAAGTATTAATGTATACTCTGTAATGACATGTGGAGCGAAAGAGGGTGTATGTGCAACTTCATATGGGAGAGATTTATCCAGAGGAAAAATGGTACATGTTGGTGAAGCTATTGGAATGATTTCTGCTCAATCAATTGGTGAACCAGGTACACAATTAACAATGAGAACGTTTCACGTAGGTGGAACTGCATCTGTAAAACAAGATTCACAAATTGTATCGAGTTCAGATGGAATATTGAAAATTGTGAATACTAATTTATTGGAAGATTCAAAGAAAAATCAGATAGTTATGGGAAGAAATACTGAGCTTTCAATAGAGGATGGAAACGGATTACAAGTTGCTTCTTATAAAGTTCCTTATGGTTCAAAACTATTTTTTCAAAACGATGATAAAATTAAAAAAGGTGCAAAGATATGTGAATGGGATCCATACACAACACCTGTAATTGCAGAAAAAGATGGAATTGCAAATTATGTTGATTTAATTGATGGAGTTTCACTAGCTGAAACTGTTGATGATGCAACAGGAATTTCAACAAAAGCAGTCGTAGATTGGAAAACACAATCTAAAAATACTGATCTAAAACCAAGAATTACACTTAGAGATGCAAAAGGTAAGGTAATTAAAAAAGCAGATGATAATGAAGCCAGATACTATTTAGTTCCAGATTCAATTTTATCTGTGAAAGATGGACAGAAAATTTCAGCGGGAGACGTTATCGCTAGATTACCTAAAGAGACAACTAAAACAAAAGACATTACTGGAGGCTTACCAAGAGTAGCAGAATTATTTGAAGCAAGAAAAGCAAAAGATAGTGCCATAATTGCTGAAAATGATGGAAAAGTAATTTTTGGAAAAGAGGTAAGAGGTAAACAAAGAGTAACAATAGAATCTGAAAATGGTGAGACTTCAAGTTACTTAATTCCTAAAGGAAAACATATCAACTTTAACCAAGGTGAAAAAATTAAAAAGGGAGAATATCTATTAGATGGTCAACCTTTGCCTCATGATATTTTAAGAATTTTAGGTATTGAGGAATTGACTGAATACTTCGTTAACCAAGTTCAAGATGTTTATAGACTTCAAGGAGTTATAATTAACGATAAACATATTGAAGTAATTTTAAGACAAATGCTTAAAAAAATTGAGGTTAAAGAACCAGGAGATAGCAGCCTTTTACCTGGAGAGGTAATAGATAGAATAAAATTTGAGCAACTTAATGAAAATTTAAAAGCTGAAAGTAAAAAACCAGCAATTGGTGAGAGAGTTTTAATGGGAATTACTAAAGCATCACTACAAACTGAGTCATTTATATCTGCTGCATCTTTCCAAGAGACAACTAGGGTATTAACTGATGCTGCAATTAAAGGTAAAGTTGATAAATTAGTCGGATTGAAAGAAAATGTTATTGTTGGTCGACTAGTTCCTGCCGGCACAGGTTCTATTAAGAACGATTGGAACAAAAAAGCTCTAGATGATGATAAAAAATTCCTAACTGAACAAGAGACCTCAGATCCATCAGAAGCTCAAATTAATCAATAAAATTAGGCAAAATTTAATTGGTTTTAGTTTGACAAATACAATTTCTTATGTATTTTGGCCATGTTTTTGGTTGGAATGTAGTGACTTGATCACTAAACGCTGCCACAAATAACCTGTCAGTTATTTCATCAAAAATAAAAAAATTTATATTTATGCCAACAATAAACCAGTTGTTAAGAAAAAGTAGAACAAGACCACTAGCAAGGAACAAAGTTCCGGCTTTACAAAAACAACCTTTAAAAAGAGGAGTATGTGTTAAAGTTTACACAACAACCCCAAAAAAACCAAATTCAGCATTAAGAAAAGTTGCAAGAGTTAGGCTTTCAAATGGTTTTGAAGTTACAGCATATATCCCAGGCGAAGGACATAATCTTCAAGAGCACTCAGTTGTTCTAATCAGAGGTGGAAGAGTAAAAGATTTACCAGGTGTACGATATCATATTTTAAGAGGTAATCTTGATACGCAAGGAGTGGCAAACAGAAAACAAAGAAGATCACTTTACGGAACCAAAAAAGGTAAATAACATATGTCTAGAAAGAGAAAAGCTCCTAAAAAAATTCCTGTTTTAGATCCTAAATATAAATCTGTAATTATTCCAAAATTAATAAATTCAATCATGTATGATGGAAAAAAAACTGTAGCAGAAAAAATTGTTTACGATGCAATTGATAAAATTAAATCAAAATCTAAAGATGAACCAATCACTGTTTTTAACGATGCTATAAACAATGTTAGACCAACTGTAGAAGTTAGATCAAGAAGAGTAGGTGGTGCCACATATCAAGTTCCTGTTGAAGTAAAAGCAAAAAGATCTCAGGCTTTAGCTTTAAGATGGATTATTGATGCATCAAGAAAAAGAAAAGATAAAAATATGTCTGATAAATTATTTAATGAGATTTTTGATGCATATCAAAACAGGGGATCAGCAATAAAAAAGAAAGAGGACACTCACAAAATGGCAGAGTCTAACAAAGCTTTCGCACACTTTAGGTGGTAATCAATGGCAAGAACTCACACATTAGATAAATATAGAAACATAGGCATCATGGCTCACATAGATGCAGGCAAAACCACAACAACTGAAAGAATTTTATATTACACAGGAAAAAGTCACAAAATAGGCGAAGTTCATGACGGAGCTGCAACAATGGACTGGATGGAACAAGAGCAAGAAAGAGGCATAACAATCACGTCTGCTGCAACTACTTGTTTTTGGAGAGAACACAGAATTAATATTATTGATACACCAGGTCACGTAGATTTTACAATTGAAGTAGAAAGATCATTAAAAGTTTTAGATGGCGCTGTTGCTGTTTTTGATGGTGTAGCTGGTGTAGAACCTCAATCTGAAACAGTATGGAGACAAGCTGATAAATACAAAGTACCAAGAATTTGTTTTGTAAATAAATTAGACAGAACTGGTGCTGATTTTTTTAGATGTGTTGGAATGATCAAAGATAGATTAGGTGCTAAGCCTCTAGTAATGCAGGTACCAATTGGTATCGAAGCATCTTTAAAAGGCGTTGTTAATCTTGTTAAAATGAAAGCCATAGTTTGGAAAAATGAGGATTTAGGTGCTGAGTGGGAAGAACAAGATATACCAGAGGATTTAAAAGAAATTTGTGACAAATATAGACAAGAACTAGTTGAAACAGCAGTTGAACAGGATGAAAAACTAATGGAAGCCTATCTAGGTGGTGAGGAAATTGGCCAAGAGGATCTAATTAAATGTGTAAGAAAAGGTTGTTTAAATTTTGATTTTGTTCCAGTTCTTACTGGTTCTGCATTTAAAAATAAAGGTGTCCAACCACTTTTAGATGCAGTTGTTGATTACTTACCAAGCCCCAAAGATATAGGTTCTATAATTGGCACAAAACAAGGATCTGATGACGAAATGGAAATGAAATTTGAAGATAACGCACCTTTCTCAGCATTAGCGTTTAAAGTTGCAAATGACCCATTTGTAGGAAGTTTAACATTTATTAGGATTTATTCTGGGACAGTTAAGTCTGGAACAGGGATCTATAATACATCTAAAGATAAAGAGGAAAGAGTTGGCAGAATGTTGCTTATGCACGCTAATTCTAGAGAAGATATTAAAGAGGCAAATGCTGGTGATATAGTTGCTTTAGCAGGACTTAAAAATACTATTACTGGTCATACTTTAGCAAACAAAGACACGCCTGTATTGTTAGAGCCAATGGAATTTCCTGATCCGGTAATTGAAATAGCAGTTGAGCCAAAAACTAAAGCTGACCAAGAAAAAATGGGAGAAGCATTGGGTAGACTAGCTAAAGAAGACCCATCTTTTAGAGTTACATCTGATGAGGAATCTGGACAGACCATTATTAAAGGTATGGGAGAGTTACACTTAGACATAATTGTAGATAGAATGAAAAGAGAATTTAAAGTAGAAGCAAATGTTGGAGCTCCGCAAGTTGCATACAGAGAAACAATACTAAGTGCTGCAGAATTTGATTATACACACAAAAAACAAAGTGGTGGAGCAGGTCAATTTGCTAGAGTTAAACTATCTGTAGAACCTCTTGAACCAGGAAAAGGAAGAGAAGTAGAAAGTAAAATTAAAGGTGGAGCAATTCCAAAAGAATTTATTCCTGGTGTAGAAAAAGGTGTAGAGACTGTTGCAGATGGTGGAATATTAGCTGGGTTTCCATTGATAGATTATAAAGTTACAATTTTAGATGGACTACATCATGATGTTGATTCAAGTGTTTTGGCATTTGAATTAGCTTCTAGGCAGTGTTTTAAAGAGGCATGCACTAGAGGTACTTTAAAATTACTTGAACCAATTATGAGAGTTGAGGTTGTTACACCCGAAGATTACATGGGAGATGTAATTGGTGATTTAAATAGCAGAAGAGGTCAAATAAATACCCAAGAACAAAGAGGTAATGCAACTGTCATTACAGCAATGGTACCATTAGCTAACATGTTTGGTTATATAAATAATTTAAGATCAATGTCACAAGGTAGAGCTCAATACACAATGTTTTTTAATCATTACGACAAGGTTCCACAAAATGTTCAAGACGAAGTAACAAAGAAAACAGGTTAAAATGGAAAAACAAAATATTAGAATTAAACTTAGAGCTTACGATAATAAAGTTTTAGATCAATCCACTGAGGAAATTGTAAATACTGTAAAAAGAACAGGTGCAAATATAAAAGGACCTATACCTCTACCAACAAAAATTGAACGTTATACTGTGTTAAGGTCTCCACATATTGATAAAAAAAGTAGAGAACAATTTGAGACCAGAACTCACAAAAGATTAATTGATATCATAGAACCAACACCAGCAACAGTAGAGGCATTGATGAAGTTAGACTTGGCTTCAGGTGTAGATGTGGAGATAAAAATTTAATGTCTGAGATAGCACTAATTGGAAAAAAAATTGGTATGACAAGAGAGTTTTATAAAACCGGTCAATCGGTTCCTGTAACTGTTCTTAAAATGGAAACTGGTAGAGTGATACAAGTTATTGAGCAAGATAAAAGAGGGTATAAAGCAGTCCAAATTGGTTTTGGTAAAATTAAAAATAACAAACTGACCAAAGCTATGAAAGGGTATTATGCAAAAAAGAACACTGAACCAAAAAAATTGTTGAAAGAATTCAAAGTAAATT